>DASPSF010000024.1:0-50859 GCA_035624075.1 Steroidobacteraceae bacterium | reverse complement strand
GCTATCTGTATGCGCGCGGCGTCGCGCTCGCCGCCCGAGGCCGGCTGGCCGAGGCGCACGCCGCCCTCGCTGATCTCGAGCGGCTCGGGGGTGGAGAGCTGCAAGGGCTGGTCGCCGTCGCCGTGCCGATCGTGGCCGCGCGCATCGCCGCCACCGAGCTTCGCCACCGCGATGCAGTCACCGAGCTCGAGAAAGCAACTGCGGCCGAGGACCGCCTGCCGGGCGGCGAGGGAGCGGGCTGGTTCTTCCCGGTCCGCCACCTGCTCGGCGCGCAGCTCCTGGTCGCCGGGCGCGCGGCTGAGGCCGAGCGGCTCTACCGCGAGGACCTCGAGCGTCACCCGGCCAATGGCTGGGCGCTCTACGGGCTCGCGGCTGCGCTGCGCGCGCAGGGCCGCAAAGCCGCCGCCGCCGCGGCCGGGCGGGAATTCGCGCGTGCCTGGGCACACTCCGACGTCCGGCTCGTGTCATCGGCTTTCTGGTTTGCGGGGCCCGACACCACCAGCTGTGAGTGTCAGCGCCAGGCCACTGACTGACGCTCAGCTGACCGGCAGGCGGGTGGTGAATTTCTTGGTCCGCAGCACGAAGCTGGTGTTGACCGAGCGCACCGCCGCGAGCTGCAGCAGCTGCGTCGAGAGGAAGTGCTCGTAGGCTTCCATGCTGGCGGCGACGATGCGCAGCAGGTAGTCGTTCGGGCCGCTCATGGAGTGGCACTCGAGCACCTCGGGGCGATCCTTCACCAGCTGATCGAACTGCCGCACGGACTCCGGATGATGGTTCTCGAGCGAGACGACCGCGTAGGCGAGGATCGGCAGCCCGATCGCCGGCGCGCGCAGCAGCGTGACGTAGCCGCCGATGAAGCCGGCCTCCTCGAGGCGCCGCAGCCGCCGCCAGCAGGGGGCCGGTGAGAGGCCGACGCGCTTGGCCAGCTCCTGGTTGGAGATGCGCGCATCGGTCTGGAGCTGCTCCAGTATCCGCCGGTCCAGCCGATCGAGGCTGCGCTTCATGGCAATAATATTGCCAAAACAGGGGCCCCCACCGCAATTTCAGCAAGATAATTGCAGTCCTCAGGGCATAAGCTTCGCGCCACCGCCACCCCCGAGGAGCCCCATGGCCGTCCGCGCTGCCGCGATCACCCACCTCGCACCGCAGGCGGACTGGCGGCGCGTCACGCGCCTGGTGCAGCTCTCGCGCGCGCTCGATGACATCGAGGAGACGCGCCTCGTTCCGGAGCGCAAGGTGCTCTACCAGTTCTCGGCGCGCGGCCACGAGCTCGCGCAGATCCTCCTCGGACTGAATCTGACCGATGCACACGACGGCATCGCGGTCTACTACCGCTCGCGGCCCCTGATGCTGACTCTCGGCGTCAGCCTGGAGGATGCGGCAGCCGGACCGCTCGCGCGCAGCGGCGCTTTCAGCGGCGGCCGCGACATCGGTGTGGTATTCAACCTGCCGGGGCAGGGCGGGCCCACCGTACTGCCGGCCTGCGGCGGCGTCGGCACGCAGTACACGCCGGCGGCCGGCTGGGCGCAGGCGATCCGCTATCGGCACGAAGTGCTCGGCGAGGCGGCTTACGCGCGCAGTATCGCGGTGGTGCTCGGCGGGGACGCCTCGACGGCGACCAACGGCTTCTGGTCGGCGCTCAACATCGCGACGACGCAGCGCCTGCCGATGCTGTTCTACATAGAGGACAACGCCTTCGGCATCTCCGTGCCCTCGACCTACCAGACCCCGGGCGGCAACATTGCCGCGAACCTGCGTGCCTTCGGCGGCCTGACCATCCTCGAAGGCGACGGCAGCGATCCGCAAGCGGCCCGCGAGCTCACCGCGCGTGCCGTGGCGGAGGTGCGCGCCACTCGTGCGCCGCTGCTGTTGCGCCTCACCGTTCCGCGACTGTCGGGGCACTCGGGGCAGGATACCCAGGCCTACAAGTCTGGCGAGATACTCAGAGAGGAGCGCGCGCACGATCCGCTCACGCGGCTCGGGGAGCTCCTGGTGCCCGGCACGATGAGCGCGGCCGAGTGGCGCGAGATTGCCGAGCAGGCGCGGGCGGAGGTCGAGGAGGCCGTCGCCCGGGCGCTCGCGCGGCCGCCGCCCGATCCGCTCGAGCTGACGCGGCACGTGTTCTCGCAGAATTCCGACGGCACGCGCGAGCTGCAGCAGCAGGGCGGCCTGAGGCCGGAAGGCTGCGCCTACGCGCCTTCGAGCGAGCGGCCGCAGCCGGAACCGACGCGCATCAACATGCTGACCGCGATCCGCCGTACGCTCGATGCGGAGCTCGCGCTCAACCCGCGGATGCTGGTATTCGGCGAGGACGTCGGGCCAAAGGGCGGGGTGCATGGCGCGACGCTCGGGCTGCAGGACAAGTACGGCGTCGGGCGCGTGTTCGACACCAGCCTCTCCGAGGAGGGGATCATCGGACGAGCCGTCGGCATGGCGCTCGCGGGCCTGCTGCCGGTCGCCGAGATCCAGTTCCGCAAGTACGCCGAGCCGGCCGCGGAGCAGCTCAATGACTGCGGGACGCTGCGCTGGCGCACGCGCAACCGCTTCGCCGCGCCGGTGGTGGTGCGTATGCCCGGGGGCTTCTTCAAGTGCGGCGATCCCTGGCACAGCCAGACCAACGAGGTTGCCTGGGTGCACGGCGTCGGCTGGCAGGTGGCGGTGCCTTCGAATGCCGAGGATGCGGTGGGGCTGCTGCGCGCGGCGCTGCGCGGCAATGATCCGGTCATTTTCTTCGAGCACCGCGCCATGCTCGACGGCGCCTGGGCGCGCCGCCCGTATCCCGGGGACCAGTTCATCCTGCCCTACGGGCACGCGCGCCTGGTGCGGGCGGGCACCGAGCTCACGATCGTCACCTGGGGTGCGATGGTGGAGCGCTGCGAGCTCGCTGCCCGCGAGTCGCAGGTTGACGCCGAGGTACTCGATCTGCGTACGCTCTCGCCCTGGGACAAGGCGGGCGTGCTCGCCTCAGTCGGGAAGACCCACAGATGCCTGATCGTGCACGAGGACAATCTGACCGGCGGCTTCGGCGCGGAGGTGGCGGCGACGCTCGCCGGCGAGGCCTTCTACAGTCTCGAGGCACCCATCGAGCGGCTCGCCATGCCCGACATTCCGAGTCCGCACAGCCCGGTGCTGCTCGAGGCCGCCGTGCCGGACGTAGCGCGCATCACGCGCGCCATCCGCAAGCTCGCGAGCCTGTGAGCCGATGAGCGCGACCCTCGACATCCGCGCTCCCTCGGAGCAGACCGAGGGCACGCGCTCGCAGCTGCTGCGCTGGCTGAAGGGCGTCGGCGAGCCGGTCGAAGCCAACGAGCCGCTGATCGAGCTCGAGACCGATAAAGTGACGGTCGAAGTGGCCTCCCCGGCAAGCGGAGTGCTGTCCGAGATCCTGAAGCACGAGCAGGACGAGATCACCCCTGGCGAATTGCTCGGCCGCATCGCCACTGGTGAGGCGCGGATCGCGCCGCAGGGGCCGGCCCACGGGGGCGCGGCGCGCCCCGGCACGGTCGGGGCCGCGGCGGCGGCCGCTGCGGCGGTGCCCGCGGCGAGCGCCGGCAGGCAGTCGAGCCCCGCGGTGCGGCGGCTGCTCGCCGAGCATGGGCTCGCGGAGGAGCGCGTCAGCGGAACGGGCCCCGGCGGCCGCATCACCGTCGAGGATGTGCTGCGTGCGGCCGCCGCAGACGGCGGCGGGCCGCCGGCGAAGACCGCACCCGCCGCAGCGGACGGGCCGGCGATCCGCAGCCATCGCGTGCCGCACACCGCGGTGCGCAAGCGCATCGCCGAGCACATGACGCAGAGCCTGCTGCATACGGCGCCGCACGTGACCACGGTGTTCGAAGCGGATCTCGGCGCGGTGCTCAAGGACCGCGCGCGTCAGCGCGAGGAATTCGCGCGCCGTGGCGCGCCCCTGACGCTCACGGCCTATTTCGTGACCGCGGCGGTCGCGGCCATCCGCGCGGTACCCGAAGCCAACAGCCGTTGGACCGATACGGCGCTCGAGATCTACGACGACATCCACATCGGCATCGCCACCGCGGTCGAGGGCACCGGGCTGGTCGTGCCCGTGCTGCACGACGCCGGGGCGCTCGATCTGTTCGCGATCGCGCGCGGGCTCGAGGATCTGATCAGCCGGGCGCGCGCCGGTCGGCTCGCGCCGGCGGATGTGCGCGGTGGAACCTTCACCATCTCGAACCATGGAGTGAGCGGCAGCCTGCTGGCCGCGCCCATCATCATCAACCAGCCGCAGTCGGCGATCCTCGGCGTCGGCAAGCTCGAGCAGCGCCCGGTGGTGGTCGAGGAGGGAGACGAGCAGAAGATCGTGGTCCGGCCGCGCTGCTACGTTAGCCTCACGCTCGATCACCGCGTCATGGACGGCCACCAGGCGAACCGTTTCATGCAGACCTTCGTCGGCACGCTCGCTGACTGGTCGGCCTGAGTCCGCCGGGGAGCCCCGTGTCTGCGCGGCGTGGCGCCCTCGAGCTGGAGCCGATCGAGCGCGCCGGTGAGGACGAGCTGCGCGCGCTGCAGCTCACGCGCCTCCAGTGGTCGGTGCGTCATGCCTACGAGAACGTGGCGCCCTATCGCGCCAAGTGTCAGCTGGCCGGCGCCCATCCCGACGACCTGAAGACGCTCGCCGACCTGGCGCGCTTTCCCTTCACGGTGAAGGACGATCTGCGCGCCCACTATCCCTTCGGGATGTTCGCCGTGCCGCGCGCCGAGGTGGTGCGCCTGCATGCCTCGAGCGGCACCACCGGCAAGCCGACCGTGGTCGGCTATACCCGCGAGGACATCGACACCTGGGCCGCCCTGGTGGCGCGCTCGCTGCGCGCCGCCGGCACGCGCCCCGGAGACATCGTGCACATCGCCTACGGCTACGGCCTGTTCACCGGCGGGCTCGGGGCGCACTACGGTGCCGAGCGTCTCGGCTGCACCGTGGTACCGATGTCGGGCGGGCAGTCGCAGAAGCAGGTGCAGCTGATCTGCGACCTGAGGCCCGACGTCATCATGGTGACTCCTTCTTACATGCTGGCGCTGGTCGAGGAGCTGCAGCGCCAGGGGCTCGATCCCGCGGCGACCTCCCTGCGCATCGGGATCTTCGGCGCCGAGCCTTGGACCGAGGCGCTGCGTGCCGAGATCGAGTCGCGCGCCGGGCTCGACGCGCTCGACATCTATGGCCTCTCGGAGGTGATGGGGCCGGGCGTCGCGTGTGAATGCATCGAGGCCAAGGACGGGCCCGTGATCTGGGAGGACCATTTCTATCCCGAGATCATCGACCCGGCGAGCGGCGCGGTGTTGCCCGAGGGCGCCTCGGGCGAGCTGGTGCTCACCTCGCTCACCAAGCAGGCGCTGCCGATGATCCGCTACCGTACGCGTGATCTGACCGCACTGCTGCCACCGACCGCGCGCTCGATGCGCCGCATGGCGCGCATCAGCGCCCGCTCGGACGACATGCTGATCGTGCGCGGAGTCAACGTGTTCCCGAGCCAGATCGAGGAGCTGGTGCTGCGGATCCGCCGCCTGGCGCCGCACTATCAGCTCGAGCTGACGCGCGCGGGACATCTGGACCAGCTCGCGGTGAAGGTCGAATGCCTCGCGGGCACGCCGGCCGAATCGCGCGGCGGCCTGCAGCGCGAGCTCGAAGCCAGCATCAAGGCCCTGGTCGGAATCTCCGCGCGGGTGCACGTCGGCGACCCCGGCTCGATCGAGCGCTCGGCGGGCAAGGCGCAACGCGTCATCGACCGCCGCGAGCGGCGTTGAGCGCACTCGGCGCGCATCCTGTGACTGGTTACAAAATGTAGGATGTTATGTAATGCCGACTTCTGTCGGGAGCGGGCGACAGTTTGTGTGGCGGCGGTGACCGGGCTACAAAAAGCGCGGGGATATGCGCACCGGCGCCCTGCCGACCGGAGCGCAGTCAGGACTTATATGAGCTTCGGGGAACCCGCATGAACGCACTTCACCTCGCGCGGCGCTGCTTGAACGGCGCGCGCCAGTTCTCACATTGTCTGCTCGCCGTCGGCGGCCTGAGCTGCGCGCTGCTTCTCAACGCCTGCAGCGGTGGCGCCGGCACCACCAGCGGCATGAATTCTCCGCCTCCTCCGAGCAGCACCAACGGCACGGCCATGGTGACGCTGACCGACCAGCCGGGGGATTTCCTCAGCTATATGGTCAACGTGGTCTCGCTCACGCTGACGCGCTCCGATGGCACCGTCGTGCAGACCGTGCCGGCCACTACCACGGTGGACTTCGCGCAGCTCGTCAACCTGTCCGAAGTGCTCACCGCGCAGCAGGTGCCATCAGGCAGCTATAGCAGCGTGTCGCTGACACTCGACTACAGCACCGCCAACATCGTGGTCGACAACGGCGCCGGCGGCCTGACGGTCCCGGCCGCCAACATCATCAACGGCGCCACCATGGCGCCGCTGGTTTCACCGAACAGCCAGATGACTGTCACACTGCAGCTGCCGGCCGAGGACCCGCTGGTCGTCACCAACGGGACGATCGCCAACCTGGCGCTCGATTTCAACCTGACTGCTTCCGACACGGTCGCGCCTGCGACCATCACCTCCTCGACCGCGGCCAGCGCCGTCACGGTGACGGTGAACCCGGTGCTGGTGGCCAGCCTCACTCCGGATACGACCAAGCAGATCCGGGTGCGTGGACCGCTGGTGAGCGTCACCAACACCTCCACCCAGACTTCGTACACCGTCACGGTGTGGCCGTTCTTCACGGCCGCGGGCAACATGGGCCAGTTCGTGGTCTATACGACCTCGACCACCGCCTTCACGCTCAACGGCACCTCCTACACGGGTAACGCCGGTCTGACGGCGCTGGCGGCGCTGCCGGCGGGCACGCTCACTGCGGCCTACGGCACCTTTGACACGACCAGCAACACTTTCACCGCGGCCGAGGTGTTCGCAGGCAGCAGTGTGCCGGGGGCCGGCCTCGACAGCATCGAGGGTACGGTCACCGCCCGCAGCGGCGATACTCTGACGGTCAGCAACACCTTCCTCTGGCCGCACGCCGGAGCTGACGTCACGGGCGGTCAGGTCACGGCTCAGGCCATGGGTGCCGGCAGCATGGGCGGCGGCGGCTTCGGCTTTGGTCACTGGCACGGCCAGGTGACGGTCACCGTCGCTGCCACCACGACGGTCACCGAGGATGGCCAGACCGCCAGCTTCGGGCCGCCGGACATCTCCGTCGGCCAGCACGTGCAGGCTTTCGGGACGTTCGCCGCGAACGCCGCCCAGAGCCCGACGCTGGATGCGACCTCGGGGAGCGTGCGCCTCATGATCACGCCGCTGTGGGGACAATTCACCTCCGCGGCGAGCGGCGTCGTGACGCTCAACCTCGAGACGCTCGATGAGTTGCCGCCGGCGGCCTTCAACTTCGCCGGCACGGGCACGAGCAGCGCCGAGGATGCCATGGCGAGCGCTTACACGGTGGGCGTACCGGCCGCGCTGACGATCCCGGCCCTCACCGCCGGATTCCCGATCGCCTTCACCGGGTTCGTGACGCCCTTCGGGTCAGCCGCCGGATCAGCGCCGCCGGATTTCGCGGCCCTGACGCTGGTGAATTTCTCGGCGACCGCCGGGCGGCTGCATCTGTACTGGGTGCCGCAGGCGGCCGCGGCGATGTCGCCGCCTCCCACGGCGCCGTTCGTCGCCCCGCTGAGCGCCACCAACGTGGTGATGACGCAGGCGACGGTGCAGAGCGCAGCCGTGCACGTGGTGCGGATCGGGCCCGCGACGTTTGATCCGGGGAGCGTGAGCGCCGGATTGAGCTTCGTGCCGAGCACCTCGGCGCCTTTCATGTTCTTTGCGATCGGTCACCGCTCGAGCTGGCAGTTCCAGACCTACAGCACCTTCGGCGACTTCATCACCGCGCTGTCTGGCGACCTGAACGGCACCACCGCGCTGCTCGGGGTGGACGCCCAGGGTCCGTACGATGAGACGACCGGCGTGATGACGGTCAACGTCCTGGCCGTGGCGCTCAGCGACTGACGGCTGAAAGCCCGGCAACCGGGCCTTGCCGAGGGGCGGCGCGGCGGCGATCCGCGCTGCGCCGCCCCGTGAATCTGCCGTGGGATTCGATGTGCTAGCCTTGTGCCATGTATACGCAGGCGCTCGACGTTCACGGGCGCGAGCCGGTACCGGCACCGGCCGCGGACGCCACGGCCGCGGCGGCGCGCTTTGAGGCGCGCATCGACGCCGATGAGAAGATCGAGCCCAAGGACTGGATGCCGGACGCCTACCGCCAAACGCTCATCCGGCAGATTTCCCAGCATGCGCACTCCGAGATCGTCGGCATGCTCCCCGAGGGCAACTGGATCACGCGCGCGCCCAGCCTGCGCCGCAAGGCGGTGCTGATCGCCAAGGTGCAGGACGAGGGCGGGCACGGTATGTACCTCTACAGCGCGGCTGAGACGCTCGGCATCTCGCGCGCCGAGATGTTCGAGCAGCTGCTGTCGGGTACGGCCAAGTATTCGAGCATCTTCAACTATCCGACGCTCACCTGGGCGGACGTGGGCGCGATCGGCTGGCTGGTGGACGGCGCGGCGATCATGAACCAGATCCCGATCTGCCGCTGCTCCTACGGGCCGTACGCGCGCGCCATGGTGCGCATCTGCAAGGAGGAGAGCTTTCACCAGCGCCAGGGCTTCGAGATCATGCTGACACTGGCGCAGGGGAGCGATGCGCAGCGCGCCATGGCGCAGGATGCACTCAATCGCTGGTGGTGGCCGTCGATCATGATGTTCGGCCCGTCGGACGCGGACTCGAAGCACACGGCTCAATCGATGCGCTGGAAGATCAAGCGCTTCACCAACGACGAGTTGCGGCAGAGATTCATCGACATCACCGTGCCGCAGGCGCAGTTCCTCGAGCTGACGATTCCCGACCCGGCGCTGCGTTGGGACGAGGCGACGCAGCATTTCGTCATCGGGCCGATCGACTGGGGCGAGTTCCACGCCGTGTTGAAGGGCAACGGGCCGTGCAACCGCGAGCGGCTCGAGGCGCGCCGCACTGCCTACCGGGCCGGGGCCTGGGTGCGCGAGGCGGCGGCGGCACACGCCGCCAAACAGACAGCACGCGAGCAGGCGCAGGCCAGGAGGCAGGCATGAGCAATGACTGGCCGCTGTTCGAGGTATTCATCCGTTCGCGCTCCGGGCTCGAGCACAAGCACGTCGGCAGCCTGCACGCGGCCGATGCGCGCATGGCGATCGAGCACGCGCGCGACGTGTACACCCGGCGCCAGGAAGGGGTGAGCATCTGGGTGGTGCGCTCGGCCGAGATCGTCGCCTCGGACCCGGGCGAGGCGGAGGCGCTGTTCGAGCCGGCGCGCGACAAGGTGTACCGGCATCCGACCTTTTATGCGATTCCCGATGAGGTGAAGAATCTGTGAGCACGCCGGCCGCAGTGCCCGCGCGCCGCGACCGCGCGCTCAACGATGCGCTGTTCCGCTACCTGCTGCGCCTGGCCGACACCAGCCTGGTGCTCGGACAGCGCCTCGGGGAGTGGATCGGGCACGCGCCGGCGCTCGAAGAGGACCTGGGACTTGCCAACCTCGCGCTCGACCTCATCGGCCAGGCGCGGCTGCTGCTCACCTACGCCGCGGAGATCGAAGGCCAGGGGCGTGACGAGGACGCGCTCGCGTACCTGCGGGATGCGCCCGAGTTCCTGAACCTCACCCTCGCCGAGCAGCCGAACGGCGACTTCGCCCATACCATCGTGCGCCAGTGGCTGATCGACGCCTGGCAGCTCGAGCTCTACGAGGGCCTGGCCGGATCGGCGGATACGCGCCTCGCGGCGATCGCCGCCAAGGCGCTCAAGGAGACGCGCTACCACTATCGCTTCAGCAGCGGCTGGCTGGTGCGTCTCGGCGACGGCACCGCGGAGAGCCGGGCACGGGCACAGCAGGCCGTGGACTCGCTGTGGCGCTTCACCGAGGAGCTGTTCACCGCCGACGAGATCGACCAGCGCATGGCCGCGGCGGGGATCGCACCGCCGCTCGGCGCGGCCGCGGAGCGCTTCGGCGCTCGCGTGGCAGAGGATCTCACCCAGGCGACGCTTACGCGCCCGCCGCAACAGCCACACCCCTGGCACGGCAAGCGCGGCGTGCATACCGAGCACCTCGGCCACCTGCTCGCGGAGATGCAGCATCTGCAGCGGACCTATCCGGGCGTGCGCTGGTGAGTGCCGCGGAGTTGAGCGTGGCGGAGCGGGAGGTGTGGCGCCTGCTCGCCACCGTGCCGGATCCCGAGATTCCCGTGCTGAGCATCGTCGACTTAGGGATCGTGCGCTACGTGCGCAGCGCCGGCGACGGGCGGCTGCACGTCGGCATCACTCCCACCTACAGCGGCTGCCCGGCGACCGCCGCGATCCGCAGCGCGACGCGCGCCGCGCTCGATGACGCCGGCCACCGCGATGCCCTGCTCGAGGAGGTTCTCTCTCCCCCGTGGACCAGCGACTGGGTGACGCCCGCAGGGCGCGCCAAGCTCGAAGCATTCGGCATCGCCCCGCCGGCCGCGGCAGCCGCCGGTCCTGCATCCCAGCCGGTACGCTGCCCGCGGTGCGGCAGCCTCTCGACCGAGCGGATCAGCGAGTTCGGCTCGACGCCCTGCAAGGCGCATTACGTCTGCAGCGCCTGCCGCGAGCCGTTCGATCACTTCAAGTGCATTTGAGATGCTGCGGTTCCATTCGCTCACCGTCAGCGCCATCACCCCGAACGCGGAGGACGCGGTGGCGATTGCGCTCGAGGTGCCCGCGGAGCTGCGCCCGCAATACTGCGGCGCCGCCGGGCAGCACGTGGTGGTGCGCGCCGAGATCGAGGGCGAGGACGTGCGCCGCACCTACTCGCCGGTGAACGCGCCGGGGGAGTGGCCGCTGGTGATCGTGCCGCGCGTGCATGCGGCGGGGAAGATGTCGCGCTACCTCGCCGAGCAGCTGCGCGCCGGGGACACGCTCGAGGTGCTGCCTCCCAACGGCAGCTTCACGCCGCGCACCGGCGCGCAACGCGGCGGCAGCTACGTGGCATTCGCCGCCGGCTGCGGCATCACCCCGGTCCTGTCGGTGACGCGTGCGCTGCTCGCGTTGCCGGAGAAGCGCGTCATCCTGTTCTATGGCAACAGCAGCAGCGCGCGCACGATGTGCCTCGAGGAGCTGCTCGCGCTCAAGGACCGCTATCTCGACCGGCTCTCGCTGCACTTCCTGATGAGCCGCGAGCCGCAGGAGGTCGCGCTCTACAACGGCCGGATCGATGGCGGGCGGGTGCGGGAGTTCGCGGCGGCCCTGTTCCGGCCGGGCGAGATTGCCGAGTACTTCGTGTGCGGGCCCGGGGACCTGATCGATCAGGTCGGCGGGAGTCTGCGCGCGCTCGGCGTCGAGGGCGCGCGCATTCATGCCGAGCACTTCAGCGTGGCGGCCGCGGCTGAGGGTGGCGCGCGCACGGCGGCGGCTGCCGCTGTGACCGGAGCTCCCACGCCCGCTCCACCGGCCACCGGGCCCGGCGGGACACAAGCCGAGGTCACCATCGTGATGGACGGGCGGCGCCGCGTCTTCAGCATGGCCGTGAACGCCGAGACCGTGCTGGATGCCGCGGCGCGCGCCGGCGTCGAGCTGCCCTTCTCGTGCCGTGCGGGGGTCTGCTCGACCTGCCGTACCAAGGTGGTGCGCGGCGAGGTGGAGATGGCACAGAACTACGCCCTCGAGGACTGGGAGCTCGAGCAGGGCTACGTGCTGGCGTGCCAATCGCGTGTCAAGAGCGGGACGCTCGAGCTCGACTACGACGAGAAGTGAGTACACGGTGAGCTACCGGACCATCCTCTTCGAGCTGAGCGGCGGCATTGCGCGCCTCACTCTCAATCGCCCGGAGCGCCTCAACAGCTTCACGACCGAGATGCACGCCGAGGTGCGCGGCGCGCTCGCCGAGGTGCGCGCCCGGCAAGCGCGCGTGCTGGTGATCACGGGTGCCGGCCGCGGCTTCTGCGCGGGGCAGGACCTCAACGACCGGGCGGTGAGCCCGGGTGGCGAGGCGGCCGATCTCGGCGAGTCGATCGAGAAGAACTACAAGCCCCTGGTGCTCACGCTGCGGGCGCTGCCGCTGCCGGTGATTGCGGCGGTGAACGGCGTGGCCGCCGGCGCCGGCGCCAACATCGCACTCGCCTGCGACTTGGTTGTCGCGGCGCGCTCGGCGAGCTTCGTGCAGGCATTTGCCAGGCTCGGGCTGGTGCCCGACTCCGGCGGCACCTGGTTCCTGCCACGCACGGTCGGTACCGCACGCGCGCTCGGCCTCGCTTTCCTCGGCGAGAAGCTGCCGGCCGAACAGGCCGCCGCCTGGGGGCTCATCTGGCGCTGCGTCGATGACGCCGAGCTCGGCAGCGTGGTCGACGCACTGGCGCTGCAGTTGGCCAGCGCTCCGACGCGCGGGCTGGCGCGTACCAAGCAGGCGATCTACGAGAGCTTCGGCAGGACGCTCGCCGAGCAGCTCGACGTCGAGCGCGACTATCAGGCTGAGCTCGGGCGCACCGCCGACTACGCCGAGGGGGTCGCCGCCTTCAGCGAGAAGCGCACGCCGCGGTTTTGTGGAAAATGAGCAAGTCCGGCGAGCAGCGGCAGCGCATCGCCGAGCGCTCGGCGCGGGCCCTGTTCGAGCGCGACCGCGCCTCACAGGCTCTCGGCATGCGCCTGGTCGAGGCGCGGCCCGGCCGGGCACGCGTCGTCATGACGGTGCGCGCGGACATGGTCAACGGCCACGACGTCTGTCACGGCGGCATCGTGTTCGCCCTCGCCGACAGCGCTTTTGCCTTCGCCTGCAACTCCTACAACGAGAGCACCGTGGCCGCGGCCGGGGCGATCGACTTCCTCACGGCGGCGCGCGCCGGGGACGAGCTGACCGCCGAGGCGTGCGAGCTGTGGCGCACGAAGCGCAACGGCATCTACGAGATCAGCGTAACCAATCAGCGTGGTGAGCGCGTAGCGCTGTTCCGCGGACGCTCGTACCGGGTCGACGGTCAGGTCACGACCATCGAGGAGTGAGGTCATGGAGCTTCAGAGCTACGCCGCGGGCAAATGGCGCACGGGCAGCGGCGGCGGTGCAGCCTTGCGTGATGCCACCACCGGTGAGGTGATCGCGCACGCCGGCGCCGAGGGCCTGGACACGGCGGCGATGCTCGCCTGGGCGCGGGAGGTCGGTGGCCCGAACCTGCGCCGGCTGACGTTCCACGAGCGCGCGGCGCTCCTCAAGGCTCTGGCAAAGGATCTGACCGAGCACAAGGACGAATACTACCCGGTGTCTTTCGCGACCGGCGCCACGCGCAGCGATTCCTGGATCGACATCGACGGCGGCATCAGCACTCTGTTCGTGTATGCGGGCAAGGGAACCCGCGAGCTGCCCAACAGCCGCGTCTACGTGGACGGCGGTGTCGAGGCACTGTCGAAGACCGGAACCTTCGTCGGACAGCATCTGTGCGTGCCGCTCGAGGGCGCGGCGGTACACATCAACGCGTTCAACTTCCCGGTGTGGGGCATGCTGGAGAAGCTGGCGCCGGCCCTGCTCGCGGGCGTCCCGGCGATCGTGAAGCCCGCGACACAGACCTCGTACCTCACCGAGCGGGTCTTCAGGCGGATCCTCGAGTCGGGGATCCTGCCCGAGGGAGCGGTGCAGCTCATCTGCGGCGGGGTGGGGGACCTGTTCGAGCACCTGACCTGCCAGGATGTCGTCTGCTTCACCGGCTCGGCGGCCACCGCGCGCAAGCTCCGCCAGCATCCTGCCGTGATAGCCCACTCCGTGCGCTTCACGGCGGAGACCGATTCTCTCAACTCCTCGATCCTCGGCCCCGATGCGGCGCCCGGCTCGCCGGAGCTCGATCTCTACGTGCGTGAGGTGGTGCGCGAGATGACGGTGAAAGCCGGCCAGAAGTGCACCGCCATCCGCAAGGCGATCGTGCCGCTCTCCCACGCCGGCGAGGTCATCGAGGCGCTGCGCGCCGCGCTCGCCAAGGTCGTGGTGGGTGACCCGCGCCTCGAGCGGGTGCGCATGGGCCCGGTCGCGTCCCTCAGCCAGCGCCGCGAGGTGACCGAGCAGCTCGGCAAGCTCGAGCAGGAAGCCGAAGTGGTCGCGGGCGGGGAGGGCAGACCCGAACCTCTCGGCGCCGACTCCGAGCGTGGCGCCTTCATCGCGCCGACGCTGCTCTATTGCCGGGACGCCGGGCGGGCGCGTGCCATCCACGCAGTGGAGGCCTTCGGTCCCGTGTGCACCGTGATCCCGTACCGGGACACGGAAGAGGCGGTCGCGCTCGCGCGCCGTGGAGGCGGGAGCCTCGCGGGCTCGGTGTTCACGGCGGACGATGCGATCGCCGCGCAGCTGGTTCTCGGGCTGGCGCCCTGGCACGGACGCATCGTGGTGGTGAACCGCCACTGCGCGAAGGAATCGACCGGCCATGGCTCACCGCTCCCTCACCTGGTGCACGGCGGACCGGGGCGCGCCGGAGGGGGTGAGGAGATGGGCGGCATCCGCGGCGTGATGCACTACCTGCAGCGCGCGGCGATCCAGGGCACGCCCGATGTCATCACCGCCGCGAGTGGCCGCTGGACGCGAGGCGCCCGCGAGCTCGATCCCGGGGTGCACCCCTTCCGCAAGCCCTTCGGCTCGCTCGTGATCGGCGACACCTTTCACTCGGGCGAGCGCGAGGTCACGGTCGAGGACATCGAACGCTTCGCGGCCCTCTCGGGTGACCGCTTTTACGCCCACATGGACGAGGCGCAGGCGCAGCGCAATCCGCTGTTCGGCGGGCGTGTGGCGCACGGCTATTTCCTGGTGGCGGCGGCCGCGGGACTGTTCGTCGATGCGCCTTACGGCCCGGTGCTCGCCAACTACGGTATCGACAGCCTGCGGTTCCTCAAGCCGGTGAAGCCCGGTGACCGCATCCGCGTCCGCCTCACCTGCAAGGAGAAATCGCTGCGCGCCGGCGCCGGCTACGGCGAGGTCCGCTGGGACACGGCGATCACCAACCAGAACGGCGAGGCGGTGGCCAACTACGACGTACTGACGATGGTGAGCGAGAAGGCGATTCCCGACTCCTGAAATCGCCCGAGCACTCAGGCGCGACGCGCCGGAGCGCCGAACAGGCGGAAGGCGTGTCCGCGCGTCGAGACCGCCTTGACGAGCGCCCAGACCGCATCGCCCGGCGCGAGCCTGAGCGCCGCTCGCGCACCCTCGGTGATGCGCGCGAGCACGATCGGGCCGCCGACGTCGACCTTGATCAGCACGCTCGCCTGCATCTCGGGGGTGACCTCGGTGACGGTGCCGAGCAGCGCGTTGCGCACGCTCAGGCCCTCGATGGGCTGAGTCGCGAGGATGATGTCGCGCGCCAGCAGCTGCACCCGCACCCGCGCCCCCACCGGTACATCCCTGAGGCTCACCTGGAGCTTCCCCGAGCCGATGGCGAGATCCGCCGTGCCGCCGGCCGCATCGACTCCGGTGACGAGCCCCTCGATCACCGAGCCGACCAGGTCAGGGGCGAGGATACTGCGCAGCTCGGAGCGCAGGCTGATCTCTCCCACCGGTCCGGCGGCGAGCACCCGCCCTTCCTCGAGCAGCACGAGGTAGGTCGCGAGCCGCAACACCTCCTCGAACTGATGGCTGACGTACACCATGGGGATCGACAGCCAGTCGCGCAGCCTCTCGAGGTAGGGCAGGACTTCCTCGCGGCGCGCCACATCGAGCGCGGCGAGCGGTTCATCCAGCAGCAGCAGCTGCGGCTGTGACAGCAGCGCCCGGCCGAGTGCCACACGCTGGCGCTCGCCGCCGGAGAGCTGGTGTGGCCGGCGATGGAGGAGCGAGGCGAGGCCGAGAAGATCCACGACCTCCTCGAAGCGGATGGCGTGCGGGACCGAGCGCGCGCGCTTCAGCCCGTAGCGCAGATTCCCCGCCGCGGTGAGGTGCGGGAACAGGCGCGAGTCCTGGAACACGTAGCCGATGCGCCGCCGCTCGGGAGCGACGGCGATCCGTGCGCGCGTGTCGGTCAGCATGGTCCCGCCCAGCTGCACCTCACCCTCATCGGGCGGCAGGAGCCCGGCGATCATCTCGATCAGCGTGGTCTTGCCGCTGCCGGAGCGGCCGAAGAGCGCGATCACTCCCGGTGTGGGAGCGGCGAACGAGGCGGTGAGGGTGAACTCGGGCCGGCGCTTCAGCAGCGAGACGCGCAGCATGCCGCTAACGACCCAACAGCCGGCGAACGCGGCGCACGAGGAGCTCCGCAAGCAGAAGGCCGGCGAGCCCGAGGACGAAGGAGAGAATCGCCAGGCGCAGGGCGAGCGGATCGCCATCGGGCGACTGCATCGCGGTGTAGAGCGCGAGCGGCAGCGTGCGGGTGACGCCCGGGATGTTGGCGGCGAAGGTGATGACGGCGCCGAACTCGCCCAGGCCCGCGGCGAACGCGGTCACCGCGCCGGCGAGGATGCCGGGCAACATCAGCGGCAGTGTGATGGTGAGGAACCGGTCGAGCGGGCCGGCGCCGAGTGTGCACGCGGCCGCCTCGAGCCCGCGGTCGACGTTCTCGAGCGAGAGGCGGACGGCACGCACCATGAGGGGAAAGGTCATGACCGCGGTCGCGAGCGCGGCTCCGGCGGTCGTGAACGGCAGGTGGACGCCAAAACCGGCCTGCAGCCAGCGGCCGAGCGGCGCCTGCGCCCCGAGGAGCAGCAGCAGCACGTAGCCGACCGCGACCGGCGGCAGCACCAGCGGCAGGTGCACGAAGGCATCGAACAGCGTGCGTCCCGGGAAGCGGGCGCGCGTCAGGATCCAGGCGACCAGCACCGCGAGCGGCAGACTGAAGGCCACACTGCGCGTGGCGACCTCCAGGGAGAGTCGCAGGGCCTCGAGCTCGGCGGAGCTGACCGGTTCCATCACCCGGACTTTCGCATGATCGGTCGGCCGGGGGCCAGCAGCGGGGATGCGCCGCGGCGGAACGGTAGGTCAGCGGGCGGCCAACACCTCAGGCCACCAGTGTTTGCGACAGGCTGACGGGCGGACCGGGAGCGGGGCTAAGGGCGTAAGCCGCCAAGCCCTTCTCCTCGAGCCAGGCTCGGTTGAAGAGCCGCGACTGGTACTTGGCGCCGCCGTCGCACAGCACGGTGACGATGGTGTGTCCGGGTCCGAGCTGGCGTGCGACCTGCAGCGCGCCGGCGACGTTGATGCCGCTGGTGCTGCCGAGGAAGAGTCCCTCCTCGTAGAGGAGGCGATAGACGTAGCGGACCGTGTCGGCGTCCGGAACGTGCACCGCGCCATCGATCGGCGCGTCCTTGAGATTGGCCGTGATGCGGGCGATGCCGATGCCTTCGGTGATCGAGCCGCTTCCGGTCGCCTTGAGCGTGCCGCTGCGGAAGTACTCGTAGAGGCTGCTGCCGGGCGGATCGGCGAGCACGCAGCGCACCGCGCGGTTCTTCGATTTGAGGAATTGCGCCACCCCGGCCAGCGTGCCGCCGGTGCCGGTCGACGCGACGAAGGCATCGATCCGGCCGCCGGTCTGTGCCCAGATCTCGGGGCCGGTGGTGACGAAGTGCGTATCGCGGTTGGCCGTGTTGTCGAACTGGTTGGACCAGATCGCGCCCGGAAGGGACGCGGCCAGGCGCTGGGCCACCTTCTGATACTGGTTGGGATTGCTGTAAGGGACGACCGGGACCTTGTGCACCTCGGCGCCCAGCATCTCGAGCAGCCGGTACTTCTCCGGCGACTGGTTGTCGGGCATGACGATGACGCAGCGGTAGCCGCGCGCGTTGCAGACGTGCGCCAGCCCGATGCCGGTGTTGCCGGCCGTGCCCTCGACCACGATGCCGCCGGCCTTCAGCTGCCCGCGCCGCTCGGCGTCGGCGATGATGGCGGCCGCGGCCCGGTCCTTGACCGAGCCGCCCGGGTTCATGAACTCGGCCTTGCCGAGAATCTCGCAGCCACTCTCCTCACTCACCCGGCGAAGGCGAATGAGGGGCGTATTGCCCACGGCTCCGGTGAAACCTGCGACGCTGCTCATGCTACGGCGCCGATGGTAGCGCAGTCCGCGGGGGCGAGCGGCGCGTACTCGGCCAGCGGTGCGCGAGCCACGGCGGCCGCCAGGGCCGTGACTTCGCCCACGATGAGCAGCGCCGGGGCTGCGACCTGCTCGCGCGCCGCGAGTGCGGCGAGTGAGGCGAGCGGTGCGCGCAGTACGCGCTGCGCCGGGAGCGTGGCGCGCTCGACGATGGCCGCGGGCAGATCCGCCGCGGCTCCCGCGGCGCGCAGTCGCGCGACGATGCGGGGCAGCTGCGCGACCGCCATGTAGAACACGACGGTCTGATGCGGCCGGGCGAGTGCGCGCCAGTCGAGCGTGTCTTCGGCCGCGGCATGGCCGCTCACGAGCGTCACACTGTGTGCGAGGTCGCGGTGCGTGAGCGGAATGTCGGCGGCGGCGGCGGCACCCAGCGCCGCCGTGATTCCCGGCACGACGCGGTAGGGGATACCGGCGCGCGCCAGCACCTCGACCTCCTCGCCACCGCGCCCGAACACGTAACCGTCGCCACCCTTCAGTCGGGCGACCCGCCTGCCGGCGCGCGCCAGGCTCACCAGCAGCTCATTGATGCGCGACTGTTGCGTCTGGTCGCCGGTCTCCTTGCCGACGAATACACGCTCGGCGTCGCGCCGCGCGCGCTCGAGGATCGCATCCGGCACCAGCCGGTCGTGGAGGATCACGTCGGCCTGTTGCAGGAGCTGCAGGGCGCGGAGCGTCAGCAGGTCCGGGTCTCCGGGGCCTGCGCCGATGAGATACACCTCGCCGGGCGCGTCGCCGCGAGCGCGGAGCTCGCGGGCGAAGGTAGCTGCGGCGGCGGCCTCGTTGCCGACCAGCACTTCACCCGCGGCACGCCCATTGATCAGCCGTTCCCAGAAGCGGCGCCGCGCTCCGGGCGCCAGGGCCCGCCTGACCGCGGTGCGCCGCGCACCGAGGAAGCGCGCGAGTGCCCCGAGGCGCTCGGGCAGCAGGGCCTCGATCTGTGCGCGTACCCGCCGGGCGAGCACCGGGCTCGCGCCCGCGGAGCTCACCGCGACGATGATCGGTGAGCGGTCGACGATGGCCGGGAAGATGAAGCTCGAGAGCTCGGCGGAGTCGACGACGTTGACCGGTATGCAGCGCGCGCGCGCCGCACCCGCCACCGCGGCATTCACGCCGGGGTCATCGCTCGCGGCGATGACCGCCGCCGCGCCGGCGAGCCCGGCAGGCGCGAAGGACTGCGCGAGATGGGTGAGCTCGCCGCGCGCGGCACGCAGCGCGAGGCCGGGTGCGAGCTCGGGGGCCACGACGGTCACGCGCGCGCCGGTCTTGAGCAGCCAGTCGACCTTGCGCGCCGCCACCTGGCCGCCACCGACAACCACGGCGGCCTCGCCCGCCAGGCGCAGGAACACCGGAAGGTAGTCCATACCCGCCCGACTATAGCCGCGCAGCGCCCCGGAACCGAACGAAGCATTGCTTCTGAGGTCCAGCGCGGCGGTTATACTCGAAACGAATGAAGCTGCACCAACTGCGTTACCTGGCCGCCGTCGCCCAGAGCGGTCTCAACATCACGGCGGCGGCGCACAAGCTGCACACGTCCCAGCCCGGCGTCAGCAAGCAGATCAAGCTGCTGGAGGACGAGCTCGGCTTCCAGATCTTCGTGCGCGAGGGCCGCAATCTCACCCGCATCACGCCGGCCGGACAGCAGGTGATCGAGCGGGCGCTGCGCATCCTGCAGGAGGCGCAGAGCATCCGCGACCTGTCGACGGAGCTGCGCGACGAGGGCAAGGGGAGTCTCTCGATCGGCACGACGCACACTCAGGCCCGCTACGTGCTGCCGGACGTGATCCGCGAGTTCCGCGGGCGCTACCCGCAGGTGCGCCTCAACCTCCACCAGGGCACCTCCGAGCAGATCGCCGAGATGGTCGCGGGCGACCGGATCGACTGCGCCGTCGCCACCGGCTCCGAGGCGCTGTTCACGGACCTGACGCTGCTGCCGTGCTACCGCTGGCATCGCTCCGTGATCGTTCCCAGGGGACACGCGCTCGCGAGCGGCGGCAAGCTCACGCTGCGCGCGCTGGCGGCGTACCCGCTGATCACCTACACCTTCAGTTTCACGGGTCCGTCCTCGCTGCACGAGGCGTTCGCCAAGGCGTCGCTGATCCCGAACGTCGCCATCACGGCGCGCGATGCCGACGTGATCCAGACCTACGTGCGGCTCGGGCTCGGCGTTGGCATCGTCGCGCACATGGCGATCGACCCCGAAGACCCCGATCTGGTGGCGGTCGATGCCGACCACCTGTTCGCCGCCCATACCACCTGGCTCGGATTCCGGCGTGGGACGCTGTTGCGCAAGTACATGTACGACTTCGCGCAGCTCCTCGCCCCACACCTCGACCGGCGGCTGGTCGAGCGCGCGCATCGCGCCGCATCCGCGGACGAGGTCGCCCAGCTGTTTACTGATATCCAGCTACCCGAGCGTTAGGCCGCGAAGAATCGCGGGCGCCCGGGAATGACTCCGGCCGCGCCCGGCTGATAAGCGACGCTGTAGCGGGTCAGGGCGCGGCGCGCGGCCTCGACGTCCTCTCCCGGGGCGAGCTCCATCGCATCGAACCCGCAGCGTGCGAGCAGGAACACCTGATCCTGCTTCACTCCAGCCCCGACGGCGCGCAGCTCGCCCCAAAAGCCCAGGCGCGCCCTCAGCAGCCGACCCTGGGAGTAGCCGCGGCCGTCGCCGGCGTTGGGAAACTCGACCGCGACCAGGTTGAGGCGCGGCAAATCCGCCGCGAGGTCCTCTACCGGATCGGCCGGCGCGAGGCGCACGCCGAGCCGCCCCCGCCATGCGGCCCAGCGCGCTGCACCCACGCGCAGCTCCGCGAGCGGAACGATGACCGAGGCCCCGTCGGTGAGCTCCTCACCGAGGTGGACCCAGTCGTCCGCGACGATCTCACGCCGCCTGAGGATGTAGCGCATAGGCGCCTTCCCGGAAAGGGTCGAGTCCCACACGGCGCAGGGTCTCGATGAAGGGCTCGTCCTCGGCGCGCAGCGCCCGATACACCTCGACGATTCGGCCGACGGTGGCGGCAACCTCGTGCTTCGGCACCGAAGGACCGATCACCTCGCCGAGCGCCGTGTAGCCGTTGGCCGAGCCCCCGAGGCTGATCTGGTACCACTCCTCGCCGTGCTTGTCGACGCCGAGGATGCCGATGTGGCCGACGTGATGATGACCGCAGGCGTTCATGCAGCCGGACATCTTGATCTCGATGTTGCCGAGGTCGTAGAGGTAATCGAGGTCGTCGAAGTGCCGCTGGATGTCGTGCGCGACGCCGAGAGTCCCGGCATTCGCGAGCGAGCAGAAGTCGAGTCCCGGGCAGGCGATCAGGTCGGTCAGCGTGCCGATGTTGGGCGTCGCCAGCCCGTGCGCGTCGAGCTCGCGCCACACCTCGTAGAGCCGATGCTGCGGCACGTCGGCGAGCAGCAGGTTCTGGCTGTGGGTGGTGCGGATCAGGCCGAAGCTCACGCGCTCGGCGAGGTCCGCGAGCGCCTCCATCTGCGCGGCGGTCGCATCACCCGGATTTGCGCCGTGCGCCTTCAAGGAGACGAACACCGCGCGGTAGCCCGGCACGCGGTGTGCGCGCGTGTTGTAGCGGTACCAGGCGGCGAAGCGCGGCTCGCGTCCCGGGGTGACGTCGCGGTCGGCGAGCGCCTCGTAGGGCGGCGGGCGGAAGAACTCGCGCATGCGCTCGACGTCGGCGGGCGTCAAAACCGGCGCGCTGCCGCGGCCGGCCTGCCACTCGGCCTCGACCTCGTCGCGGAAGCGCGCCGCGCCCAGTGACTTGACCAGCACCTTGATGCGCGCCTTGTGGATGTTGTCGCGCCGGCCGTGCCGGTTGTAGACCCGCAGGATCGCCTCGAGATAGGCGAGCAGATCCGCGAGCGGCAGAAAATCGCGGATCAGGGCGCCGATGACCGGCGCGCGCCCGAGCCCGCCGCCGACCAGCACCGCGAAGCCGGGCTCACCGATGGCGGAGCGCCTGAGGTGCAGGCCGATGTCGTGTACTTCGGAAGCCGCCCGGTCCTCGGGCGAGCCGGTGATCGCGATCTTGAACTTGCGCGGCAGGTAGGTGAATTCCGGGTGCAGCGTCGCCCACTGGCGCACGATCTCGCAGTAGGGGCGGGGATCGTCGATCTCCTCAAGGGCGATGCCGGCCATGTGATCCGCGGTGACGTTGCGCACGCAGTTGCCGCTCGTCTGGATGGCGTGCATCTGCACGCTGGCGAGCTCGGCGAGGATGTCCGGCACGTCGGCGAGCGCCGGCCAGTTGAGCTGCAGGTTCTGCCGGGTGGTGAAGTGCCCGTAGCCGCGGTCGTAGCGGCGCGAGAGGTCGGCGAGCTTGCGCAGCTGCGCCGCGCGCAGCAGCCCGTAGGGGATCGCGATGCGCAGCATCGGCGCGTGCCGCTGGATGTAGAGGCCGTTGCGCAGGCGCAGCGGCCGGAACTCGTCCTCGGAGAGCTCGCCGGCGAGATGCCGGCGCGTCTGGTCGCGGAACTCCGCGACCCGCTCCTCGACGAAGGCCTGGTCGAGCTCATCGTAGCGGTACATGCCGCTCCGACTATATTCGCGCGCTGCGGGCCGCCTAAATACCGGTTGGTTGGGTGCGCCTCTTTCTGGGGTTATGAGCGTGTGCAACACTAGGCGGGCGCGGCGGGAACGCCGCGGATCTGCGGGGGACGTAAGCCGTGGCGGGACTCTACTTCGAAGAGCTCGAGCCGGGACGACGCTTCGAGCATGCGGTGCGGCGCACCGTGACCGAAGCCGACAACGTGCTCTTCAGCACCCTCACCATGAACCCGGCCGCCATTCACCTGGATGCCGAGTACTCCAAGGGCACGCCCTTCGGCGAGCGGATCGTCAACAGCCTGTTCACGCTCGGACTGCTGGTAGGACTCTCGGTATACGACACGACCTTCGGCACCACGATCGGCAACCTGGGCTTCGAGGAGGTGCGCTTTCCGAAGCCGGTGCTGCTCGGCGACACGCTGCGCGCGGCCACGCTGGTGGTGTCGAAGCGCGAGAGCCAGTCGCGCAAGGATTCGGGGATCGTGGTGTTCGAGCATCGCGCCTTCAACCAACGCAACGAGGAGGTCGCCTCCTGCCGGCGCGCGGCGCTCATGCTGAAGAGGCCGGCGTGAGCCCAGGGCGGGCGCCGGGCGCACTGCGCTCGTGGCTGTTCGTGCCGGGCGACAGCGAGCGCAAGCAGGCCAAGGCGCTCGGCACGGCAGCCGACGCGCTGATCCTCGATCTCGAGGACTCGGTGGATCCGGCCCAGCTGCCCGCGGCGCGCGAGCGCGTGCGGGAGCTCCTCCGGGCTCACTCGCAGGGCTCGGCCCCGCAGCTCTGGGTGCGCATCAACCCTCCGGATGGCGCGACCTGGCGCGAGGACCTCGCGGCGCTCTACGCCGGTCCGGCGGGGCCCGATGGGGTCGTGCTGCCGAAGGTCTCGAGCGCCACGGAGATCCTCGAAGTGGCCGATCACCTCACGACCCTCGAGACCGGGCGCGATCTGCGCGGCGGGACGGCCGGGTTGCTCGTCATTGCGACCGAGACTCCGCGGGGCCTCCTGTCGCTGCCGCAGTACCCGGCGGTGCTCGGCGCCGCGCAGGCGGTGGCGGGGCGGCTCGCGGGACTCACCTGGGGGGCGGAGGACCTGGGCGCCGCGCTCGGAGCCCGTGCCCGCCACGACTCCTCGGGAGCGCTGACCTTCACCTTCGCGCTGGCGCGCACGACCTGTCTGCTCGCGGCAGCCGCGCTCGGCGTGCAGGCGATCGACGGCGTGCACGTCGACTTTCGCGATGCGGCGGGACTCGAGCGCTCCCTCGCCGAGGCACGCCGCGACGGCTTCTCGGGAAAGCTCGCCATCCATCCCGACCAGGTCGCGCCGATCAACGCCGCGTTCACCCCCACCGAAGCCGAGCGCCAGCACGCACGGCGTGTGGTCGCGGCCTTCGCCGCCACGGGCGGCGCAGGGGTCGCGAGCCTCGACGGGCAGATGATCGATCGGCCGCATCTGCTGCAGGCGCGGCGCGTGCTCGCGGCCGGCGGCGCGCCCGGCAAGAGCGAGTGACGTCGATGGCACGGCGGCTCATCAGCTCCGGCTCGACCTTCGAGCAACAGATCGGATATTCGCGCGCCGTGGTCGACGGGGAATGGGTGTTCGTCTCCGGCACCACGGGCTTCGACTACGCGACCATGTCGATATCCGCGAATGTGGCCGAGCAGGCCGAGCAGTGCTTCAGGAACATCACCGCGGCGCTCGCCGAGGCCGGTGCGACGCTCGCGGACGTCGTGCGCGTGACCTACATTCTGCCGAACGCGGCGGAGTTCTCCGCCTGCTGGCCGGTGCTGCGCAAGTACCTGGGCGGCGTGCGCCCGGCGGCTACCATGCTCTCGGCAGGGCTCATCGATCCGCGCATGAAAATAGAGATCCAGGTCACCGCGCGCAGGTCAGGGAACGGCTGAACCCGGCGGCGCCAGCTGCAGCAGGTCCTCGGGGGTGTCGAGGTCGAGCTCCGCGGCCGGCATGGGTACCCGGATCACACGATCGGCGCCGCGCCGCAGAACCGAGCGCGCGCCGGCATCGCCGCGCAGTGCCGCCAGCTCGGTGAAGGTGCTGCGGGGAAAGATCGCCGGCGCGCCGGTCGTGCCGGCGTAGAGCGCGGCGACGATCGATTGCGGGCGGCGGCGCCAGGTGCCGGCGAGGCGCCTGAGATCATCCGAGGTGACCGCCGCCTGGTCTGCCAGCACCAGCATCACGCCCGCGCAGGTCGCCGGCAGCCGCGCGACTCCGGCGCGGATCGAGCTCGCGAGCCCCTCGCGCCAGTGGCGGTTGACGACCACGGAGCAGGGGGAGTGCTTGAGGAGTGGCGCGAGCTCACCAGCACCGGCCCCCAGGACGACGATCAGCGCATTGCCGGTCACCTCCGCGGTGCGGGTCACGACCGCGTGCAGCAGGGGGCGTCCGGCGATGCGCACCAGTTGCTTGGGTGAGCCGAAGCGGGTCGAAGCGCCGGCCGCCAGCACGATCGCATAGAGCCGATCACCGCGCATGGGGCTCGCCGGAGGGCAGGGCGGCGCGCACGCGTGCATAGAGCATCCTTTCGCGCCAGACCGAATCGGCGTCGATCCCGCAGAACGCCCGCCAGTCCGCGACGCGCGGATTCGTGGCGAGCAGCGCGTCGATGGCGGCACGCTGGGCGTCCCAGGGCCCGTTGATGAAAGCCGCCAGCGCCTGCCAGGTCGCAGGCGCAGGGCCAGCTTGCTTCAGGCTCTCGAGCGCGGTGCGCGAATCCGCCGCGGGGTGTCGGGGATACAGCTCGCCGAGGCGCTGATCGCGCCGGTCGAACCACTCGAGCACGCACCCGAGGTAGTCGCTGCACGCTGTGCGCAAGGCCTCGAGCGCGGCATCAGCCGGGCGGGCCGGCTCACCGGCATGCGCCGCGGCGCAGGCACTGGCAATCTCCCGCACGTGGCGGCGCTCGGTGGCAATCTGGTTGCGCAGCAGCTCGATCTCGTTCATCGCATATGCAAGAAATTACTGGATATATATCGTGTACGTAATTGATATAAGACATTAAACTATCTGAAGTGCGACGACCGCAGTGCCTGCCGGCCCTTAGCCGCGAATCCTCCGGCCAGGCCGCGATTATGCCAGCCTTGGGCCGGCGCGCCGCGCCACGGCCGCTCGGCCGCTGAGCCGTTGCGCGTACCGGTAGCCCTTCAGTAGAGTCCAACGGCCTTTTGCATTTCGTCTCCAAGAATCCCAACGCGATGAGCAAGACCGATCCCTGGGTCGTGCACAAGTTCGGGGGGTCGAGCGTCGCGGACGCCGACTGCTTCCGGCGGGTGGCGGCCATCATCGAAGCGCTGCCGGCGACGCGGGCCGGCGTCGTACTGTCCGCGTGCCGCGGCGTGACGGACGCGCTGCTGCGCCTGGTGGCGCTCGCCGAGCGCCAGGACGAGAGTTTCCGCGCCGCGATTGCCGAGTTGCGGGCGCGTCATGGCGCGATCGCCGCCGAGCTGCTCGAGCCGGCCTCAGCCTGGAGCTACCTCGAAGGCTTCGATCGTGACTGCCGCGACCTGCAGGCCGTGCTGCACGCCGTGACCCTGACGCGGGCGGCGGCTCAGAACGTCACCGACCTGGTCGCCGGCTACGGCGAGCTGTGGTCGACGCAGCTGTTCCAGCGTTTCCTCGCGGAGCGCGCGCGCCGGCCCGGCCCGGTGCAATGGGTCGACGCGCGGCGGGTGGTGATCGTCGAATGGGGCCCGCTCGGCCCGGGTATCCAGTGGGCGGAATCGCAGGCCAACATGGATGCGCTCGTGCCACGGGATTTCCGCGGCACGCTCGTCATCACCGGCTTCATCGCTTCCGACCGGCGCGGTGTGCAGACCACGATCGGCCGCAACGGCAGCGATTTCTCGGCGGCGATCTTCGGCAAGCTGCTCGCGGCGAGCGAGATCCACATCTGGACCGACGTCGACGGCGTGCTCTCGGCCGACCCGCGTCGCGTGCCGGATGCGCGCGTCATCGACTCGCTCTCCTACAACGAGGCCATGGAGCTCGCCTACTTCGGGGCCAAGGTAATCCATCCGCAGACCATGGCGCCCGCGGTCGGCGACGGCATTCCCCTCTGGATCCGCAATACCTTCGCCCCGGAGAAGCCGGGGACGCTGATCTGCGCGCATCCCACATCGACGCTGCCGGTCAAGGGCATCACCAGCATCGAGCGCGTCGCGCTGATCAACCTCGAAGGCACCGGCATGATCGGGGTGCCGGGCACGGCGAGCCGCCTGTTCGGCGCGCTGCGCGAGGAGCGCATCTCGGTGATCCTGATCTCCCAGGGGAGCTCGGAGCACTCGATCTGCTGCGCGATTCCGCAGGAGCAGGCGGAGCGCGCGGTCGCGGTGCTGCGCCAGGCGTTCGCGCGCGAGCTGGCCGGGGGTCAGATCCAGAACGTCGACACCGACCCGGACCTGGCGATCCTCGCGGTGGTGGGTGACGGCATGGCGGGCACGCCGGGCGTGGCCGCCAAGGTGTTCAACTCGCTCGGCGCCTCGGGCGTCAACGTGCGCGCCATCGCGCAGGGCGCCTCGGAGCGCAACATCTCGGTGGTGGTCGCCGGCAGCCAGACCACGCGCGCGCTGCGCGCGGTGCACGCGGGGCTGTACCTCTCGCCGCACACGCTGTCGGTCGGCGTCATCGGCCCCGGGAGCGTCGGCCGGGCATTCCTCGAGCAGCTCGCCTCGCAGAGCGAGCGGCTGCGCGAGCGGGCGCGGCTCGACCTGCGCCTGCGGGGCGTGATGGGCTCGAAGCGCATGCTGCTGGCCGAGCCGGGGACGAAGCCGGCTGACTGGCGCGAGCAATACGAGCGCAGCGGCACTGCGGCCGACATCGAGCGTTTCCTCGAGCACGTGCACGTCGATTACCTGCCGCACACGGTGCTGGTCGACTGCACCGCGAGTGCGGCAATCGCCGCGCGCTATGCGGGCTGGCTGGCTGCCGGCATCCACATCGTGACGCCGAACAAGCGCGCCAACAGCGGCGAACTGGCGTACTACCGGCAGCTGCGCGAGGCGCGTCGCGCCGGCGGCTCGCATTATCTCTACGAGGCGACCGTCGGGGCGGGGCTGCCGGTGGTGCACACGCTGCGTGACCTGTGCGAGACCGGTGACGAGGTGGTGAGCATCGAGGGGATCCTCTCCGGCACGCTCGCGTATCTCTTCAACGTCTACGACGGCGGCGCGAGCTTCTCCGACATCGTGCGCGCTGCGCGCCAGCGCGGCTACACCGAGCCCGATCCGCGCGACGACCTGTCGGGCACCGACGTGGCGCGCAAGATCACTATCCTCGGCCGCGAGATGGGGCTCGGCCTCGAGCTCGCGGACGTCAAGGTCGAGAGCCTGGTGCCGGCGGAGTTGCGCGGCGGCTCGATCGAAGACTTCATGCAGCAGCTGCCGCGCTACGACTCGATCATGCGCGGCCGGCTCGACAGCGCGCGCGCACGCGGCAAGGTGCTGCGCTACATCGGCCGACTCACCGCCGCGGGCGAAGCGCGCGTCGGCCTCGCCGAGCTGCCGCAAAGCGATGCTTTTGCGAACATCGCCCTCACCGACAACGTCGTGCGCTTCGCCACGCGGCGCTACTGCGAGAACCCGCTGATCGTGCAGGGGCCTGGGGCCGGACCGGAGGTCACCGCGGGCGGGGTATTCGCCGACCTGCTGCGCCTCGCGGCCTACCTGGGGGCGCGGCTGTGACCGTGGAGCGCGAGCGCGCCACCGCCTTCGCTCCGGCTTCGGTTGGCAACGTCGCGATCGGCTTCGACATCCTCGGCTTCTCCGTGGAGGCGCTCGGCGACCGCGTGACTGTCGCGCGCCGCCGCGAGCCAGGCGTCGCCATCGGCGCGGTGCACGGCATCGCCGGCGAGCTGCCGCGCGAGCCGCGCGACAACACCGCCGGGCGCGCGCTGCTCGCCCTGTACGAGGCAGTGCAGCCGGGCTTCGGCTTCGTTCTCGAGATCGACAAGGGCATCCCGCTCGGCTCCGGGCTCGGGGGCTCGGCCGCCTCGGCAGTCGCGGCGGTGGTGGCGGCGAACGCCTTGCTGCCGGCGCCGTGCAGCCAGGAGCAGCTGCTGAAATTCGCCATGGCGGGGGAGGCGGTCGCGAGCGGCTCGCTGCACGTCGACAACATCGCGCCCTCGCTCTACGGCGGCCTGGTTCTCACCGTGGGGATCGATGAGCCGCGCGTCAAGCAGATCCCGGTGCCCGCCGGCATCCGCGCCGTCATTGTCCACCCGCACATGTTTCTCGCCACCGCCAAGGCGCGCGCGATCCTCAAGAGAAGCGTCGAGCTGTCGGATTTCGTCTGGCAGACGGCGCATCTCGCCGGCTTCATCTCCGGCTGCTATACGGATGATCTCGACATGATTCGCACCTCGTTCGAGGACGTCGTGATCGAGCCGCAGCGGGCGGCGCTGATCCCGGGATTCCAGGAGGTGCGGCGCGCCGCCATGCGCGCCGGTGCGCTCGGCTGCTCGATCTCCGGGGCGGGACCGGCGATGTTCGCCTGGGTGCTCGAGGCGAGCGCTGCGGGCGTGCTCGAGGCCATGCGGCACGAGTTTGAAGCGCGCGGCCTCGCTAGCCGCGGCTGGATCGTCGATATGCGCCGCACCGGAGCCCGGGTGATTGCGTGAGCGGGCGGGCCGCGCTGCGATGAGCGAGGCGTTCGCGTTCACCAGCTCACGCGATGCCCGCGTGGCCGTGGGTTTCAGCGCCGCGCTGCTGCAGGGGCTGGCGCCGGACGGGGGCCTGTACGTGCCGGCCGCCTGGCCCAGGCTCCCGGTGGAGGACTTTGCGGGCGCCGTGAGCCTTCCCGAGGTGGCGCAGCCGCTGCTCACGCCGTTCCTGGCCGGGGACCGCCTCGCGCCCGAGCTCGCCTCGCTCTCGCGCGAGGCCTTCACCTTTCCAGCGCCGCTCGTGCCGCTCCAGGCGGACGGCCGGTTGTCGGTACTCGAGCTCTTCCATGGACCGACGGCGGCGTTCAAGGACTTCGGCGCCCGCTTTCTCGCGGCCTGCTTCGCGCGCCTCCGCGGGGCCGGGGCGCGGCCCCTCACGATCCTCGTGGCCACCTCCGGCGATACGGGCGGCGCGGTGGCCGCGGCCTTTCACCGCCGGCCCGGGATCGAAGTGGCGGTGCTGTTTCCCAAAGGGCTCGTGTCGCCGACGCAGGAGCGCCAGCTCAGCTGCTGGGGCGACAACGTGCGCTCGCTCGCGGTGCGCGGGACGTTCGACGACTGCCAGCGGCTCGTCAAGGAGGCGTTCCTCGATGGCGAGCTGCGCTCGCGCGGCGCACTGTCATCGGCCAACAGCATCAACCTTGGGCGCCTGCTGCCGCAGGCGGTCTACTACGCGGGGGCGAGCCTTGCGGTCTGGCGTGCGCACGGCGAACGCGCCTCCTTCGTGATACCGAGCGGCAACCTCGGCAACTCGCTCGCGTGCCTCTGGGCGCGGCAGGCAGGACTGCCGATCGGCGCGGTGGTGCTGGCGCACAATGCCAATCGCACCGTCCCCGATTACCTGGCGAGCGGGGAGTGGCGGCCGCGGCCAAGCGTGGCGACGCTGGCCTCCGCCATGGACGTCGGCAACCCGAGCAACATGGAGCGGCTGCGCTCGCTCTACCCGGAGCTCGCGCAGTTGCGGCAGGCCGTGAGCGCCGTCAGCGTGAGCGATGCGCAGATTCGCGAGCGCATCCGCGCCGGCTACCGCACTTACGGGCAGATCTGGTGCCCGCACACGGCGACCGCAGCCGAAGCCTGGGAGCAGTTGTCGCCGCAGCAGCGTGCCGGGGGGCGCTGGGTGCTGGTCTCGACCGCCCATCCGGCCAAGTTCCGCGAGATCGTCGAGCCGCTGGTCGGCCGCAGCGTCGCCGTGCCGGACAGCCTCGCGCGGTTGTTTGCGCGACCGGTCCAGTGTGCTGAAATCGACGCCACGCTCGGGGCGCTGCGGAAGGCGCTCCAGCCTTAAGGGGGAGTCTTGGACGAGTTGAGTAAGCTGCCGCCCAGCGTCTGGGCTATTGGGCTCGGAGCGGTGGCGCTGCTGGTGGTGTTGTGGTGGGCCTGGCGCTGGTACAGCTTCTACCGCGCGCGCCGCGCGCTGCGCGCCGCGGTCACCGGCGGGGCGGCCGATCACCTGTCGAATGCGCTGGTGCCGGACGGCATGGGCGGCGGATTCCACGTCGACTTCCTGCTGCTCACCATGCGTGGCGTGGTGGTGATCGACCTGCGCGACGTCCGCGGCAACATCTTCGGCGGCGATCAGATGGCCGAGTGGACCGTGATGGATGGCGCGCGGCGCTTTACCTTCACCAATCCGCAGAGCGCGCTCTACGACCGGATCGCGGCGGTCAAGGCGGTCGCCGGGGACGTGCCGGTCGAAGGGCGCATCGTCTTCACCCGCCGCGGCAGGTTCCCCAAGGGCCTGCCTAAGTGGACGCTGATGGTGGATGCGCTGCGGGCCGAGTTCCCGCCGGTCGAGTACCAGTCGCACGCCGAAGCCACCGCGCCGCTGAGCGACGGCTGGCGGCGGCTGAAGGACGCGGTCAAGCCGAGCTACATGGCCGACATGCGCTGAGTGGCGTGATCGGCGAGCACCAGCGAGACGCAGGCGGTCAGCTTCTTGGCGTACTCGATGTGCAGGAACTCGTTCGGCCCGTGCGCGTTGGCGTGCGGCCCGAGCACTCCCGTGATGAAGAATTGTGTGCGCGGAAAGCGCTCGCCCAGCATCCCCATGAACGGGATCGTGCCGCCGCAGCCCATGTGGACGGCGTCACGTCCGTAGATGGCCTGGCTGGCGCGCCCGATCGACTGCTCGAGCCACGGCGCAAAGGCTGGTGCATTCCAGCCGGTATTGGCTGAGCCCGGCTCGAAACGCACCTGGGCACCGTAGGGCGGGTCGCGCTCCAGCGCCTCGCGCACTGCCAGGGCGGCGCGCGGGGCATCGCAGGTCGGCGGCGTGCGCAGCGAGATCTTCACGCTGAGCTGCGGCAGCAGTACGTTCCCTGCCGTGGCCGTCGGCGGCAGGCCGTCCGCGCCCGTGACGGCGAGCGTCGCCCGCCAAGTGCTGTTGATGATGAGCTCGGCCGGATCGTTCGATACCGGCTGCACGCCCTTCGCCCAGGGGAGCTTGCCCGCGACCGACTCGCCCAGGACCTTCGCGGCCACCACCGCCTGGGCACGCCGGTCCGCCGGCAGCGTTACGTGCAGGTCATCGAGCAGCAGATCGCCGGTGACCGGGTTCTCGATGCGCGCAAGCAGCTGCTCCAGGATCCGGAACGGGGTCGGGGCAATGCCGGTCGCCATCCCGGAATGCACGCCCTCGGTGAGCACGCGCACGCTGAGGGTGCCGACGAGATTGCCGCGCAGCGAGGTCGTGCACCAGACCTGATCGTAGTTGCCGCACTCGGCGTCGAGACATACGACGAGCGATGGCTCCGGAACGGCGGAGCCGAGCGCTTTGAGATGCTCGGGCAGATCGTCGCTGCCGCTCTCTTCGCAGGCCTCGATCAGCACCACGCAGCGTGGCAGCCGCACCTGCTGCTGCTTGAGCGCCGCGATGGCGGTGAGGGAGCTGAAGACCGCGTAGCCGTCGTCGGCCGCGCCCCGGCCATAGAGCTTGCCGTCGCGGATGACCGGCTCCCAGGGACCTAAGCCCGGCAGCCAGCCCGTGAACTCGGGCTGCTTGTCGAGGTGACCGTAGAGCAGGGCGCATCCCGGCAGCTCCCCGGGAACGTCGATCAGGAGCAGCGGAGTGCGGCCCGGCAGGCGCCGTATCTCGACCCTGAGGCCCGGCAGCGGTTGCAGGCGGCACCACTCGGCCATGAGTTGCACGGCCGCTTCCATGTGGCCGTGACTTTCCCACTCCGGGTCGAAATCCGGGGACTTGTTGGGGATGCGCACGTAGGCGGTGAGGCGCTCGATGATCGACTTGTCCCAGGTATCGGCGATGAAGCTATTGAGGCGCTTGAGGTCCATGAAAAAGTCTTCCCGTGTAGTTAAATATCAACTGCTTGAAAACAATACTGAAGGTTATTTCTCGACGCGGGTGGCGCTGGGTCGGGGCCTTGGGGAGCGTATGTATACCTCCTTTTCCCAATAGTTAGGCGATTGCCTAACTATTGCGAAACCCGACCCTCTGCGCGCCCAGCCCCTATTGGGCAGGCAGCCGAAACAACTCTCTCGCGCCTGCCGTGCTCGAGCGCGCGAGCGCCTCGAGGGGCTCGCCCCGCGCGCGGGCCACGACGGCCGCGATGTGCGCAAGATACGCCGGCTCGTTGCGGCGCGAGGCGGGCTTCGGAGTGAGATCGCGCGGCAGAAGATAGGGGCCATCGGTCTCGAGCAACAGCTTTCCGGCAGGTATGCCACGCATGAGGGGTACCAGGTGTGCGCCGCGGCGCTCGTCGCAGATCCACCCGGTGATGCCGATCGAAAGGCCGAGCGCGAGGTAGGCGTCGAGCTCCGCGGGCCCGCCGGTGAAGCAATGCGCGACCCCCGCGTGCCGGGCGCCATGCTCGCGCAGGATCGCCACGAAGTCGGCATGGGCATCGCGCTGATGCAGGAACACGGGCTTGCCGAGCCGCGCGGCCAGCTCGAGCTGGCGGTGAAAGGCCTGCCGCTGCGCCTCGCGCGGTGAGAAATCACGGAAATAATCGAGGCCGCATTCGCCGACTGCCGCCACTTCGGGGGCGCACGCGAGCTCCTCGAGCTCGGAGAGGCGCGCCGTGGTGAGCTCGCTCGCATGGTGTGGGTGGATCCCCGCTGTGGCAAACAAGGTCCCGGGATGCTGCCGGGCGAGCGCAATCGCGCCGCTGCTTCCCGCCAGCGTCGCGCCGGTGACCAGCATCTGCACCACGCCGGCCGCACGCGCGCGCGCGAGCACCGCGTCGCGGTCGCCATCGTAGCTGTCATGGCCGAGATTGATGCCGATGTCGATGAGCGCCGCCGCCGGCGCCCCTGTGCTATGGTTTTGCATGCGCGCGAATATTCTACTGCCCGCCGCCGCGGTGCTCCTCGCCGCGAGCGCCGTCACACCCGGCGCGGAAACTTCCTGGCGCGACATCGAGAGCCGCATACAGTATGGCTACTACACCGAGGACGCCGCGGCCCTGCGCAGTCTCCGTGGCCTGATCGCGGCCGATGAGTCCCATGACAGGCTGCACGGCTACTACGCGGCGCTGCTCGCCTGGCGGGAGGCGCAGCTCGCCGCCCAGGGAGTGCCCGCGTCGCGTGGCGAGCGGGCGAGCGAGCTCGCCGAGCGCTGTGTCACCGAGGCTGACAATGTGCTCGAGTCGCAGGCGGCGTTCACCGACGCCCTGGCGCTGCGTGCGGCATGCCTCGCCACGCCGCTCAAGGCGGGCGGCGGCGGCATCTCGGCGCATCGCGCCCGCAAGGACATCGAGCACGCGCTCAAAGCCTCGCCGCACGATCCGCGCGTGCTGCTGGTCGATGCGATGACCGACTATCAGCGCGCACTGCCGAAGCTGCGCCTCGCGGTCTCCGCCTTCGAGGCCGAGCGCGCCGGCCTCGAGCGGCTGCCCGGCTGGGGCGCGGCCGAGGCCTATCTGCTGCTGGCTCGCGACCTGCTCGATCACGCCGATCCGGTCGGAGCGCGCGACGCGCTCGAGCATGCGCTCCTCATTGCGCCCGAGTACACGCAGGCACGGCGCCTGATGGCGAGGATCGTCGGGGGATGAGCGCAGAGCCGGACAAGAAGGCGCTGTTGGGACAGCTGCGGATCGAGCGTGACGCGGAGCCGGCCGGCCCGGCGCCCGGGCGCCGTACCCGGATCATCGGCGGTGTGGTAGTGCTCATCGTGCTGCTGGGTGGCGGCGCGTGGCTGGCACTGTCGGCCCGCGGCGCGCTGCCGGTACACACGGCGCTGGCGCAGGCACTCGGTGGCGGCGGGGCCGGCGCCTCGGTGCTCGATGCCACCGGCTACGTCACCGCACGGCGCGAGGCGACCGTGTCGGCGCAGATGACGGGTAAGGTGACCGAGGTGCTGTTCGACGAGGGCGACCGGGTGAAGCAGGGTCAGGTCATCGCGCGCCTCGACGACACGGCGCAAAAGGCGGCACTGGCGCAGGCGCAGGCGCAGCTGCAGTCGGCACAGGCGCTGCTTGCGCAGGATGCGGCGCAGTTAGCCCAGTCCGTGCGCGACGTAGCGCGCGATGAGGATCTGGTGAAGCGCAACCTGGTCTCGCAACAGGCGGTCGAGCAGGCGCGCACCCAGGTCGACACGGGGAAGGCGCAGCTCGAGGCGCAGCGCAAGCAGATCGAGCTGGCGGCGGCCAACGTGCGCTCCGCGCAGGTGGCGCTCGACTACTGCACCGTGCGCGCGCCGTTCGCCGGCGTGGTGATCGCCAAGGCCGCCCAGGTCGGCGAGATCGTCTCGCCGCTCTCGGCCGGCGGCGGTTTCACGCGTACCGGCATCGGCACGCTGGTCGACATGGATTCGCTCGAGATCGAGGTCGACGTCAACGAGGCCTATATCAATCGGGTCGAGCCCGGGCAGCCGGTCGAGTCGGTGCTCAATGCCTACCCCGACTGGCGCATCCCCTCGCATGTCATCGCGATCATTCCGACCGCCGACCGCTCCAAGGCGACCGTCAAGGTGCGTATCGGCTTCGACGTGAAGGATGCGCGCATCGTGCCCGACATGGGCGTGCGCGTGTCGTTCGAGGAAAAGGCGGCCGCGGGTGCCAGCGCGCAGCAGCGGCCGCGCGGTGTGCTGGTGCCGGCTGGGGCGCTGCGCAAGGACGGCAGCGAGGACGTCGTCTACGTGCTCAAGGATCGCCGCGCGCAGCGCCGCGCCGTGACGGTGGGAGCCGCGAGCGGCGACTCGCGCGTGGTGCTCGGGGGCCTGAGCCCCGGCGAAAGCGTCATCATCGATGCACCGGCCGGCATCAGGGACGACGCCGCGGTCACCGAAATCAAACAATGAGTGAGAGGAGCGCCATGTCAGAGCCCATGGTCCAGGTACACAACGTCACCAAGGTCTACGAGCGCGGCAAGCAGAAGATCGAGGTGCTGCACGGCCTCACGCTCGACATACCCAAGGGTGACTTCGTCGCGCTCATGGGCCCGTCCGGCTCGGGCAAGACGACGCTGCTGAATCTCATCGGCGGCCTCGACAAGCCGACCTCGGGGGAGATCACCGTCGGCGGCAAGCGCATCGACCAGCTCGGCAGCGGCCAGCTCGCCAACTGGCGCGCGCACAACGTCGGCTTCGTGTTCCAGTTCTACAACCTGATGCCGGTGCTGAGCGCCGAGGGCAACGTGGAGCTGCCGCTGCTGCTCACCAAGCTCTCGGGCGCGCAGCGCAGGAAGAACGTCGCGGTGGCGCTCGAGGTGGTGGGGCTCGCGGACCGCGCCAAGCACAAGCCGCGCGAGCTGTCGGGCGGCCAGGAGCAGCGCGTGGCGATCGCGCGCGCGCTGGTATCGGACCCGCAGTTGCTGGTGTGCGACGAGCCGACCGGCGACCTGGATCGCAAGACCGCCGACGAGATCCTGGGCCTGCTGCAGGTGCTCAACCGCGAACACGGCAAGACCATCGTGATCGTCACTCACGATCCCAAGGCCGCGGAGTTCGCGCGCCGCACGCTGCACCTCGAGAAGGGCCAGCTGCTCGAGCAGGCCGCATGACCCGCACCGGTTTCGTCGTCGCCAATCTGTTCCGCAAGCGCGTGCGCACGCTCCTGACGCTGCTGTCGGTGATCATGGCGTTCCTGCTGTTCGGCCTGCTGCAGTCGGTCAACACCATATTCAGCTCGGGCGCCGACTTCGTGGGTGCCACCCGCCTGTTCGTGCAGGCACGGGTGTCGTTCACCGCCGCGCTGCCGGTGAGCATGGTGCCGAAGCTCGAGGCCATTCCCGGGGTGGTGCGCGTCGCCTACCAGCAGTGGTTCGGCGGCGTGTGGCAGACCAACACCCCGCTCATCATGTTCGCCCTGGATCCGCAGCGCTATCACGACGTCTATCCCGAGTGGAAGATGCCGGAGGCGCAGTGGCAGGCCTTCGAGCAGACGCGCACCGGGCTGATCGTCGGGCGGCAGCTCGCCGACCAGTACGGCTGGAAGCTCGGCCAGAAGGTTCCCATCTCCTCCAACATCTGGCCGCAGAAGGACGGCAGCAAGGCCTGGCAGTTCGACCTGGTCGGCATCTTCGACGGCAAGGACGAGGACTGGCAGAAGCGCACCAACCTCGCCTTCATCCAGCAGGACTACTTCGACGAGGCCAACCAGTTCGGCATCAAGGGCCGCACCAACTTCTTCATCCTGAAGCTCGCCGACGGCGCCAACGCCGAGGCGATCAGTAAGACAGTCGACGCCATGTTCGAGAATTCTCCCGATGAGACCAAGACCCAGACGGAGAAGGACTTCAACATCAGCTTCGTCAAGCAGATCGGCGACATCGGCCTGATCGTGCGCTGGATCCTGTTCGCGGTGTTCTTCACGCTGCTGCTGGTGGTCGGCAACACCATGGCGCAGAGCGTGCGCGAGCGCATCCCGGAGCTCGCCGTGCTGAAGACGCTCGGCTTCTCCGACCGCAGCGTGTTCGGCTTGGTGCTCGCCGAGGCCTTCACGCTGGTGCTGGCCGGGGGCCTCGCGGGCCTGGTGCTCGCCTCGCTCGCCGGCGCGATGGTGGAGAAGGCGACCGGCGGCCAGTTCCTGCTCGCGCTCACCGGCTGGGTGTGGCTGCTCGGGATCGTGGCGATCGTGCTGATGAGCCTGGCGGTCGGACTGCTGCCGGCGCTGCGCGCGCGGCGGCTGGAGATCGTCGATGCGCTGGCCGGCCGCTGAGGCCTGAGGAGACCGACCGGTGTTTAGACAGGCGCTGGCGATCACCGGCCTCGGCATCCGCAGCATCCCCGAGCGCTGGGCGCCTTCGCTGGTCATCGTCATCGGCCTCGCCGGGGTGGTGGCGGTGTTCACGGCGCTGCTCGCCATGGCGGCGGGCTTCGAGAGCACGCTCAAGTCCACCGGCCGCCACGATATGGCGGTCATCCTGCGTGGCGGCTCGGACGCCGAGCTCAACTCCGCCCTCGACCGCGATTCGACCGATCTCATCAAGGGGGAGCCTGGGATCCGCCCCGGCGCCGATGGCAAGCCGCTCGCCTCCACCGAGCTCATGGTGATCGCCGAGCTGGTGCGCAGGGACGACGTCAAGAGCGGCGCCAACATCACCATCCGGGGCCTGGAGCCCGCGGGCTTCACGCTGCGGCCGCAGCTCAGGATCGTCGCCGGCCGCAGCTTCACGCCGGGCCTGCGCGAGCTGATCGTCGGACGCGGCGTGCTGGCGCAGTTTCAGGGCGCCAACATCGGCCAGGTCGTGCGCATGCGCGGCTCGGAGTGGACCGTGGTCGGGGAGTTCGCCTCCGGCGACTCGCACGAGAGCGAGCTCTGGACCGACATCAACGTGGCGCGCTCGACCTTCGGCCGACTCGGCTCGAGCTCGGTGCTGGCGGCGCTCGACGGCGGCGACGGCTTCGAGCGGCTGAAGGCGGCGATCGCGGCCGAGCCGCGCCTGTCGCTCGACCTGCTGCGCGAGGACGATTACTTCAGCGGCCAGACCAAGCAGTTCCGCGCGACCATCGGGGTGCTGGCCGGCGTGGTCACCGTCATCATGGGCCTCGGCGCGGTGTTCGCCGCCCTCAACAGCATGTACGCCGCGGTCGCCGCGCGCGGCAAGGAAATCGCGACGCTGCGGGCGCTGGGATTCGGCGGCTTCCCGGTGGTGGTGTCGGTCATGGTCGAGGCGCTGCTGCTGGCGCTCGGCGGGGCGGTGCTCGGCGCGCTGATCGCCTATCTGCTATTCAACAATCTCTCGGTGTCGACTCTGGGTCAGAACTTCACCCAGGTGGTGTTCAACTTCAAGGTGACGCCGGAGCTGGTGGTGCGCGGACTTCTCATCGCCCTTTTCATCGGCATGCTCGGCGGCTTCCTGCCGGCGCTGCGCGCGGCCTGGGTGCCCGTGACGGCCAGCCTGCGGGAGAGCTGACGGGGCGGTCCGCCGAGGCTCAGCCGCGCGCCAGCGCCTCGCACAGCGCGAGCACGTCCTGCTCGGGCTGGTCCCAGGACACCACGAAGCGGGCGTCGCCGGCCGTCTCGGCGCCCCAGTCATAGAATTCAAAACCTGCGGCCCGTAACGCCGAGCGGCGTGCGGCGCCGAGCTTCACGAACACCTCGTTGGCCTCGACCGGGTGCAGCAGCGCTGCGCCAGCCGCCGCGCCGATGCGTGCGGCAAGGTGGTTGGTGCGCTCGGCGTTGCGCTTCCAGATGCCGGACTCGACATAGGCAAGCAGCTGCGCGGCGACATAGCGCGACTTCGACAGCAGGTGGCCGGCGCGCTTGCGCCGCAGCTCGAAATCGCGCACCAGCGTCAGGTCGAAGAACACCACCGCTTCCGCGGTCAGAGCGCCGTTCTTGGTGGCGCCGAAGGACAGGACGTCGTCCCCGGCGCGCCAGGTCGCCTCGCCCGGATCGCAGCCGAGGAAGGCGAGCGCGTTGGCGAAGCGCGCCCCGTCCATGTGCACCCTGACCCCGTGGCGGTGCGCAAGCTCGCAAAGCCGGGCGACTTCCGCCGGCCGATAGACTGTCCCAAGCTCGGTCGCCTGGGTGAGTGACAGCGCCGCCGGCTGCACGCTGTGCAGGTGGCGGGGATGCGATTCGAGCGCGGCGCCGACGGTCGCGGCGTCGAGGCGCCCGTGCTCGCCCGGCAGCAGCTCGAGCTGCGCCCCGCCGGAGAAGAAGCCCGGCGCGCCGCATTCGTCGACCGCAATGTGGGCCTCGTGGTGCGCGAAGATGGCCCCGTAAGGCGGGCTCAAGGTCGCGAGCGCCAGCGAGTTGGCGGCGGTGCCGGTGGTCACGGCGAAGGCGCGCACCGGCGTGCCGAAATGCACGCCCAGGGCTGCGTCGAGGCGCAGGGTCCACTCGTCATCGCCGTAGGCGCGCGCGCGGCCGTGATTCGCTTCGTGAATGGCCGCCATGATCTCCGGGCAGGCGGTGGCGGTGTTGTCGCTGAAGAATCGCAAGTTGGCTCCTCATTCGATGCGCCAGCGGAACGACCAGGCGCCGAAAGCCAGGAATACCAGGGTGGTACCGGCAAGATACAACAGGTTGGGGGCGATCTGCGCGAGCCCGGCGCCGTCGAGCATCACGGCGCGCGCGGCATCGAGGAGATGCGTGAGTGGAAAGACGTGCGCCACCCATTGCACCCAGCGGGGCGAGCCTTCGAGCGAGAACCAGATGCCCGAGAGCAGCATCATCGGCCAGGTGAGGAGGTTGAGGAGCCCGCCGACCAGCTCCTCGCTCGAGAAGCGCGCCGCGATCGTGAGCCCGAGGGCGATCATGGACAGCGCGCCCGTGACCGCGAGCAACAGCAGCAGTGGCACGCTGCCGGCGGAATGGAAGCCGATGATGGCGCCGATGCCGGCGTAGAGAATCAGCGTGACGACGAGGATCAGCGCGAGGCGCGACAGCACCTGGGCCGCGAGGAACTCGAAGGCGGTGAGCGGCGTGGCGTGCAGACGCTTGAGGAACCCGCTCTTGCGATAGCGCAGCACGACGTAACCGACGCCGAACAGGCAGCTGAACATCATGTTCATGCCGAGGATTCCCGGGAACAGCCAGTCGATGTAGCGCAGCGCCGCGCCCGTGACCGGCTCGCGCTGTGCGCCCGGCTCCGCCGCCAGCAGCAGCTTCTCGACCACGTAGCCCTTGGGTGAATCGGTATTGACCCAGTAGCGGGTCCCGCCCGTGAAGTCGAGCAGCAGGTCGATCTGCTGGTGGGTGAGCTTGTGCAACGCGCCGTCCTGCTCGGCGACCGGCACGAACTGCACGTAGCGCTCGGCGAGGAACGGGTGGGTGTGCGCGTCGCCGGGCGTGCCCAGCACCCCGACCTTGAACAGCGGCCGCTGCGGGCCGCCGAACACGAAGCCCATGCCGATCACCAGCATGATCGGCAGCAACAGCGTGAACAGCAGCGTGCCGCGGTCGCGCAGGAACTCGAGGTTGCGCGCGTGGAACACCGACAGCAGCCGGCGGATCACGGCCGCAGCTCCTTGCCGGTGAGCTCGAGGAACAGGTCCTCGAGATTGGGCGGCCGGATGCGCAGGTTGGTGAGCGGCACCTGCGCCGCGAGCAGCGTGCGCAGCGTCGCCTCCAGGTCGTCGGTGGTGATCTCGATCCGCCCGCCCGCTTCCATGAGCCTGAGGGGCAGGGCGCGCGCGCTCTCGGGAAAATCGTGGCGCGGCAGCTCGAGCAGCACGTCGGCGAAGTGCTCGCGCAGCAGCCGCCCCGGCGGACCCTGGGCGACGATCCGGCCGCCGTCCATGATGGCGATCTCGTCGCACAGCAGCTCGGCTTCCTCCATGTAGTGGGTGGTGAGGATGATGGTCTTGCGGCGCGCCTTGATCGACTCGACCAGCCGCCAGAAATTGCGCCGCGCCTGCGGGTCGAGCCCGGTGGTCGGCTCGTCGAGGAACAGCACCGCCGGATCGTTCACCAGCGCGATCGCGAGCAGCAGCCGCTGCTGCTGCCCGCCGGAGAGCTTGCGTGCATCGCGCCCGGCGAGCTTCTCGAGCGCGCAGACGCGGATCACTTCCTCGACCTCGAGGCCGTGACTGTAGAGGCCGCGAAACAGCGCGATGCACTGGCGCACGGTGAGAAAGTCCTGCAGCGCGGTCTTCTGGAAGAGGATGCCGGCCTCCTCGCGAAAGCGCGCGCCGAGCGGCGCGCCGCGGTAGCGCACCTCGCCGGAGGTCGGTGGCAGGATTCCCTCCATGATCTCGACCGTGGTCGTCTTGCCGGCGCCGTTGGGACCGAGGAGCCCGAAGCAGATCCCCTCGGGGACGGCGAAGGAGACGCCGTTCACCGCGGTGGTGGCGGGGTACTGCTTGACGAGGCTCGAGACTTCGAGAAGGGGGGTGCCCACGGTCGCGCGATCCTAGCGGATCGGCGCGGGCACGTCTTGCCGGCGGCGTGTACCATCGCCCGCATGACAACCCGCCAGTACGAAAAGTCCGAGCGCGTCGACCTCGCGGACGAGGCCGTGCACTGGGATCTCGGCAGCTCGCTCTCCTACGGCGAATACCTGCACCTCGACAAGCTGCTCGCCGCGCAGCACCCGCTGACCGGCGAGCACAACGAGATGCTGTTCATCATCGTGCACCAGGTGTCGGAGCTGTGGATGCGCCTGATGCTGCACGAGCTGACCGCCTCGATGCGCTGCGTGCAGCGCGACGATCTCGACCCCGCGCTCAAGATGCTGGCGCGCATCTCGCGCTCGCAGAATCAGCTGATCTCGGTGTGGGACGTGCTCTCGACGCTGACGCCGTTCGAGTACTCGGCGTTTCGCAACGCGCTCGGGCGCTCCTCGGGATTTCAGTCGGTGCAGTACCGCACGCTGGAATTCCTGTTCGGCAACAAGAACGCCGAGATGCTCGCCGTGCACAAGCGCGACCCGCAGGCCTATGCCGCTCTCGAGCGCGCGCTCGCCGAGCCCTCGCTCTACGACGAGGTGCTGCGGCTCTTGAGCCGGCGCGGCTACGGGATTCCGGAGGACTATCTGTCGCGGGACTTCCGCGAGCCCTACGTCGCCAGCAAGCAGGTCGCGGGCGCCTGGCTCGGCGTCTATCACAACACCGACAAGGACTGGGATCTCTACGAGCTGGCCGAGCGGCTGGTGGACCTCGACCACAATTTCCAGCTGTGGCGCGCCCATCACCTGAAGACGGTTGAGCGCATCATCGGCTACAAGCAGGGCACCGGCGGCACCAGCGGCGTTGCCTACCTCGCCAAGGCGCTCGAGCTCAAGTTCTTTCCGGAGCTGTGGCAGATCCGGACCTCGATGTGAGAGCTCGCCGCACCCTCTACCCCACGATCAAGCCCTACCGCAAAGGGTTTCTGCGCGCATCCGAGCTGCACGAGATCTATTTCGAGGAAAGCGGCAATCGAGGCGGCAAACCTGTGATCTTCCTGCATGGTGGACCCGGTGGCGGCACCAACGCCAGGATGCGCCGTTTCTTCGATCCCAAACGCTACCGAATTGTCCTGTTTGATCAGCGGGGATGCGGCAAGAGCCGGCCCCACGCGAGTCTGGTCGACAATACCACCTGGCACCTGGTGGAAGACATCGAGCGCCTGCGTCAGCACCTCCAGATCGATCGCTGGCTGGTATTCGGAGGATCATGGGGCTCCACCCTGGCACTGGCCTACGCCGAGACACATCCCAAAGCCGTAACCGAGCTCATCCTGCGCGGCATCTTTCTGCTGCGACGCTGGGAAGTGGAATGGCTCTACCAGAACCCATTTGGCACCGGCGCTCAGTTCCCGGAAGGGTGGGAGGCCTTTGTCAACCACATTCCGCCCGAGGAGCGTGGCGACATGATCGGCGCCTACTACAAACGACTCACGAGCCCGGATCGCAAGGTCATGATCGCGGCGGCGAAAATCTGGTCGGCCTGGGAAGGCTCCACCATTCACCTGCAACCTGACCCAAAAACGGTCGCCTCGTTCAAGCAGCCCGAGTACGCCGCAGCGTTCGCGCGGATCGAGTGCCACTACTTCCTGAACCGAGGGTTCATGCGGTCGGACAACCAGCTGCTCGAGGACATCGGCCGCATCCGCCACATCCCCGCCGTCATCATCCACGGCCGCTACGACGTGCTCTGCCCGGCGAGGATTGCCTGGGAACTGCATCGCGCCTGGCCGCGCGCCCAGCTGCGCATCGTACCCGACGCCGGCCACTCGGCCTTCGAACCGGGCATCACGCATGAGCTGATCTCAGCGACCGATCGCTTCGCCAGGGTCAGTCGGATTCGGACGCGCGCAGGGACGCGCCAACGCGGGAGCTCGATGTGAGTTCGGCCCGCGCCCTCGCCGCAACACGGCTGCGCACCACGCGGTAGAGGAGCAGCAGCGCGAGGATGCCCGCGTAGATGAGCGGCTCGCGCACGTCGCGCTTCACCTGCCAGTAGAAGTGCCAGACACCGAGGATGGCGATCGCGTAGACCAGGCGATGCAGCGCAGTCCAGCGCTTTCCCAGGCGGCGCATCATGCCGTTGGTCGAGGTTGCCGCCAGCGGGATGAGGAGCAGCAGCGCCGTGAAGCCGATGGTGATGTAAGGGCGCTTGCCGATGTCGGTGCCGAGCGTGGGCCAGTTGAGCTCGAGATCGAGGACCAGGTATACCGTGAAGTGCACCAGCGCGTAGAAGAAGGCGAACAGGCCCAGCATCCGCCGCAGCCGCAGCAGCTGCGGCACGCCGAGGATGATCCTCACCGGCGTGACGGCGAGGGTCAGCAGCAGGAAATTGAGTGCGGTCTTGCCGCATTCATGCTCGAGCTTCTTGACCGGATCGGCGCCCAGGCTCGCCCCGAACCAGCCGAAGGCGCCGCACACCATCCACACGAGTGGCGCGACGCCCGCGACGAACACCAGCGGCTTGTAGACGTAGCGGTAACGCTGCGTGACGTTCAACGCGGTGAGGCTCAGAAGTAGCGCCTGAGATCCATGCCCTGATAGAGCGAGGCCACCTCGGTGGCGTAGCCGTTGAAAGGCAGGGTGGGCCGGCGCGCGGCCAGGAACGGGGCGCCGATCCGCCGCTCGGTCGCCTGACTCCAGCGCGGGTGATCCACGGCGGGATTGACGTTGGCGTAGAAGCCGTACTCGTTGGGAGTGGCGACGTTCCAGGCCGTGCGCGGCTGGCTCTCGCTGAAGCGGATCTTCACGATCGACTTGATGCTCTTGAAGCCGTACTTCCACGGCACGATGAGGCGCAGCGGCGCCCCGTCCTGGTTCGGTAACACTCGACCGTAGAGCCCCACCACCATGAGGGTGAGCGGATGCATGGCCTCGTCCATGCGCAGACCCTCGACGTAGGGCCAGTTGAGAACGGGCAAGCGCTGGCCGGGCATCTGCCGCGGGTCGTAGAGGGTCGTGAACTCGACGTACTTAGCGCGCGAGGTCGGCTTGAAGCGTGCGAGCAGCGATGACAGCGGGAATCCCACCCAGGGCACGACCAGCGACCAGGCCTCGACGCAACGAAAGCGGTAGATGCGCTCCTCGAGCGACTGTCCCTTGAGGATGTCCTCGAGCGTGAAGCTGCCGCGCACTTCGGCCTCGCCGTCGATCGTGACGTTCCACGGGCGGGTGCGGAACGATCGGGCGTTCTCGCTCGGATCCTCCTTGTCGGTCCCGAACTCGTAGTAGTTGTTGTAGCCGGTGATCTCTTCGTACTTGTTCGGAGCCTCGGTAACCGAGTAGCGCGGATTCGCCGTGTAGGCGAGTGGAGCTGCGTCCGCCGGCGAGGCGCCGGCCGCTTCGGCCGGACGCGTCAGGGCGCTCACGCCGGCGGCCAGCGCCCCGGTGAGCAGCGTGCGGCGGCTGAACCAGACCTCCGGGGGCGTGATCTCGGACGGAGCGATGCGCGGTATACGCGTGGGCATGAAGTACCTCCGCGGAATTAGACCGGCTCCGGGGGCAAAAGGTTACACCCTCCGGCTCAGCGCCACGTAAGGCAGGTCAGACCCAGTTGCTCCGCCGCCCGGCGGGTGCGCCGACTGCCGTTCACCAGCACCCCCCGGTCGGCAACGCACAGGTGGCCCAGGTCGCTCGCGGCGTTGCCGTAGGCGGTCACCTCGAGGCCCGGATGCCGTCCGCGCAGCTCCTTGAGCGCACGTGCCTTCTCGGCGCCGCGGCAGTTGGGGCCGGCCAGCGCTCCGTCGAGCGTGTCGCCCTGCCAGCGAAGGGGAGTGCACAGCACCTCGGCGAAGCCGAGCGCGCGCGCGATCGCCGCCACATAAAGATCCACACTCGCGCTCATGAGCACCAGCAGGTCCCCCCGCGCGCGGTGACGGGCGATGCACGCGAGCGCGTCCGCCCACACGCCGTTCGCGATGAGCTGCGGCACGAAGCGCGCCGTCCAGGCATCGAGTACCCCGCGGCTGCAGCCGCCGAGCGCCGCATGGATGAAGGCTGCCTTGAGGTCGCCGTGATCACGGTGGCGCGCGAAGCGGAGCAGCGCGGGCAACACGCTGACGAGACGCGGGACTCGCGCCGGGTGACGGTGCAGGAAGTGGTGCACGTAGGGCCAGAGCGTGTCGTGCCGGGTGATCGTGCCGTCGAGGTCGAAGACGGCAAGACCGCGCGCGCCGGCGTCGGCGCCTGCAGCGGCTGCTTGCGGGTCGGCAGGTGTCGACAGGCCGGATTACCCGCCCGCGCTGGGATTAGCGAGCTGCCGCAGCACGTACTGCAGGATGCCGCCGTGCCGGTAGTACTCGCGCTCCTTGGGCGTGTCGATACGCACCCGGGCGGTGAATTGCTTCGCCTGGCCGCCGGGCGGTGTCGCCGTGACGGTGACCTCGCGCGCGTCGCCGCGGCCCAAGCCCGTGATGTCGAACACCTCGCGTCCCGTGAGACCGAGGGAGGCGACGTTCTCGCCCGGCTGGAACTGCAGCGGCGCGACTCCCATGCCGATGAGGTTCGAGCGATGAATGCGCTCGAAGCTCTCGGCGATGACCGCCTTCACGCCGAGCAGCATCGTGCCCTTGGCGGCCCAGTCGCGTGAGGAACCCGTGCCGTACTCGCGCCCGGCGAGCACCACGAGCGGCGTGCCCTCGCCCTGGTAGCGCATGGCGACATCGTAGATCGAGCCCTGGTCGCCGTCCGGCAGGTGGATCGAGACCCCGCCTTCGACTCCGGGCACCAGCAGGTTGCGCAGCCTGATGTTGGCGAAGGTGCCGCGCATCATGACTTCGTGATTGCCGCGCCGTGCGCCATAGGAGTTGAAGTCCTTCGGCTGCACGCCCTGGTCAATGAGGTACTTTGCCGCCGGGCTCGAGCGCGAGATGTTGCCGGCCGGCGAGATGTGGTCGGTGGTAACCGAGTCGCCGAGCACGGCGAGCGCACGCGCACCCCTGACGTCGGCGAGCGGCGGCGGCGTCATGGTCATGCTGTCGAAGTAGGGCGGGTTCTTCACGTAGGTCGACTTCTCGTCCCAGGCGTAGCGCTTGCCCGCCGGGACCTGGATGCCGGCCCAGTTCTCATCGCCCTGGAACACGCTCGCATAGCTGTGGCGGAACATCTGCGAGTCGATCGAGCGCTTCAGCGCCTCCTGCACCTCGGCATCGCTCGGCCAGATGTCGGCGAGATGCACGGGCTTGCCGCCGCGGTCGGTGCCGAGCGGCTCGGTGGTGAGATCGACATCCAGCGATCCGGCGAGTGCGTAGGCGACCACCAGCGGCGGTGAGGCGAGGAAGTTCATGCGCACTTCGGGGTGCACGCGGCCCTCGAAGTTGCGGTTGCCGGAGAGCACGGAGCAGGCGGTGAGGTCGCCCTGTTTGACGGCGGCAGAGATTTCGGGTTTGAGGGGGCCGCTGTTTCCGATGCAGTTGTGCACTGCAACATTTCCGGCGATGAACGCGTGAAGCTCATTCACAGCGAGATCGAACACCGGCCGCGAGCCAGCCTCACGGATATCGGCGACCTGTAGTGAGAAGGTCGGGAGCGTCAGGGTGTCCTTCTCGACGCAATAACGCTTCGGGGCATCGCCGGTCTCTCGCGGCTGCAGCCGCGCAAACCAGTCCCGCGCGCCGATCTCACGCATGAGCTCAACGGGCGAGGGGAAGTCATAGTTCTCGCGATGCAGCGGTTTGAAGCGCCCCTCGGGCTTCGGCAGGCGATCGAAGCGATCGTGTCCCTCGAGCAGCGAGTAATGAGGATGGATAACGGTCTCGTACTGCATCAACTCCGCGGCGGCCATGCGGCGCGTCTGGTGGAAGCTGAAACTGTAGTGCTGGTTCAGCGCCTCGAGACGATCGACCATCCATAAGCGCTGCCGGTTGATGGTGTCGATGGTGCGCCAGTACACGGCAGCCGCGCTTGCCCGCAAGGACTTGTCGACGCAGTAGCGGAAACCCACGCGCTCAACGAACGACAGCCCCTCAGGCAGGACGAGCCGCACTTCGATGCGCGGCGCGCCGTCGCGCGCGGCGGGATAACTCGAGGCGGAGGATCGGGTGGGGTAGCTGTAGATCCGGGCTCCCCGGGCTTTCACTCCGCAGCGCACCAGCAGGTCGGTGATCTGGCGCATGACGGACTTGAGGGCATCCACGTGCTCAGGCTTGGCGCTCTGCGAGTACGCAGGGGGAGTGAAGACCGCGCTGTCCTCGCTCGGCCCCTGACGGTGCAGACCGGGGGCGTGGCCGTCGGCGCCAAAGAGACCACCGAGGAACTCGCGGACAACTGCCCACGGGCAGTTCGGTTGCAGGAGGAACTCGGGCAGAGTCGGCGGCTGATGGATGCGCTGTCCGACGCGCACCCCCGGAAGCGCGGTGATCCCCGCGGTCAGCTCCATCGGCAACGCGATCGACCACTTGCGCTCGTCATAGCGATTCGCCGCCGGTCGCTTGCCGGTAAGGAGTTCGATATCACTCAGGACCGCCTCGCGATCGAGCGCCTGGCCGACGTTCATCCGGCCCTGGCCGAGAGTGCTGATCGACCCATCGCTGATCAGGTGGCCGAGCAGGCGCGCAAAGGCGAGCGTTCGCGTCCGCTCGTGCTCGTCTTTGAAGCTGAAACGGAACTCTCCTGCCGAGAGCTCGTAGCCCATCTCGTCGGCGGCAGGCTCATCGAGAGGCGCCTCCAACCCCATGATCAGGCGATCGCGTCCTTTGACAAGCTCGTCGGCCCGGACCCAACTTCCATCCGCCCGCAGCAGCTTGTGATCCGGCGTGCAGACGAGCTCCCGGCCATCCTGGAGCACCACGGTCACGCACTCGCGCTCACCCTGCATCATCATCTCGCTCTGCAGCGCGACGCCCAGTCTTCCGTCCTGGGTCGGGCCGATGACCTTCAGTCCACCCGCACGTGGCATCGTTTCGATCCGGCGGCTGGTGCCGTTGGCAAGCAGCACGGGAGTGCCCGCGGATAGGCAGGTAGTACATCCGTATCCGACCAAATCAAACCCCACCGCCGCGAGGTCATCGAGCACGCCGGCCTTCTTGAAGTAATCGGTCACCACGCGCGATCCCGGCGCCAGGCTCGTCTTCACCCACGGTTTGGCGGTCAGACCGCGCTCGCGCGCCTTGCGGGCAAGGAGGCCCGCGCCCAGCATCACGCTCGGATTCGAGGTGTTGGTGCAGCTCGTGATCGCGGCGATCAGCACCGCGCCGTCCTTGAGCTCCACGTTCTGTCCGTTGAGCGTCGCCGGGGCGGCACCGCTGCCGCTCTTGCGCGCGGCGCGCTCCTCGGCGGCCTTCTTGGCGCTCGCCTCATACACCTTCTTGGCGCTCTTCAGGGGCACGCGGTCCTGCGGGCGCTTGGGTCCTGCGAGGCTCGGCTCCACCTTGCCCAAGTCCAGCTCCAGCTCATCCGTATAGCGGGCCGGGCTCGCGCCCGGGTTGCGCCACATGCCCTGCGCCCGCGCGTAGGCGCCGACGAGCTCGATGCGCTCGCGCGGACGGCCGGAGAGCTCGAGATAGCGGACGGTCTCGGCGTCGATGGGGAAGATGCCGCAGGTACTGCCGTATTCCGGCGCCATGTTGGCGATGGTCGCGCGGTCGGCGAGCGGAAGATTCGCAAGTCCGTCGCCGAAGTACTCGACGAACTTGTCGACCACGCCCTTCTTGCGCAGCATCTCGGTGACGGTCAGCACCAGGTCCGTGGCGGTAGCGCCAGGCTGCAGCCGTCCCTCGAGGCGAAAGCCGATGACCTGCGGAATCAGCATGGTCACCGGCTGGCCCAGCATGGCGGCCTCGGCCTCGATGCCGCCCACGCCCCAGCCGAGCACGCCCAGCCCGTTGATCATGGTGGTGTGCGAGTCGGTGCCGACCAGCGTGTCGGGGTAAGCGCGGCGGCTGCCGTTCGACTGCGTATCGAAAATCACCCGCGCCAGGTATTCGAGGTTGACCTGGTGAACGATGCCGGTGTTGGGTGGCACGACCGCGAAGTTACGGAACGCCGTCTGTCCCCAGCGCAGGAAGGCGTAGCGCTCGCGGTTGCGCGCGAACTCGATGGCGGTATTGGCGGCCAGCGCACGCGGCGAGCCGTACTCGTCGACCTGCACCGAGTGATCGATGACCAGCTCGGCGGGATTGAGCGGGTTGACGCGCTCGGGGTCGCCGCCGAGGCGCACGATGGCGTCGCGCATGGCCGCAAGGTCCACGACGCAGGGCACGCCGGTGAAGTCCTGCAGGATCACGCGCGCGGGCGTGAAGGCGATCTCGTGCGAGGGAGCGGCGCCCGGATCCCACGCCAGCAGCGCTTCGATGTCGGCGCGCGTGACGCTGACGCCGTCTTCGAAGCGCAGCAGATTCTCGAGCAGGATCTTCAGCGAGTAGGGCAGGCGTGCCAGCTTGTCCTGCGGCAGGGCCGCCAGGCTCCAGATCTCGTAGGTGCGCTCACCGACGCTCAGGGTCGAGCGCGCCCGGAAGCTGTTGATCATGCGTGTCTCCGCCGTGAGCGCGCAATTATATCGGCCGGTGGCCGGGGCCGCTGCCTCGGCCTCAGGCGGCGGCGCACTGGCGCGGCGCCGGTGTGACGTCCTCGATGACCGCACCGCCGAGACAGCGCTCGCCCTCGTACGCGACCGCGTACTGGCCGGGTGTCACGGCACGCTGCGGCTGGGCAAACACGATATGCGCGCTGCCGTCGGCGCGCGGCTCGAGCACCGCTTCCTGATCGTGCTGGCGATAGCGCACCTTCACGGTGCAGCGCGCCGCCGCCTGGCGCGGCGGCGCGAGCCAGTGCCACGGGCCGGTGGTGAGCGCACAGCTCGCGAGCCGCACGTGGTCGTGGCCCTGCACGACGATGAGCGCGTTGCGCGCGGCGTCCTTGGCGGCCACGTACCACGGCTGCTCGGCGTGCCCCGGGCGACCGCCGATGTGCAGGCCGGCACGCTGCCCGAACGTGTAGAAGGCGAGGCCTTCATGCGTGCCGAGCCGTTCGCCCTCGGGGGTCTCGATGGGCCCCGGAGTGCGCGCGAGGAAGCGCGCCAGGAATTCGCGAAACGGCCGCTCGCCGATGAAGCAGATACCGGTGCTGTCGGGCTTGTCGAACACCGGCAGGCCGGCGCGGCGCGCGCGCTCGCGCACGGCAGCTTTGTCGAGCTCGCCGAGGGGCATCAGCGTGCCGGCGAGCTGGGCGCGCGGCACGGCGTGCAGGAAATAACTCTGGTCCTTGGCCTCACTGCGTGCGCGGCACAGGGCCACGCCGTCGGGCGCCTGCCGCAGCCGTGCATAGTG
>DASPSF010000022.1:0-6367 GCA_035624075.1 Steroidobacteraceae bacterium | reverse complement strand
GTGCCGGGGCCGGCGCGGCGGCCCGTGCCGTAACGGGCGCGGGAGCCGGTGCACTCACGGGCGCGAGCGTCCGCGCGGGCGAGGGTTGCGCAGCGGCGCTGCGGGCGCGCGCCTGAGCGCTCTCGGGAGCCGCGGGTCTCGCGGGGGCGGCGTTCGCCGGAGCCGCGGGTCTTGCGGCGGCCGCCCGGGGGGCCGCCGTGGCACGCGCGGCAGCGGGAACCGGTGTGGGTGCGGCGGTGCGCGTCGCGGCCGGGATCTCTCGGGCGGCGGGAACGCGCACGGCAGGTGCAGCAGGGGCGCGCAGCTGCGCGGCGACGCTCGTGATCGCCGGATCGTCGGCCTCCGCCGGGGGTGGGGCAGGAGCGCGGACCGCGCGCATGGGGGCCGGCGCTTTCGCCGGCGGCTTCGGTGCGAGCGGCACGGCCTCGTTCTCGAGGCGCGTTGCGTCGAAGTCCACGGCGGCGGTCAGCTCGACCCCCTCCGGCGTGCGCTTCGAGGACAGGATGACCGCATCATCGCCCAGCTGCTCGCGTATGCCGCGCAGCGCCTGGCGTGTATCCGGTGCCTTGTATCTGATGATCCTCATCCATTCTCTCCGGCAGCCTCAGTTGGCTCCTCATCGACCCACGGTGGTCACGAGGCGCACCTTGCGGTTGTGCGGAATCTCGTTCCAGGCCAGCACGTGCAGTTCCGGCACGCTCGAGCGCACGAAGCCCGCGAGCGGTGCCCGCAGTGCCGGCGGCACCAGCAGCACGGCCGGTTCCCCGGCCGCCTCGCGTCGGCGCGCCGACTCCGACAGACGTTGTTGCAACTTCTCTGCCAGACCGGGCTCCAGGGTGGGGTTGGCGGCATTACTGGTGAGCGCACCCGTGAGCAATCTCTCAAGCTCGGCGTCGAGTGACATAACGGGGACCTCGCTCGCGGGACCGGCGATGTCCTGGACGATCTGCCGGCCGAGCGCGACGCGCACCTGACTCTGGAGCGCCGCCGGATCGGGCGTGCGGGGCGCATTCTCGGCCAGCGTCTCGAGGATGGTGCGCATGTTGCGGATCGGCACGCGCTCGGCGAGCAGGCCCTGCAGCACGCGCACCAGCGCGGCGAGCGACAGCACCTTCGGCACCAGGTCTTCGACCAGTTTGGGAGCCGATTTCGCCACCAGGTTGAGCAGCTGCTGCACTTCCTCGTGACCGATGATCTCGTGGGCGTGCGCCTGGATGAGTGTCGAGAGGTGCGTGGCGATCACCGTGCCGGGGTCCACGACCGTGTAGCCGAGCGTCTGCGCGTGGTCACGTGAGGAGGGCTCGATCCAGATCGCCTCCATGCCGAAGGCCGGATCGCGGGTGGCGATGCCCTGCACGGGTCCGAACACGCGCCCGGGATTCAGCGCCAGCTCGCGGTCGGCGTGCACGACACCCTCACCGATCGGCACGCCGCCGAGCGTGATGCGATAGGCATTGGGCGCGAGCTCGAGGTTGTCGCGGATGTGCACCGCCGGCACCAGGAAGCCGAGCTCCTGCGAGAGCTTGCGGCGCACGCCGCGCACCCGCGCGAGCAGATCGCCCTTCAGTTTGGCATCGACCAGCGGCACCAGGCGGTAACCGACCTCGAGCCCCAGGCGATCGACCGGCTGCACGTCGTCCCAGGAGAGCTCCTTGTTCTCCGCCGGTGGCGTTGGCGGCGCGGGCGCCGGCTTCGGCGGAGCGGCGCGCCGCTGCTGCAGAGTCCAGGCGCCGACGCCGCACAGCGCCGCCATCGCCAGGAACACGAAGTTCGGCATGCCGGGGATGAGCCCCATCACGCCGAGCAGAGCTGCGGCGACGCCGAGCGCCTTCGGGTTGCCGAGCAGCTGGCGGCGCAGCTCGCCGCCCATGTCCTGGGGGCGCGACATGCGCGTCACGATGATTGCGACCGCGGTCGAGAGCAGCAGCGCCGGCAGCTGCGCCACCAGGCCGTCGCCGATGGTGAGCAGCGTGTAGGTGTGCGCCGCGTTCGAGAGCGACAGGCCGTGGCCGAGCGTGCCGATGGCGAGGCCGCCGATCAGGTTGATGAACAGGATCAGGATGCCGGCCACGGCGTCGCCGCGCACGAACTTGCTGGCGCCGTCCATGGAGCCGTAAAAGTCGGCCTCGGCCCGCACCTCGGCGCGGCGCGTGCGCGCCTCGTCCTGGGTGATGAGCCCGGCATTCAGGTCGGCGTCGATCGCCATCTGCTTGCCGGGCATGGCATCGAGGGTGAAGCGCGCGCTCACCTCGGAGATGCGCCCCGAGCCCTTGGTGACCACCACGAAGTTGATGATGGTGAGGATGATGAACACCACCACGCCGACGGCGAAGTTGCCGCCGATCACGAACTCGCCGAACGACTGGATCACGTGCCCGGCCGCCTGCGCGCCGCTGTGGCCGTTGAGCAGCACCACACGGGTCGAAGCGACGTTGAGCGCCAGGCGCAGCAGGGTGGCGAGCAGCAGCACGGTCGGGAACACGCCGAACTCGATCGGACGCGCGACGTAGAACACCGCCATCACGATCACGATCGAGAGCGCGATGTTGAAGGTGAACAGCACGTCGAGCGCCATCGGCGGCAGCGGCAGCACGATCATGGCGAGCACCGCCAGCATGCCCGCCGGCACGCCGATGCCGGCACGCAGCAGATCGCGCAGGCTCGGGCTGGTGGTGTTGCTTGCTATGGCCATGGCTCAGTCACCTAACGGGGCTTCAGTGCAGCGGCGGTCCGGGATCGAGGCTCACGTCCTCGATGGCCGGCGGCTGCGGGAGCGGCGCGCCGTCGCGGCGCGCGGCGCGCACCTGGGCGAGGTAAGTGAGCACCTGTGCGACCGCCACGTAGAGCGCCGCGGGAATCTCGGCGCCGAGGTCCACGTGCCGGTGCAGGGCGCGCGCCAGCGGCGGCGCTTCGAAGATCGGCACGCGGTGCTCCTCGGCGATCTCGCGGATGCGCGCCGCGATCAGATCCTGGCCCTTGGCGACCACGACCGGCGCGCGCATGCGCTGCTCGTCGTAGCGCAGCGCTACCGCGAAGTGGGTCGGGTTGACCACCACCACGTCGGCCTTCGGTACCTCGCGCATCATGCGGCGCCGGGCACGCTCGTTCTGAATCTTGCGGATGCGGCCCTTGATCTCCGGCGAGCCCTCGGTCTCCTTCATTTCCTCGCGGACCTGCTCGCGCGTCATGCGCAGGCTCTGCGTGTGGCGCCACAGCTGCCAGGGCACGTCGACCGCGGCGATCAGTGCCAGCGTGCCGGCGAGCGCCAGCAGCGCAAAAGCCGCCAGCGAGGCGGCGTGCGCGATCGCGACCGGCACGGGCTCGGCGCTCAAGGCGAGGATCGCGCCCGACTGCTGCCACAGCACCAGTGCCGCGACCAGCGCCAGCAGCAGAAACTTGGCGAAGGCCTTGGCGAGCTCGACCGCGCCATTGGCGGAGAACATGCGGGCGAAGCCGGCGCCGGGGGAAAGGCGCGAGAAGTCCGGCGTCAGCGCCTGGGGGTGAAAGCCGCGGCCGCCGAGGGCGATGGGCGCGGCGAGCGCCGCGAGCACGGTCAGGCCGAAGAGCGGCGCGCAGGCATAGAGGGCGTGCAGCGCGGTGGCGCCGAAGGCGCCGACCGCCGCCGATTCATCGAGTGCGCGCTCGCGCGGGATGGCGAGCGCCGAGCGCATGAGCGCGTGCAGCTGCCCGCCGCACCAGCCGCCGAGGAGCTTGAGACCGGCCGCCGCGACCAGCAGCACCGCGGCGGCACCGAGGTCGCTCGAGCGCGGTACCTGGCCCTGCTCGCGTGCCTGCTCGAGCCGTTTGGCTGTCGGTTGTTCGGTCCGTTCGCCGGCCGGGCTGTTGTCGTTCTCGGCCATGCCTCAGCCCGCCGCGCCGATCAGCTGCTCGAGGGCCCCGAAGGTGCGCTCGAGCAGCTCCATGAAGGTCGCCTGCACCGCCGGCATGCCCATCGTCACGATCACCAGTCCGAACACCAGCGACACCGGCAGGCCGATGGCGAACAGGTTGAAGGCGGGCGCCGCGCGGCTCATGACGCCGAAGGCGAGGTTGACGATGAGGAGTGCCGTCACTCCCGGGAGCGCGATCGCGAGTGCGCCGGCGAACAGCTGTGAGCCCCAGCCGACTACCTCGTGCAGCCCCGCGACGCCGAGCCCGTTGGTGCCGATCGGCAGCGTCGTGAAGCTCTGCGCCAGCACTTCGATCAGCGCCAGGTGACCGTTGAGGGCGAGGAAGGTGAGTGTCACGAGCAGCGTGTACAGCTGGCCGAGCGCGGGCGTGGTGGCTTCGCTGCCGTGCAGCGGGTCCATGTTGAAAGCCATCGATAGGCCCATGCTGTTCGCCAGCATCTGCCCGCCGAGGTTCACCGAGTCGAACAGGATGTGCAGGCAGAAGCCGAGCGCGACTCCGATCAGCACCTGCTGCACCGTGATCAGGCAGCCGGCGGCGGAGAAGGCCGCGACCGGCGGCAGCGCCGGCAGCAGCGGTGCGACCAGCAGCGTGATCGCCCCTGCCAGCACCACGCGGATGCGCGCCGGCACGGTATCCGCGCCGAACACCGGCACGATCATGAAGCACGAGCCGATGCGCACGAACGGCCAGTAGAGCTGCGCGACCCAGTCCTGCAGCTGATTGGCGGTGAGGCTGATCATGCGGGTGCGGGTGCCGGCTTCAGTTGATGAGGCTCGGGATGCTCTCGAACAGCTCGCGCGTGTAGCCGACCAGGAGCTTGAGCATCCAGGGCCCGGCGACCATCAGCGCCACCGAGATGGCGATCAGCTTCGGGATGAAGGACAGCGTCATCTCGTTGATCTGGGTGGCGGCCTGGAAGGCGCCGACGATCAGCCCGGTGATGAGCGCCACCAGCAGCATCGGCGCGGCCAGCATCAGCGTGATCTCCAGCGCGCGGCTGCCGACGGTCATGACGGTCTCGGGACTCATGAATAGAAGCTCGCGGCCAGGGTGCCCATCACCAGCGACCAGCCGTCGACCAGCACGAACAGCATCAGCTTGAAGGGCAGCGAGATCAGCACCGGCGAGAGCATCATCATGCCCATCGACATCAGCACGCTCGCCACCACCAGGTCGATGATCACGAACGGGATGTAGATCAGGAAGCCGATGAGGAACGCGGTCTTCAGCTCGCTGGTGACGAAGGCCGGCACCAGCAGCGTCAGCGGCACGTCCTGGGGGCTGGCGAAACCCTTGCCGCCCGAGATGCGCACGAAGGTGGCGATGTCGGACTCGCGGGTCTGATCGAGCATGAATTTCTTCAGCGGCACCACGGCGCGCTCGAGCGCGACCGTGGCGTCGATGCTGCCGGCGGAGTAGGGCTGGAAGGCCTCCTCGTTGATGCGGTTCACCACCGGACTCATGACGAACAGCGTCAGGAACAGCGCGAGCCCGACCAGCACCTGGTTGGGCGGCGTCTGCCCGGCGCCGAGCGCCTGCCGGAGGATCCCGAGCACGATGATGATGCGCGTGAACGCGGTCATCATGAGGGCGATCGCCGGCAGCAGCGTCAGCGCCGTCATCAGCGCCAGCACCTGCAGCGAGAGCGTGTAGGTCTGGCCGCCGCCCGCGCCCGAGACGGTGACGGCCGGGATGCCCCCCGGCGCCGCCGCCGCGGCGACCGCGGGCAGCAGTGTGAGTGCGGCGAGCAGGCTTAAGAGCCGCGGGCGGCTCACTTGCCGAGACTCCGCAGCAACGCGCGAAACGGTGAGTTGCCGTCGTTGCCGGGCGCGGCCGGAGCGCGGCCGACATCGAGCGGCTCGGGCAGCACGTAGAGCGTGTTGACGCGCCCGGGAGCGACGCCGAGAAGAATCTGCGTCGCGCCGACCTTGACGAGCACCGCGCGCTCCTTCTGGCCGAGCGGCAGCTGCGCCAGCACGTCGACGGCGGCGCCGACCCGCGAGCCGAAGGCGCGTACGCGCTTCAGGGCCCAGGCGAGCGCGAAGATCGCGCCGAGCACCAGCAGCAGTGCCAGCGTCACCTCGCCGAGGCCACCGAGGCCGCCGGCGTGTGCGGCCGGAGCAGTTTGCGGGGCGGCGAACATCGGCTCACTTCAGCTTGCGCAGCCGCTCGGCCGGGCTGACGACGTCGGTCAGGCGGATGCCGAAGCGCTCGTTGACGACCACCACTTCGCCGTGGGCGATGAGCGTACCGTTGACGAACACATCGAGCGGCTCACCGGCGGCGCGATCGAGCTCGACCACCGAGCCCTGATTGAGCTGCAGCAGGTTCCTGATCGGGATGCGGGTGCGGCCGACCTCCATCGACAGCGTCACCGGCACGTCGAGAATGACGTCGAGATTGACGTCACCGCTCGGCGGCTGGCTCTCGTCCTGGATCTGATCGAACTCGGCGG
>DASPSF010000102.1:0-31926 GCA_035624075.1 Steroidobacteraceae bacterium | reverse complement strand
CGACTCCGGGTCGGGCGCGAGGCCTTCGAGCTCAAGGGGGCGGTCTTCTACCTCTACACGCCCCACGGCTTTCCGCAGTGCGCCCTGCACGACAAGGTTGAGCGCTTTCTCGGAGTCGACGCCACCGCGCGCAACTGGCGCACGGCCAATCAGCTGCTCTCGATGTCGCGGGGCCCGACGACCTCAGGTAAGCGGAAGCAAAAATCGGTCTGAGCGCGGCGCGTCGTGCCGGTCGGGGTTCAGGGAGACGATCACTCGCGTCGCGCGGCCGATGATGTCGAGCCGGGGAACGAAGCCGAAGTAGCGGGAATCGGCGCTGTTATCCCGGTTGTCCCCCATCATGAAGTACATCCCCTGCGGCACCACGACGGCGTCGAGGGAGCGGCGCGCCGGGTGGCCCGCGAGGATCATGACATCGTGGGGCTTACCCAATCCCGCTTCACGCAGCAGCAGCGGATGCTCCGCCGCGGTGGCGGCGAGGAGTCCGCGTACGCTCTCGATTTCGCCGACCGAGTAGTGTGCTGCGCGGCCGTTCACCGTGAGGCGGTCACCCTCGACCGAGACCACATCCCCCGGCACCCCGATCACTCGCTTGACGAGCGAGGTGCCGTCGGCCGGTGAATCGAATACGACGATATCCCCGCGGGCCGGATTCTCGCCGGCGGTGAGGTGCACACGCGTGAAGGGAATGCGCAGCCCAAACACGTGCTTGTCGACCAGCACGCGGTCGCCTTCGAGTATGGTGGGATTCATCGAGCCGGTGGGCACCGTGACCCAGTCGGCCCACGCCGAGCGAAACGTGAGCATCAGGCAGAGGAATAACAGCGTACTGCGGTAGTCGCGCCACCACCCGCGCAGCTTCTCGAGGGTCATTGCATTCACGCCACGGGCTCCCTGGGACCAGGCAGTTCGACCGGCGAGCGCTCAGTATGTTCCAGCCCTCATCTCAATGCTCGTCCGCCGGAGCGATCGTTCCGAAGAGTCCATTGGTCTCGCCGTTAGGGCCTGCCGCGAAATACAGGGCGTCCGAGCTCGAGCCGCGGCCGCCGCCCAGAGTCAGCGTCCACAGCCCGTCGATCGCCAGCGGCTTGCCGTGGCCGTCCTCGAGCTCACCGGCGAAGCGCCCGTCGTCGTCAAAGGCATTGATGTGCCCGTTGCCGAAGTTGCCGATCAGGATCTTGCCGCTGAAGCGCCCGAACGCGAACGAGGCCCGGGTCACGCCCCAGGGGGAGTTGAGCGGACCGCGGCTCGCGAAGCGGCGCAGCAGGTGACCGTCGGTATCAAACACGTCGACGAAGCCGTGGCCCCGCCCGGCCACGTCGTCGTGCATCTGCTCGTTCTGCTTTGCGTAGGTGACGAACAGATCGCCGTCGAGATTGGCGATGCCGAAGGGGGCGTAGCCCGCAGGGATATTGGGATCTATGAAGGCGCCGTCCGTGGTGGCCGGAGTGAACAACCCATTCGCGCCGTTCGGGCCGAAGACATCGACCGTGGCATGGCGGAAATTGGCGGCGTACAGCAGCAACCCTTTGACACTCAAACCGAACACCAGACTCTTATACACGGCGCCGGTGGCCGCGGTGGGATTCGCCGAGTTGTCGACCGCGAGCACCGCATCGGCGGCCGGGCTCAGTCCGCCGGCCCACGCCGAGAGGGTGCCGTCTTCGGTCGCGAAGATGAATGCCGCGGCGATCTTGGTTCCCGGGACGAGGAAGGAGGTCGAGGGATTCCATACGATTCCGGTCGGCGCCGCGGGAGTCGTCGCCGGGGGATTGCTGAAGTCGAAGGGCTGGCAGGAGTTGGGCGCGACGCTGCCCCCGGGGAGAGGAATGGCTACCTGCAGGGCGATCCTGGTGCCGTCGCCGGCGTAGAGCGTCGAGCAGCCGGTGTCGTTGTCATTCACCCAGAAGGGACTTCCCGCGGGGCTGAAGGCGATCCCCCAGGCATTCTGGAGCACGGGATCCTGCATCGCGGCGGATCCGGGCAGATTACCGACGAGCGCAGTCACGACGTAGGCGTTGCGCTCTGCACGCGAGTCGTCCCCGTCGGCCTTGAGCGTGGCGGCGCTGATGGCGATGGCGATGACGGCCGCCGAGAGAGAGATACGGACCAATTGACGCATGATGGCACCCTCCTGGTTTGAGCTTCGGGAGCGTCGGGCCGGGGTGAGTGCCGCGCTTACCCGCGTGGGTTCATGGCCGGGCGGCGCAGGAACGCCTGCGTGCGTGTCATGCAGCCTTCACCTGGCGGGCGGGTCGTGCCGGCGGCTCTTTTGCGTCGTTGAATTTGCGGCCTCAGGTCCCCATACCGCCGCTCATGCCCGAAACGCTGCATCTCGTTTGCCCGCACTGCGCGGCGACCAACCGGATTCCTTCCCCGCGCCTCACCGAGGCCCCGAAGTGCGGGCAGTGCCATCAGCCTCTGTTCACCGGGCACCCGACCGAGCTCGGCTCGGGAAACTTCAGCAAGTTCATCGAGCGCAACGACGTCCCCGTCGTCGTCGACTTCTGGGCCCCCTGGTGCGGGCCCTGTCAGATGATGGCGCCGGAATATTCGGCCGCCGCGGTCGAGCTCGAGCCCAGAGTGCGGCTCGCGAAGCTCAACACCGATGCCGAGCCGGCGCTCGCCGGTGAATTCGGCATCCGCGGCATTCCCACGCTGATCTGCTTCAGGGCAGGCAGGGAAGTGGCGCGCCGCTCGGGCGCGATCAGCCGATCAGAGATCGTGCGCTGGGCGCTCGCGCAGGGCTGAGGAGCAGGGCGCGTCCGCGACCCTCCGGCTGCTAACCCCGACGATCGAGAACATCACGAGCAGAGCGAGGAGTGCGAGCTCGAGGATGCCCAACGCGCCGCCGCCACCGCCACCGCTGTTACTCGCGGGCGCGACCGGGGTCGCGCTGACCTCGCTGGACAGCGCGGATACGCCCCCCGCGTCCACCGCCGCCACCTTGAAATAATAGGTCGTGCCGTTGTTGAGCCCGTTGATCGTCACAGTCGTGTTGTTGGTCGACGTGGCCGCAGTCGCGCCTTCGCCGCCCGCCGAGGTTCCCTGATAGATGTTGTAGCTCGCAGCGCCGGTCGCGGCGCTCCAGCTGAGCATGACGGTGCCGTTGCCCGCGGAGGCGGAGACTCCGGCGGGCACGGCGGGCACGGCCATGGCGGACGCTTCGTTCGAATTGGGCGACGTGCCGAAGCCGGTCACGGCCGCAATCTCAAAGTAGTAGGTCTGGCCGGGCGTGAGGCTCGCCTGGGCGACGAGGGTCGAAGTCCCGGTGTCGCCGGTCTGCACCGGGCTCGCCCCCTCCTTGCCCGATGCCGTTCCCTGATACACATTGAAGCTGGTCGCCGCGGCGTCGGCAGTCCACTGCAGGGTGATACCAGTGGTTCCTGCGGTGGCGGTCAACCCGGCAGGAGCAGCGACCGCCGCCATGGCTGAGACGAGATTCGCGGCATCGATGCTGCCGAGTCCGCTCGCGAGGTCATAACCCTGCCCTGCGGGGTAGGAGCCGGGACTGCCCGCTGAACTCGCCGTCATGAGGCCGGTCGTGTATGCGGCATTACCGCCGTTGCTGCAGACACTGGCTGGAGCGCTTCCCGTGTCCGTAAAGCTCGCGACGGAACAGGGCTCGGCGTTGCTGCCGAGAGTGATGTCGTAGAACACGCAGGCCCGGTTCGTGATCGCGCCCTGACTCGCATCGCACGCCGTGAGATTCGCCGCGGATGAGTATTCCGCCGCCGCGAATTGATAGAGCAGCGGATTGATCAGTCCCTGACGGCCGTCTGCGTACTTTGCGCCCGCTTGCTGCTGCGATTGATCCACGAGAGCAATGATGGCGGCCACCAGGGGAGCCGCTGCCGAGGTGCCGTAGAAATCCCTGCTGCCGGGCAGGTTAGGCGCCACGCTGCACGGGGTATCGCTGTAGGAGCAGATGACCCAGCGGCTGGCGATGGCGGAGACGTCGGGTACGGCACGGCCGCCGAAACTGGTGATCCCCAGGACGTTCTGTTGCCAGGCGGGCTGCGCGTAGCCGCCGGCGCATGCGCCGGCGTTGAGGGAAGTGCAGCTGCTCACGCCGCCGCCGCCGCCCAACACCTCGATGTAGGGGTTTGGCTTGGTGACATTAAAAGCCGGCTCGAAGAGGTTGGCCTGGTTGCAGAAGGCAAGCGTGCTCGCCACCCCGAAGTATTGACTCCACTCCGCGTTTCCACATGAGGTGTTCCAGACCATCTCGGGCACGTGGGTCGCCGCGCTGTACTGGGTCGGCGGAGTGTTGGTTTCGCTCCAATAGGCTCCGCCGGCGACGCCTTCCAGGTTCGGGTCGAAATCCGTGCCGCCGACTGCGAGTACGTAGGGTGTCGCGGCAAAGGCGCTCACCGCGAGCCCGGTCGTGGCGACGTCGCCCTGCGTCCCCTGGTCGGATGTGTTCATGCACCCCGCGGTTGCCGAGGGAGCTGTCTGCGCGGCTCCGGCATCCCCGGCCGACGCCGTGATGGTGATTCCCTCGCTCGCCGCTTTCTGGAACGTGGAGGCGATCTGCGTATTTCCGGCGGCGGCCTCGGCCGCCTCGCAGGCACCGAAGGAGAAGTTGATGACGGCGGCGGAAGCCTGATCGATGATGTACTGGATGGCGACCCCGGCATTCGTGTCAGGCACGAGCAGCAGGTTGGCGCCGGGAGCCAGGCCCCCCGCGATCTCGGTGTCGAGATAGGCCTCGTCCTCGTTTCCGTCTTTGGTTTCGCCCGGATCGCTGCCGCCGTCGGCTGTTGGCACCGGGTTGCTGGTGAACGTACCTGCCCGGGTTACGCCAAAGGCTGTCCAGTAGGCCGTAAGCTGTGCTGCGCTGACATCGCTCTCGGCGATGATCGCGACCGTGACGCCCTTGCCGGTGATGCCATTGGCATACAACGGCGTCAGATCGTAGATGTTGGCGGCGTCGCCAGGCCCCACGAACCCGGGCGTGGGATAGCCGTTGGCCCCAATCGCTCCTTCGTAGACGTCCGGCTGCGGCGGCACCGCGCTACCCGTTGGCGGAGTCAGCCGATGCGTCCGGACGCCTGGAGTCGGATGGAAATCGTTCAGGCCACCGATGGCCGCGATCACTCCCTTCAGACTCGCCGGGATGCCGGGATCCGTAATGTTGGAATAGTGCCGCACTCCCTGGATGTTGAACGCGTGAATCTGCGTGTGGAGGGCTGCTTCGACCTGTGCCCGGGTGCCGGTGAAGGGCAGGTAGTCACGGCCGGCCGGGACGGCACCCACCTTGAGCCCTTGAGACGTCAGCCAGCCCGAGACCGCCGCGAGGGTCGCGTCGCTCGCCCCGAAGCGGGCGCCGAACTCGGCGGGGGTGAGCCAATGGTGGTACTGGGGCGAGCGTGGATCCTGCTGATCGGCGATGAGCTTCGTCAGCTCCTGCTCCTGTGCCGGAGTTTTGGCGAGGACGAGCTGCAACCCGCTCATCCGCAGAGACGCATCGGCTTCTCCAACATCAAACTCCGGGCGTGCAAGCGGGCTCACGTGCCCCGGCAGGCGCACGAGGGCTCCGCTTGGTCCGGCCAACGCGGCCGCGCAGGCCATCAGGACTGCCAGCGGCCAGCCACGCGCGGCTGCGCGATGCCACGGATGACGACGTTTCGAGGTGAGATTCAGCACTGCTTCAGGCCCTCCGGTCGCGTGGTTTCCTGAATACGGCATCTGCGTTCATGGGCTGATATGTAAACAGAGATTCACCAGCACGACGAAGGGACAAGGCCGAGAACTGTGCGCTTTGACTCACTTCGGGCCGAGGAGTGAGGTCGAAAGGGTGTCGTGCCGAGGCGACGTGGGCTGGGCGGCAGCGTCTTTCCAGGAGTACCCGGCGTAGGGACTTGCGCGTATACGCACCCCGCCCCGGATGAATCAGCATCCGCCCTTCGGACCTCAGCCCGAGAGATCCATGAGAGAGAGAATTCTCGGCGTTGCCGCAGCGCTGCTGATCGTGGCCATCGCGAGCGACAGCCTGGCTCAGCCCGCGCCGCCTCCCGGCACGGCGCCACCTCCCGGCGCCGCGCCGCCTCCGGTGTGGAACACGCACTGGACCTCCGCGCAGCTCGAGCAGCTTGCCGCGCCGATTGCGCTCTATCCGGATCCGCTGCTCGGATCGATCCTGGCGGCCTCCACCTATCCGCTCGAGGTGGTCGAGGCGGCGCGCTGGCTGGACGATCCAGCCCACGCGGCTCTCACGGGCGATGCTCTGGCCGTGGCTCTCCAGGACCAGCGCTGGGACGCCAGCGTCAAATCGCTCGTGCCCTTTGCCGCCGTGCTGCGCAACATGGACAGCGACCTCGAATGGACCGAGCAGCTCGGCGATGCCTTCCTTGCACAGCCGGCGGACCTGATGGACGCGGTGCAGCGGCTGCGCCAGCGCGCGGTGGCTCAGGGAGCGCTGCAGTCCACGCCCCAGCAGACGGTGACGACCGATCAGAACCTCATCACGATCGAGCCCACGAACCCCGACGTGGTTTACGTTCCTTATTACGTGCCGGCGATCTACGGACCCTGGCCGTGGGCGGGTTATCCCCCGTATGACTTCGGGCTGCCGCCGGATGTGTTTCTGGGCGGCGCTTTCATCGGCTTCGGCATCGGCATTGGGTTCTTCGAGCCGTGGGGTTGGTACGGGTGCAATTGGCCTGGCCACGGGATAGTCGTCTATCCGCCGTATTGGAGGCCTGGCAACCCGCCGCGCCTGCCGAATCCGCGCCCGACACCAGAGCCCTGGCACCACGATCCACTGCATCGCGACGGCGTGCCCTACCGCGATGCGGCGACCGCTGCGCGCTACCTGGGCGCGCAGGCGGCCGGTCGGCGCGATTACCGCGGTTTCCCGGCGCCTGCGACTCCGGCCCATGCGCCGCAAACGCCGCCGCCGCAAGCAACGCCGGTTCCGCGACCCTCTTACGAGAGACCGACTGCGCCTGAGAGGCCAGCCATGCCTGAGAGGCCGGTCGCGCCGGCGCCCCGCGCGGCGCCTCCCGCCTTCGAGTCCTTCGGGCACGGCCCGCAGGTGCGCAGTGAAGCCGCGCGCGGATCCTCCAGCCGCTCCGCACCGCCCGCGCCGTCGGGCGGGGGCGGGCACCCCGGGCATCGATAGGAGCACGACGGTGAGCCTCAGAGCCAATGAGCCGCATGCGCGAGGGACTCGCTCGTATCGCGGGATGTTGATGGCGATCGTCGTCCTCGGCGTTGCGTTGACGGCTCTCGTGCCGCAGCCGAAGGCCGCGGCGCTCGCGGCAGGGGGCGCGGCCTCTGCCGTGCAGCGCGAGTTTGCGAGTGCAGACGAGGCGGTCGAAGCGCTGCTGGCCGCGACGCGTGCGGACGACGTCGATAAGCTGCTGGCGATTCTCGGGCCGGGCGGTGCAAAGCTCATCCATTCGGGAGACAGAATCGCGGACCGCGAGGGGCGCGAGCGTTTCATCGCCTCCTACGATCAGTCCCACCGTCTCGAGTACGACGGGTCGAAGCAGGCGGTGCTGCTGGTCGGCGCCGAGGACTGGCCGCTGCCGATTCCGCTGGTGCACGACAGCGGCGGGTGGCGGTTCGATACCCGCGCCGGCGAGCAGCAGATCATCGACCGGCGCGTCGGACGCAACGAGCTCAATGTCATCGAGGTCTGCCGTACGTATGTTCTGGCACAACGCGAATACGCCGATCTGCAGGCGAGTGGCGGCGGCGAGCGGCAGTTCGCGCAGCGCTTTCTGAGCCACTCGGGGCAACGGGACGGACTCTATTGGCCGGTCGCGGGCGAGGAAGCGGAGAGTCCGCTCGGCCCGCTGGTCGCCCAGGCACGCGAGGAAGGCTATGTGAATGAGAAGCCGAAAGGCGGACCACATCCTTACTACGGGTATTACTACCGGATCCTCACACGCCAGGGTGCCCATGCCTCGGGCGGCGCCCGCAACTACATCGGCACCGACGGACGCATGACGGCGGGCTTCGCGCTGCTCGCCTATCCGGCAGCCTACGGTGACTCGGGCGTCATGACCTTCATCGTCAATCAGAACGGCATCGTTCGCGAGAAGAATCTCGGCCCGCACACCGCAAAACTCGCGCGCGCGATCAAGGAGTACGACCCCGATCCCAGCTGGCGCATCGCACTCGAGCACTGAAGGGTCGAGCGCCAAACGCCGCTCGGGCTGCGGATCCTCCTCATGCTTCACCTGGCGGATGCAGCGCGGGCGCTGCTGCTCCTCATCCTCGCCAACTCCCTGCCGTGGATCGCAGCTCGCGTGCTCGGCCCTCGCTGGGGAGTGCCTCTCGACCTCGGGGTGACTTGGCCGGATGGCCGGCGCCTGTTGGGGAGCCATAAGACCTGGCGTGGAGTCGCCGCCGGGGTGGGTGGCTGCGCGCTCGCCGCGGCGGTCGCGGGTCTGCATGGCTGGACAGGCGCCGTGTTCGCCATGCTGTCGCTCGCCGGGGACGCGCTCTCCAGTCTTTGCAAGCGGCGGCTGGGAATCGCTCCGGGCCTGGACGTGCCGCTGCTCGATCAGCTTCCGGAGGCGCTGCTGCCGCTGTGGGTACTGCGCGCCTCGCTGGCACTGGACTCGACCGGCATCGCCGCGGTGGCGGGTGTCTTTACGGTGCTCGACATGCTCGCGAGCGGCATCCGGCGCCGCGGCACCGCCCATGCCTAGCCGGGGAGCCGCGAGGGGCTAAGTGCCTATCCAGCGTATCTCGGGTGGCTTACGCGGCACGGCCGGCGGCATGCTCTGCGGATGGCCCACGATGATGGGCGCCACCGGGAGGTAGCTCGGCGGAACGCCGAGCGCAGCCTTGCCTGCTGCGGTCCCGAGCCAGGTCTGCGCAAAGCCGATCCAGCAACTGCCCAGACCTTCCGCGCAGGCCGCGAGCATCAGGTTCTCTGCGGCCAGCGTGCAGTTTTCCACCGCCCACTCGTTCGCCGTCACGCTCGAGATCACGATCAGCGCGGGCGCGTGATAGAAGATGTCGAACTGCGGATCGCGCAGCATCTGCAGATGCGTCGAGGACACCGCGCGCGGCGGCGTCGCCAGCACGTGAGCTTTCGAGGCGGTTGAAATGCGCCTCAGCGCGGCCGGGTCCTCAATCACGGTGAAGAACCACGGCTGCTCATTCACGGCGCTCGGCGCCTGGATGGCCGCATCGATCAACCGCAGCAGCACCGCACGATCGACCGGCTGCGCCGTGAAGGCGCGTACGGCGCGCCGCGAACGAATGGCTTGCTGCAGATCCATGAGCAGGGTCTCCCGGGCGAATCGCAGCGAGCATCGGCCGCGGCCATGGGACGAACAATATGTAGTAGTACCCACGCACCGTGCGCCCGGGGCTCGCCTGGTAGAGCTACCTATGGTCCGCGGGAGCGCTGGCCGGCATTCTGTGTGCAATCCGCCCTCCCGGGCCGATCCCGCGCATCCACGACCCGAGCATGGATTATCTGCAGCGACTGTCGGTCGAATGGTACGAATACCAAGGCTATTTCGTGCACACCGACCTCTGGGTCGGGCTCGAGAGCGATGGTAGTTACGAGTGCGAGCTCGACGTCGTCGCCTTCCATCCCCTCCGGCGTCACCTCGTGCACCTCGAGCCGAGCTTCGATCTCTTGAGCTGGCAGGAGCGGGAACGGCAGTTCGAGCCGAAGTTCGCCGCCGGCAGGAAATATCTGCATCGGCTGTTCGGCGGCGAGGAGCAGATACACCTCGAGCAGATCGCGCTGATCGTGGCGGACGAGGAGACGCCGCGGACGATCGCCGGCGCCCGGCTGCTGCGGTTGTCGGACTTCATGGCGCTGATGCTCGAGGCCTTGAGCACTTTCGACATGGCGGAAGCGCTCGTGCCCGAGCAATGGCCGCTGATCCGCACGCTGCAGTTCATCGCCGCATACCGCGCGCGGCTCGCGCCGCTGCTCGCGCGCAGCGCCCCGCAGCCACGGGCGTGACTCGGATGCGGCGCGCTGCAGGAGCCCACCTGTCCGCCAGGATCGCCCAGCCCGGTGCTGCACTGATCGTCGTCGATGTGCAGAACGATTTCCTGCCGGGGGGCGCGTTGGCCGTGCCGCGCGGAGAGGAAGTGATTGCGCCTCTCAATGACTACCTCGGCCAATTCGAGCAGCGGCATCTGCCGGTCTTCGTGACGCGCGACTGGCACCCGCCTCGGCATTGCTCCTTCCGTGACCAGGGAGGCCCCTGGCCGTCGCACTGTGTGGCCGGCACTCGAGGCGCGGACTTTGCGCCCGGGCTGCGCGTTCCCGCGGGTGCGCACGTCGTATCCAAGGCGACCGGACCCGAGGCGGACGCCTACTCGGGCTTTCAGGGCACTGATCTCGCCGCGCAGCTGCGCCGCCTCGGCATCAGGCGCGTGATGGTGGGCGGTCTCGCGACCGACTACTGCGTGCGGGCCACAGTCCTCGATGCGCTCGCCGCGGGCTTTGGTGTGGTCGTGCTCGCCGATGCCGTGCGCGCCGTGGAGCTGCGGCCAGGAGATGGGAGCCGAGCGCTCGCGGATATGAGAGCGCAGGGCGCGCAAATCGCCTGATGCGCACCCGCCTGTCTCACCAAACTGTGGTAACTCGCGGGAACGCGGGGTGCGTGCCATGATAGCCGCCCCCAAAAAGAGCTCCCGAGGTGATCCATGGACAAGCGGCGATCCGTCTTTCTGCTCGCATGCGTTGCCTCCCTGCCGGCGATGGCCGCGTTGCAGATGGGTGACAAGGCGCCCGAGTTCACGGCGCAGGCGTCGCTCGCCGGTAAGCCCTTCACGTTCTCGCTGAAGGACGCGCTCGCGAAGGGACCGGTGGTCGTCTACTTCTATCCGTCCGCCTACACCACGGGCTGCGACCTGCAGGCTCATACCTTCGCGGTCAACAAGGACAAGTTCACCGCAGCCGGAGCGACCATCATCGGCGTCTCGCTCGACAGCATTCAGCGCCTCAATGACTTCTCCGCCGACCCCAACTACTGCGCCGGGAAGTTCGCCACCGCCTCGGACGCCGACGGCAGCATCGCCAAGTCGTACGACCTCAAGGTGAAAGAGGGCCCGGCCGGGCTCAAGGACGTCCGGGGTGTGGAGATCGGACACGCCTTTGTCGAGCGCACGACCTTCGTCGTCACCGCGGCCGGGAGGATCGCCGCGACCATCACCGGCCTGGCGCCGGACAAGAATGTCGAGGCGGCTCTCGAGTCCGTTGAGCACCTGAGCAAATCGAGACCCGGCGGCTGAATCCGCGCTGAGGAACGCTTGCGGCCTCTAAGCGTCCGGGCGAGCCGCGCCGCGGCCTGAGCTGTGCGGACGCGCAGCCAGGTCTGAGGCATCGGTGAGTTGATCCTCCGGGGCGGCGTGCGGGCCAGGCCCGGCGCCGCTGAAGGCAATCTCGAGCGCCTCGTTGACACGTTCCACCCAGATGAGCTCGAGCTTCGCGCGGACGCTCTGCGGGATGTCCTCGAGATCACGCCGGTTGCGCGCCGGCAGAATCACGCGCCGGATGCCCGCCCGGGCGGCCGCGATGGTTTTTTCCTTGATACCCCCGACCGGCAGTACCAGGCCGCGCAGGCTGATCTCGCCGGTCATCGCCACGTCGGGGCGCACGGCCTCGCCCTTCATGAGCGAGGCGAGCGACACGAACATGGCCACGCCGGCGCTCGGTCCGTCCTTCGGGATCGCGCCCGCGGGCACGTGCACGTGAATATCGGCGTCCTGGAACAGCTTCGGATCGATACCGAGCTCGCGCGCCTGGGCTTTGAGAAGACTCAAGGCAGTCTGGGCGCTTTCCTTCATGACGTCCCCCAGCTGCCCGGTGAGGATCAGCTTGCCGTCTCCCGGCAGCCGCGCCGACTCGATGAAGAGAATGTCGCCGCCGACCGGCGTCCACGCGAGCCCGGTCGCGACTCCGGGGACGCTGGTGCGGGAAGCAACCTCGCTCTCGAAGCGCGTGGCTCCGAGCACCGCCTCGACATCGGCCGCGTCGAACGCGACTGTTCCGGCCTTGCCTTCGGCGATCTGCATCGCGGCGTTGCGGATCAGGGCGCCGATCTGGCGCTCGAGATTGCGGCAGCCTGCCTCGCGCGTGTACTCGCCGATCAGACGGCGCAGCGCCGCATCGGTGACGCTGAACTGCCCGGCATCGAGCCCGTTGGCCTGCAGCTGGCGCCGCACCAGATAGCGCTTGGCGATCTCGAGCTTCTCCTCCTCGGTGTAGCCGCTGAGCTCGATGATCTCCATCCGGTCGCGCAGCGGGCCGACGATCGTCTCGAGCACATTGGCGGTCGCAATGAACAGTACGCGGCTCAAGTCGAAGGGCTGAGCCAGGTAGTTGTCGCGGAAGGTCGCATTCTGCTCGGGATCGAGCACTTCGAGCAGCGCCGAGGCCGGGTCGCCGTGAAAACTTGCCGAGAGCTTGTCGATCTCATCGAGCATGAAGACCGGATTGCGTGTGCCGGCCTTGCGCAGCCCCTGGATGATATTGCCGGGCAAGGCGCCGATGTAGGTGCGGCGGTGCCCGCGGATCTCCGCCTCATCATGCACGCCGCCGAGGCTCACGCGCACGAACTTGAGCCCGAGCGAGCGGGCGATGCTCTGCCCGAGTGAGGTCTTGCCGACCCCGGGCGGGCCGACGAAACAGAGGATCGGGCTTCGGCCCTGGGGGTTGAGCTTGCGCACCGCCAGGTACTCGAGGATGCGGCGCTTCACCTTCTCCAGGCCATAGTGGTCCTCGTCGAGCACGCGCCGCGCCCGCTCGATGTCGATATCTTCCACATCCGCCTTACTCCAGGGCAGCGCCACCAGCCAATCGAGGTAGCTGCGCACCATGGCATGCTCCGGGCTGGCCTCCTGAATCCGCTCCAGGCGCTTCAATTCCCTGCGCGCGTGCTCCTCCACCTCGGCCGGCATGCCCGCGGCCCCGATCTCCTTGGCGAGCTCGGCCAGCCCCGCCTCCGTCCCGTCGCTCTCTCCGAGCTCTTTCTGCAGCTGGCGCAACTGCTCGCGCAGCACCGCCTCGCGCTGGCGCTCGCCGAGAGCCGCTTCGGTCTGCTCGCTGATGTTCTTGGTTATCTTCAGCACCTCGACGCGATGGGCCAGCTGTTTGAGCACCTTGTCGAGGCGCTCGGTGAGGTCGAGCGTGGCGAGCACCTCCTGCTTTTCACCCGGCGTGAGATCCATGAAGTTCGCGATGATATCCGCGAGCTGTCCTGCCGAGTCGACGTTGGCGATCATGCGCTGCAGCTCGGGCGGCGCCTGCGGCAACAGGGAGAGCGCAGCCATCGCGCGCTCCTTGAGCAGCTTGAAGCGCGCTTCTATCTCCGGGCCCGCCGTGGTGGGCTCGGGGAGCTGCTCGATGCGCGCGGCGAGAAACGGCGTCTCGCGCAGCATCTCCACCACCCGGAAGCGGCTCTCGCCCTGGCAGACGAGGTGATGCGCACCCTCGGGCGAGGTGACGTAGCGCAGCAGCGTCGCCAGTACGCCGACCTCGTAGAGGTCCGAGGCGCCGGGCTGTGCGGTGGCGGGATCGCGCTGCGCCAGCACCGCGACTTTGTGGCCGCTGCGCACCGCCTCCTGCGCGGCAGCGATGCTCAGCTCGCGCCCGATGGTGATCGGCGCAACGGTGCCTGGAAACAAGGCGACGCTGCGCACCGGCACGATCGGGATCGCATCGGCCGGCAGGGACGGCAGCTCAATCGTCGGTTTCGAACCGGCGCTGGGTATCTCGGCAGCCATGGTCATTCTCCTTTGACCGCCGGGACCAGGCGGATTTCGAGACAGCCGTTGCGGTAGCGGGACTCGGCGATGCGCGTCGGCCCGGCCAGCGTTATGCGGCGCAGGAAGCGGCCGTGCGGGATCTCCAGCCGGCGGATGAGGCTGCCGTCCGGTGGGCAGGAGATGGGGCGTGTCGCGCTCACCGTGAGCGCCCGATCTTCGAGGCGGATCTCGATGTCCTCGGCAGCGACGCCGGGCAGCGCGATGAGCAGCACGACGCCCTGGTTGCAGTCGTAGATGTCGACGGGCGGCTCCCAGCTGACCGCCTGTTCCCCCGATCCCAGGTAGCGCACAAAGCCGCGCTGCAGGCGCTCTGCTTCCTCAGCGAGGGCGACCGCCTGGAGCCACATCCAATGGGGCCCCTCAGCGTTCATGCGCGCTCACTGCCGCAGCGCCGGGCGCGCGATAAATGCGTTGCTATGTAAGCCATCGTGCTTTCCCGCAGCCGACCATTACCGAGCCGCCCGGCTACTCCTTTTGGCGGCAAGGTACCGCAGGGGAGTGCGCGCACAATCAGTAGAGGTACGCACGCACCTTTGCGCATGGTGAAGGCCACTCGCGCCCTGCTGAAATCAACCCGTAGGTGCGAAAGGGGAGAGCGAAATGAATGCCGTAATGATACCCGTAGGGCGTCCTGAGATCGGGCAGTGGTACCTGCACCAGGACAAGGGCGAGATGTTCCTCGTCACCGGCTACGATGATGACGCGTGCACCATCGAGATTCAGAATTTCGACGGTGACGTGGACGAGATCGAGTCGGCCGCGTGGAGCTCGATGCCGCTCGAGCGGGCCGCGCCGCCGGAGGACTGGACCGGGCCGCTCGATGATGTCGAGGTCGATGACCTGGGAGTCTCGGAGACGGACATGAGCGCGGCCGACTGGGCGGAGCCTCTGCAGTCCTTCGAGCCGCAGAAGGAGGCCTGGGAGGAGGAGACGTCCGAGGAGGAGCGCGATCCGGAGGCCGAGGGCAACATGGAAGAGGAACTGTCGGTCGACAACCCCGACTCCGTGAACTGAAGCCCGCAAGCCGCGCTCACGGTGGCGCCTGAGCGCACCGCGGGCGCGCTTTCCGTGGTCGCCGCGAAAGGCATATATTCGCGCCCACACGAGCTTCGAGGGCGGGTGCGGTCATGCGGTATCGACTCGACATCAATGACTCCGTTCGGGAAGTGGATGTCCCGCCGGAGATGCCGCTGCTCTGGGTGCTGCGCGGGGAGCTCGGGCTCCTCGGCGCCAAGTACGGATGTGGTGTGGGGCTTTGCGGTGCCTGCACCGTGCACGTCGGCGGCGCTGCGCAGCGCTCCTGTCAACTTGCCGTCAGCCAGGTTGGCCACGCCAAGGTCTACACCATCGAGCACATCGGCACAACCGCAACGGGCAAGCGCGTGCAGGAGGCGTGGCTCAAGATCGACGTGATGCAATGTGGTTATTGCCAGGCCGGACAGATCATGTCGGCCTGCGCTCTTCTCGGACGGACCGCGCGGCCGAATGACGCCGAGATCAACGCGGCCATGGCGGGCAACATCTGCCGCTGCGGCTGCTACAACCGCATCCGCAGCGCGATCCGGATCGCTGCCGGCATGGAAGAGGAGAGCAGCCGTGTCGCGTGAGCAGCTGCGCGCCGGTCTCGACCGGCGAACCGTACTCAAGGCATCGCTGCTTGCGGGCGGGGGACTGGCACTCGAGGTGCTGGTCCCGCTCCCGAGAGCGCTCGGCGCCACGGAGAAGGAGGGAGCCGCGCCGGCTCAGCTCTCCGCCTTCGTGTCGATCGCGCCCGATGGGACCGTCACCATCATGTCGAAGAACCCCGAGATCGGGCAGGGCATCAAGACCTCGCTGCCGATGATCGTCGCCGATGAGCTCGACTGCGACTGGAGCCAGGTGCGCATCGCGCAGGCCGACCTCGATCAGAAGCGCTATGGCGAGCAGTACGCGGGCGGCAGCACCGCGACGACGCGAGACTGGCTGCCCATGAGGCAGACCGGCGCAGCGGCGCGCGCCATGCTCGTGCAGGCGGCCGCGAACAAGTGGCACGTGGACGCAAGTGAATTGACCACCGCCAAGGGACGCATCCATCACCCGGGCAGCGGACGCTCCATCGGCTACGGCGAGGTTGCCTCCGCCGCCGCAGCGGTGCCGCCGCCGGACCTCGGCACGGTGCCGCTGAAGCGTCCCGAGCAGTTCACCATCATCGGCCGGCCGGTCGTCGGCATCGACAGCGCGCGGATCGTCAGGGGTGAGCCGATCTTCGGCATCGACACGCGACGGCCTGGGATGCTCTACGCCGTCTACGAGGTGGCGCCGGCGCACGGCGGGCGGCTCATCAAGGCCGACGTCGAGGCGGCGAAGCAGTCGCCCGGCGTCCGCCACGTCGTGCCCATCGTCGGCAACGGCGATGCCGACTCGGGTCTGGCCGATGGCGTCGCGATCGTCGCCACCAACTGGTGGCTCGCCAACGAGGCGCGCTCGAAGCTCAAGGTCGACTGGGACCTGAGTGCCTCCAAAGGTCACAGCTCCTCGATCTACCAGGCGAACGCGGATGCCGCGATGGCAGCCGGTGCGGGCGCGGATCTGCGGGTCGACGGTGACCCGGCGGGAAAGCTCGCCTCGGCAGCGAGACGCATCGCGGCGCGTTACGACTATCCCTTCATTGCGCACGCGCCGATGGAGCCGCAGAACTGCACCGCGCGCTTCGCCGACGGCAAGCTCGAGATCTGGGCGCCGAGCCAGACGCCGCAGCGCGGCATGGACCAGCTGAAGAAGGTATTCGGCCTCGAGCCCGAGGCGGTGACGCTGCACCTGACGCGTGCCGGCGGCGGCTTTGGGCGCCGGCTCGTGAACGATTACATGATGCAGGTGGTCGCGATCGCGAAGGCGATACCCGGGGTGCCGATCCAGCTCATGTGGTCGCGCCAGGACGACATGCGCCGCGATTACTACCGGCCCGGCGGCTGGCACAGCTTCGAGGCGGGCATCAGCGCCCAGGGCGAGCTCATCGCCTTCTCAGATCACTTCGTGACCTTCGGCGACGGCAAGAACCCGGCGCGCGCGGCGGGCTTCAACCCGGCGATGCCGCCGGCGGGGCTCATCGAGCACCTGCGCTACAGCCAGTCGATGATGCCGACGGTCGTGACGACCGGCGCGCTGCGCGCGCCGGGATCGAACGCGCTGTGCTTCGCCTCCCAATCCTTCCTCGATGAGGTCGCGCTCGCCGCGGGCACGGATCTTCCGCACCTCATGTTGGCGATGCTCGGCACGCGGCGCGAGATCGCGCCGCCCCCTGGCGGCGTGCCCTTCGACACCGGACGCGCGCGCGATGTGATCGAGCAGGTCGTGCAAAGCTCCGATTGGGCGCACAAGCCGAAGGAGCCCGGCAGGGCCAAGGGCTTCGCCTTTTACTTCTCGCATCGCGGTTACTTTGCCGAGGTGGTCGAGGCGAGCGTCGCGGGGCGCGGAATCGCGGTCCACAAGGTCTGGGTCGCCGGCGATATCGGCAGCCAGATCGTCAATCCCCTGGGAGCCGAGAACCAGGTACGGGGAGCGGTGATCGACGGACTTGCGCAGGCGTTCGCCGGGCAGGCGATCGAGTTCGTGGACGGCGTGGTGCAGCAGAGCAACTTCCACGACTTCCCGCTGGCGCGCATGCCCGCGACACCCGAGATCGAGATCGCCTGGGTCAGGTCCGACAAGCCGCCGACGGGACTCGGCGAGCCGGCGCTGCCGCCGGTCATTCCGGCGCTGACCAACGCGATCTTCGCCGCCACCGGCACGCGCATCCGCTCGCTGCCGGTGCGGCTCAAGAGCGCCTAGCGCATCGCTGCCACGGTCGATGCACGCGCCCGCTCAAGCGCCGCGAGGCGGTGCCCGGCTGGTGGTGGCCTGCGCCGCGGCGATTCTGCTCATTACGATGGGCGCGCGGCAGACGCTCGGCCTGTTCGTCGCTCCCCTCAACCGGGCGACCGGGCTCGGCATCGTCGCGATCAGCCTCGCGATGGCGATCGGGCAGTTCGTGTGGGGGCTGGCGCAGCCAATCTTCGGCGCCGCGGCGGATCACTTCGGTACCCGGAGAGTCCTGGTTGCCGGCGCTCTGACACTGGCTGCGGGCGCTGCGTTGACCACGGTGGTTTCGAGCGAGCTCGGACTGATCCTCAGCATCGGGGTGTTGTTCGCGGCCGGCGCGGCGGCCGGCAGCTTCTCGATTCTCATTGGCGCGACTGCGCGCCGACTCGCCCCTGAGAAGCGGGCCTTCGCCTCCGGCGTCATCAACGCCGGCGGGAGCCTCGGGCAGTTCCTGCTGGCGCCGCTCAGCCAGCTGTTCATCTCGGCCTTCGGCTGGGTGGTTGCGATGTACGCACTCGCCGCGGCGGCACTCGCGACCATTCCGCTGGCACGGCCCTTGAGTCTGGCGCCGCATGTCGAGGATCCGCCGGGCGCTTCGGGCACGGCGGCCGCCTCGACCGGATCCCTGCGCGAGCAGCTGCGATCGGCGGCGCGCGACCGCAGCTACTGGTGCCTGCATCTCGGATTCTTCACCTGCGGCTTCCACATCGCATTCCTGGTGACCCATTTGCCCGGCGAGGTGAGCCTGTGCGCCCTGCCGGCGAGCGTGGCCGCAGGCTCACTCGCCATCATCGGCCTGTCGAATGTCGCCGGCAGCCTCGGGATCGGCTGGCTGGGCGGCGCATTTCGCATGAAGTGGCTGCTGTTCTACGTTTACTTCACCCGTGCGGTTGCCATCGGTATCTACCTGATGATGCCGAGAACGCCGCTCACGTTTTATGTGTTCGCCGCGGTGCTCGGGCTGACCTGGCTGTCGACGGTGCCGCCAACCGCGGGGCTCGTGGGCAAGCTCTTCGGCGTGCGTTACCTCGCCACACTGTTCGGGCTCACGCTGCTGTCGCACCAGATCGGCGGCTTCTTCGGCGCCTGGCTCGGCGGCATCGTGCTCTCGCGCTTCGGTGACTACGGCTGGATGTGGTACGCGGACATGTCGCTGGCACTCGCCGCCGCGCTGATCAACCTGCCGATCCGCGAAGCGCCCGTGGTGCGCAGGCCGGTCGGGCCGCTCGCTTCCTCCGCTTGAAGCAGTGCGTTCGGCATAGATATAGATAAGAACAGCGCGGCGCCGGCACGGAGGTTATGTTCAGTCCGGCGGGATATGTTCAATCGGGTTGCGGCGCACAACGGGAGGCTTATCCTAGCGCGCGCCGAGAGAATAATTGTTAAGTCGCGGTTTGTGATTGCAGGGATGTTGGTCGGGGAAGTGCGCTATGGACTACAGCGTCGAAGAGATTCAGCCGAACGTCTGGCGTGTGAGCATCGGCACGGTCACCCGCATCGTTCGATTCCGCAGCGACGACATGACCTTCGCGCCCTGGGACGTCACCAGTGCGGACGGCCAGACACTCTGGAGCGCTTCATCGCTCGCGTCGGCCTTCCGCTGGATCCAGGCGCGCACCGGCTATCCGGTCGAGGCGCTGTTCGCGCAGGCGTTGCTCGAGCGCAGCGCCGATTCGCAGCAGGGTCGCGGACGCGCTGCCGACGAATCGGCCGAGACGGGTGAGGACAGCCAGGCGCTCAGCGGCTGATCGTCCCGGCGGTGGCCGCGGGCCGGCGAGCCGCTGACGCTCGCCGCGGGCTAGTGCGTTACTGCAGGCCGCCGCGGACCGAGGTGATGCGCTCGGTGTTGAAACCGAGCCAGTGCATGCGGCCCGCGTAGCGGGCGTGCTCGACCTTGATGCAGCGATCCATGACGACCGTGAGGCCGCCCTGCTCGGCGATGCGCGCGCCTTCCTCGTTGATCACCCCGAACTGACACCACAGGCAGGTAGCCTTGATCGCGACAGCGTCGGCGGCGATCGCGGGCAGCGCGCCCGGTGCGCGGAAGACATTGACCACGTCCACGGGCAGCGGCACCTCGCGCAGGCCCGCAAAGCTCTGCTCGCCGAGTATCCGCGACTCGCGCGGATTGACCGGGATCACGCGGTAGCCGTGCCGTTGCAGATAGAAGCCGACGAAGTAGCTGGCGCGCAGTGGGTTATTCGACAGCCCGACGATCGCGATGGTCCTGGCGCTGAAGAGCACCTGCTGGATCTTCAGGGGATCCTGATAGCGTGCCAGATCGAAGCCCGTCATCGCCGTGCCTCCGGGGAGGCGAGCGCGCTGACCCGCGCGAAACCCTGGCCGAGATCCCAGATCAGATCGTCGGCGTCCTCGATGCCGACCGAGAGGCGGATCGTCCCGGGTCGAACGCCGGCCGCGAGCAGCTCCTGCTCGTCGAGCTGGCGGTGCGTGGTGCTCGCCGGGTGGATGACCAGGCTCTTGGCGTCGCCGACGTTCGCGAGGTGCGACCAGAGCGTCACACCACGGATGAACTCCTCGCCCGCTTCGCGGCCGCCGCGAACGTCGAAGGAGAACACCGAGCCAGTGCCGCGCGGCAGGTACTTGTCGGCGAGCGCGCGGTAGCGGCTGCTCGCGAGGCCCGGGTAGGTCACCTGCGAGGCGAGCTCGTGTGACTCGAGGTAGCGGGCGATCCTGGCGGCATTCTCGACGTGGCGGGCCATGCGCAGTGACAGCGTCTCGAGTCCCTGCAGGAACAGGAACGCGTTGAAGGGGCTCAGGCACCCGCCGAGATCGCGCAAGCTCTCGGCGCGCAGCTTCATCAGGTAGCCGTAGGTGCCGAAGGTCTCGTGGAACTGCAGCCCGTGATAAGCGGGTGAGGGCTCGGCGATCACCGGGAAGCGGCCGTTCGACCAGTTGAACTGGCCGGAATCCACGACCACGCCGCCGATGCTGGTGCCGTGGCCGCCGATGAACTTGGTCGCCGAGTGCAGCACGATATCGGCGCCCCACTCGATCGGCCGGCAGAGGTAGGGCGTCGCGAAGGTGTTGTCGACCAGCAGCGGCAGCCCTTGTGCGTGCGCGATGGCCGCGACGGCGGCGATGTCGAGCACGTTGCCGCCGGGGTTGCCGATGGTCTCGCCGAAGAACGCCTTGGTGTTGCTGCGCACCGCCCCTTTCCAGGCAGCCAGGTCATCGGGGTCGACCCAGGTCAGCTCCACGTTGAGCTTGCGCAGCAGGTGCTTGAACTGATTGACGGTGCCGCCGTAGAGCGCCGCCGACGAGACGATGTGATCGCCGGGCACGAGGAGCGTAAAGAGCGCGGCCGCCTGGGCGGCCAGCCCGCTCGCGAATCCCACGGCACCGCAGCCGCCCTCGAGGCTGGCGACGCGCTCCTCGAAGACCGCTACCGTCGGGTTCATGATTCTCGAGTAAGTATTGCCGTACTCCTGCAGGTTGAAGTACGCGGCGGCGGAGGCCGGGTCCTCGAAGACATAGCTGGTGGTCTGAAAGATCGGCACCGCGCGCGCGCCGGTATTCGGGTCCGGGCGCTGGCCGGCATGGACCTGACGAGTCTCGAAGCCGAAATGACGCGATGCTTCCACGGGCGCGGCTCCCCAGGCGCGAAGGACGGCAGGCGATCATAGGCTTCTGTTGCAGCGCCTCCAATTCCAATTACCGCAAGTGACGGGCTCATAACCGATAAGTCCTGGTGCCGCGCGCAAGGCGCTTGTAGGGTCGGGCAGTAAGAGCGTAGCCTCGGTCGCCCGGCGCTCAGGCCGGAAGTGCGCGGCAGGACGTTCCCCAAGTCATCCCGGAGATTCAACCATGGCACAGCCCAGTGTCCGTAACGGCGTCAACAACGGTGTCAACGTCCAGGCACTCCTCGATGCGCGGGAAGCGCTGAAGCAGGCGCCGGCAGCGGCGGAGTTCACCTGGCGCGCAACCTGCAAGTGGCAGAGCGGCACTCACGCTCACTCGACGGTGCGGGGATTCCGCGGCCTGGGCGAGGAGCAATCGCACAAGAGCGAGTTCTCGTTCGAGACCGACCATCCGGAGATCTTTGCCTCCGAGGACCAGGGCGCGACTCCGGTCGAGCTGGTGCTCGTGGGCCTGGCGAGCTGCCTCACGGCCGGTGTGGCCGCGGTGGCGCAGAACCGTGGCATCCAGCTGCGCTCGGTAGAGGCGAAGCTCGAGGGCAAGATGAACCTTTACGGCATCCTCGGCATCGACAGCAACGTGCGCAACGGCTACGACGACATCAAGGTGACCTTCCACATCGATGCCGATGCATCGCAGGAGGACATCGAGGCGCTGGTGGCGCAATCGCAGAAGCGCTCGGCCGTGTATGACATCGTCACCAATCCAACCAACGTGACGGTCGAGGTCATCAAGCGCTGAATCCGGCTGGCGCGGCGGGCTCACCATCGAACGCATCACGACGGTCGTCGTCGGCGCCGGCCACGCCGGGCTGGCGGCCAGCCGGATCCTCGCCGAGCACTCGATCGACCACCTGGTGCTCGAGCGGGGCGAGGTGGCCAACTCCTGGCGCCGCGAACGCTGGGATTCGCTGCGCCTCCTGACGCCAAACTGGCAGAGCCGCCTGCCGGGATACCCCTACGAGGGCTCGGATCCCGACGGCTTCATGACCATGGCCGAGGTGGTCGCCCGCGTTGCAGGCTACGCAGCCGCGATCTCCGCGCCGGTGCGCACGCACACCGCCGTCACTTCGCTCAGCCGCGTCGACGGGGGTTACCGGGTTGTGACCGGGAGCGGCGAGCTGCACTGTCGCTGCGTGGTGCTGGCGAGCGGTGCCGCCAGCACGCCCCGGGTCCCGCGCCTGCACTCGGCCGTGCCGCCGGAGATCCGCTGTCTCACCCCGTTCGAATATCGCAACCCCGGAGAGCTTGCTCAGGGGGGCGTGCTGGTGGTCGGTGCCTCGGCCACCGGCGTGCAGCTCGCGGACGAGATCCAGCGCTCGGGCCGGCGTGTGACCATCGCGGTCGGCGAGCACGTGCGCCTGCCGCGCAACTACCGCGGCCGGGACGTGCTCTGGTGGATGGAAGCGTCCGGTGTCTGGAGCCAGCGCTACGACGAGATCGACGAGATCGAGCGTGCCCGGCGGCTGCCATCGCCGCAGCTGGTAGGCACGCCCGAGCACGCGAATCTGGACCTTAACGTGCTGCGCGCCGCGGGCGTCGGGATCGTCGGGCGGCTGGCCGCCATCCGTGACGGCCGGGCGCTGTTTTCCGGCGGACTCGCCAATCAGTTCGCGCTCGCCGATCTCAAGATGAACCGCCTGCTCGCAACGTTCGACGACTGGGCGGACAGCCACGCGCCGGAGTTGGACGTCGGGCCGTCGGAGCGCTTCGAGCCGACCCGGGCACCGGCGCGCCCAAGCCTGTCGCTCGACCTGCGCAGCGGCGAGATCCGCTCGATCGTGTGGGCGACCGGATTCCGACCTGACTATCGCTGGCTGGATGTGCCGGTTCTCGATCGCAACGGCGAGCTGCGCCACGATGGCGGCGTCGTGGTGGGTGCGCCGGGGTTGTACGCGCTGGGGTTGCCCGTGTTACGGCGCCGCAAGTCGACCTTCATCATCGGAGCCGAGGACGACGCACGCGATGTGGTCGGGCACCTGGTGCGCTACCTCGCCTCCGGCGCCGGCCGCGGCGGCTGATTCGCGGCGGCCTGCGACCGGATGCGGTCGTGCGGTATGCGGTAACGTCGTGCTCACTTCTCCAGCGTCTCGATCTCATCCAGCAATCGATTCATGCGCGCCGCCAGGGCCTGGTAGGGTCCCGGCGTCGCCATGTCGACGCCGGCCTGCTTGTAGAGCTCATACGGATAATCCGATCCGCCCGCCTGCAACATCCGGATGAACCGGCTGCGGGCCGGTGCGCCCTGCTTGAGGATGGCGTCGGTGAAGTACGCCGCGCCGACCATGGAGGTCGCGTACTGATAGACGTAGAAGTCATAGTAGAAATGCGGCACGAACGCCCACTCGATGCAGTACGCCGGGTCGATTTTCATGACGCCTGCGACATCGCCGTAGTACTGCTTGAGCAGGCCGCAATAGAGCTCGGTCATGCGTGCGCCCGAGAGCGCTTTGCCCTTCTCCAGCTCCTCGTGGATGGCGAGCTCGAACTCGGCAAACATGACCTGACGGAAGTAGGTGCTGCGGATCGAATCGAGCCCCTGCGCGAGGTAATAGAGCCGCTCGGCGCGGCTCCCGGCATGCTCGACCATATAGTCGTTCAGCAGCATCTCGTTGCCGATCGAGGCGGACTCGGCGATGAAGGTCGAATAGCTCGCTTTCTCGAACGGTTGGGCCCGGGCGGCGAGTAGGGTGTGCACCGCGTGGCCCCACTCGTGAGCGAGCGTCGAGAGCGAGACGTAGTCGTCCTGATGATTGAGCAGCAGGTAGGGGTGCACGTCGTACGCCGACCCGTTCATGTAGGCGCCCGAGGCCTTGCCCTCGTGGGGATAGGCATTCATCCAGCGCGAGGCGAAGCCCTTGCGCATCAATGACAGATAATCCTCCCCGAGCGGCTTGAGCGCCTCGAGGGTGATGCGCTCGGACTCGGCGAGGGTGAATTTCGGCGGGCTCTGGAGCGCAAACATCGCCGGGTAGATGTCGTAGTACTCGAGCTGATCGCTGATACCGAGCTGCCGCTTGCGCAGCTTGAGATAGCGGTACATGGCCGGCAGCGCGGCATGCACCTGCGCGACCAGCGTCCGGTAGACGCTCTCGGGCATATTGTCCGGAAACTGTGCCGCCTGCAGGGCGTTGGCGAACTTGCGTGCCTCGGCGGTGAAGTGATCGCCCATCACCTGCGTCGTCAGCAGGCCTCCCGCGGTGCCTTCAAACCTCTTCCAGGTGCTCCAGTATTCGTCGAAGGCGAGCTTGCGGTCGGCGCGGTGGGGGGACTGGCGGTATTTCTCGTAGGCCTGCTCGTCGAGCCGTACCTTGCTGCCATCCGCGAAGGCCACGGTCGGAGCGGGGAAGTCGCCGTTCTCGAATTGCGTATGCACGGTGTCCGGCTGCGCCAGCACGTCGCCCGTCATCGCCAGCACGCCCTCGGACTCGGGACTCAAGGTGTGGGGCGCCGCGCGCAGCGTGTTGTCGAGGAAGAAATCGAAGCGCTCTCTCAGCGGCCTGTTCGCCGCGATGAAGCTCTTCACTTTGGCGGTTCCGAGCTCCACGATCTCGGGCGCGACCCACGCCGACTTGGCGGCGAGCTCGGTCGCGAGGGCCTGCGCCAGCTGCTTGCGCTCGATGTTGGCGCTGATGCGTACGTCCTCGTCCGACTTGAGCGAGGCGTAGACCAGCAGCCGCTGCGCCTCGCGGTTCGCGGCGCTCATCGCATCGAGCGCGGTGAACATGGAGTCGGCGCTCTTGCCGAGGGTGCCGCGGTAGCTGTCGAGCTTATCCGCCGCCGCGCGGGTTCGCGCCAACGCCTGGTCGAAGGCCGCGGGGGTTGGATAGAGCTCGCTCAAGTCCCACATGCCTGGTGCCGGGGCATCCTGCGCGAACGACAGCGTCGCAGCGCTCACGCTTACCGTGAGCACCAGCGGTAACAGCCACTGCTTGAGCATCGCTAACTCCCCGATTGCCGCAGCGCGGCCAGCCGGGCGTGAATCGCCTGAACGACGACCGAGCCCTCTCCCACGGCCGAAGCGACCCGCTTGACGGAGCCCGAGCGGACATCCCCGACCGCGAACACGCCCGGCAGGTTGGTCTGAAACACGTTGAAGGGCACCGCCGCATCGGCGCCGCAGTCCTCCCCGGTCAGGATGAAGCCGCGGTTGTCGAGCCGCACCACCTCCCGGATCCAGCCGGTGCAGGGATCGGCGCCGATCATGATGAACAGTCCGCCGGTGGCGCGCTCCCGCACCTGTCCTGCGCCGTCACGGATCCGGACACTGCGCAGACGCTCATCGCCCGAGAGCTCGATCACTTCGGAGCTCGTCTCGATGCTGACATTGGCGGCGTGACGCAACCGCCCGACGAGGTATTGCGACATGCTGTCGGAGAGGTCGCGTCCGCGGTGCACCAGGCGCACGCAGGAGGCGCGCGAGGCGAGGAACATGGCCGCCTGCCCCGCGGAATTGCCGCCGCCGACGACCACGACCTCCTGGTTCCTGCAGGGGCGCGCCTCGAGCTCGGTGGCCGCGTAGTAAACGCCCGCGCCCTGGAAGCGCTCCTCGTCCGGCACGCCGAGCTTGCGGTAGCGGGCGCCGGTCGCAATCACCACCGAGCGCCCGAGGAGAATGGAGCCGTCGTCCAGCGTGACTTCATAGAACCCCGGCCGGGAGCTGCGCTCGAGCTTCTGTGCCCGGCGCGGCAAGGCCACGCGGGCGCCAAACTTGATCGCCTGAAGCTCCGCCCGGAAGGCGAGATCGGCGCCGGAGACACCGGTCGGAAAGCCGAGGAAGTTTTCGATGCGGGATGAGGCGGCCGACTGGCCGCCGATCGCGACGTCGTCGAAGAGGATGGTCCGCAGGCCTTCGGAGGCACCGTAGACCGCGGCCGAAAAGCCGGCTGGCCCGGCGCCGGCGATGATGAGGTCCACCGGCTCGCTGTGATCGGCGGCCAGCTCGAGTCCGAGCGCACGCGCCACTTCTGCCACCGAGGGCTCGCGCAGCGTGTGCCGGCCGCGCACGATCACCTGCACCGCCGAGGCTTCCAACCCGCGCGCCCGGATCTGCTCCAGCTGCGCCGGAACCGCGGGATCCAGCCAGCGATAGGGAATGCGGTTGCGCTCGGAGAATTCGAGCAGCCGCTGCAGCAGCGGCGACCCTTCGCGGCCCACGAGCGTGAGCGTGCCCTGCTGGCGTTGCATCAGCAGCAGCCGACGTGCGGCGAACGAGGGCAGCAACGCGTCGCTCACCTCCGGATCCACCTGCACCAGATCGGCGATCGCCTGCTGCGCGACCAGCAATACCTCGCCCGGCGTGACGGCGATGCAGTCGGCGAAGGCCGTCTGACCGAAAAGCAGCGCCAGCTCGCCGGTGAAGCCCCCGGGCTCCATGACTCCCAGTACCAGGCCATCGGGATCCCGGACCTCGAGCGTGGCAGATATTGCGAACACCAGTGGGTACTGCCGGTCATCGACCCGGTAGAGCGCTTCGCCCGCAGCGACCGAGCGACGCTCGCCGCGCGCGGCGAGCTTGGCGACCACCTGGTCGGACGGGCGCTCGTTGGCTCGCCGTTTCAGCTCCTCATAGTTGAGACCTTCGAACACGCCCGTGATCTCCCTGCGATGACCGTTGCCGCGTCCTTTCTCAATATACGCCAACGGTCAAGCAGGACGGGCGGCCGCCGCGTCCGAAAACAGCGGCCGCCCCGAAACTCGGCTCGGGCCGACTCAGAGGTTCGCCATCCCTCCATCGATGTTGAGCTCGATCCCCGTGATGTAGGAGGCGTCGTCCGAGGCGAGGAACGCCACCGCCCCCGCGATCTCCTCCGGGCGGCCGATGCGTCCCAGCGGGACGCGCGCGGAAATGCCCGCCTGGAAGCCGGCGATCTGCTCCTCGGTGAGGCCGGTGCGCCCGAAGATCGGTGTGGCGATCGGTCCCGGAGCAACCGCGTTGACCCGAATGTTGCGCTCCTTGAGTTCGCCGGCGGCGGTGCGGGCAAAGGAGCGCACCGCGGCCTTGGTGGCCGCGTAGATTCCCATGTTCTCGGTGCCCTTGCTGCCGGCTACGCTGGTATTGAAGATCACGGACGCCCCATCGTTGAGATGTGGAATCGCCTTCTGCAGCGTGAAATACGCGCCCTTGACGTTGGTGTCGAACAGCTCGTCGAACAGCGCCGCCTGCGAGGCGGAATAGGGCGCGAACCTGGCGATTCCGGCATTCGCGAACAGTATGTCGATCTTGCCGAGCCTCGACTCGACCACCGAGAACAGACGCTCGATGTCCTCGAGCTTCGAGACGTCGGACTGCAACGCCAGCGTGCCGGCGCCGATCGCGCTCACCGCCGCGTCGAGAGTCTTCGGGTCCCGTCCGCTGATCACCACCCGCGCGCCTTCCTGATGCAGGCGCCGGGCGCTCGCCAGGCCGATGCCGCTGTTGCCGCCCGTCACCACCGCCACTTTGCCTTCGAGTCTCTTCATGGCGAATCTCCTGGTTAGAACTACGATAGTGCAGTATTATTGAACTATTGAACCAGGGCGCAAAGACCGTGTGAGCATGAGCATATGACCCGTTTCGTGCATCCGCCGGCCGGCGACATCACCCTGGCGGGAGTGCTCGGCGCGCTCAGCGACCCGATGCGGCTGAAGATTCTCAAACGGCTGCTCGAGAGCCGCGCTGGCTCCCTGTCGTGCTCGGGAGCAACCCCCTGTGCGGAAATGCCTAAATCAACTCTCTCCCATCACTTCCGGGTCCTGCGCGATGCCGGATTGATCCGCACGACCAAGCAGGGAGTGGAGAATCTCAACAGTGTGCGTTGGGACGAGGTCAACGCGCGCTTCCCCGGGTTGCTGAAGGCGATCCTGAAGTTTCAGCGCTGACGCGGCAGCCGAGCGCGGGGCGAGCTTCTCTCCAAAGTATATGGCGGCCGTCTACCGGCGGGCCGCCGATCCTTTCCTCCATGGAGAGGCAGCATGCGCGCGCTGCTGCCCGTACCCTGCCGCATCAGGCAGGAGAGACCAAAATGCTCGCACACGCTGGATTGAGGCCGCTATGGCCGGTGATGCTGTTCGCGCCGTGGGCCGGCGTCGCTGCCGCGCAGATCGCGCTCGCGGATCCCTCGCCCCAGACTCACCTGACCTGCCCGGTTGCCGGCCCGCAGGACGCGGAGATGCTCGCTGACAGGCTGATTGAGAGAGGGGAGTATCAGCAGGCCGCCGCGTGCTACCAGGCCGCCGGCGACATGGTGCACGCCAACCTGGCTTTCCTGAAGGCGGCCGGGCCTCGCGGCGAGGACACCGCCCGGACTCTCAAGGCGCAGCAGGAAGCGGCGAAAGTACTGTTTACCAGGGTCGGCAACGCCTTTCGCGGCAATCACTGACCGAGTGCCATCGCAAGCGACGCCGCGCGCGGCTTCCCAACTGCGACCTCCGGGATCATCATCGCGGCGTGAGAGCGTTGATAGTCGGAGCGGGAAGTGTCGGCGGCTATTTTGGCGGGCGTCTGGCGGCTGCAGGGCGGGACGTCACCTTCCTCGTGCGCCCGCGGCGCGCCACGGAGCTGGCAAACGGGCTGACGATCGTCAGTAAGGGGCAGGAGACGAGGGTACCTGTCAAGGTAATCAGGACGGGGGAGGCGGCGGCAGAGTTCGACGTCATCCTGCTCGCCGTGAAGGCCTATCAGCTCGGTGCCGCGATCGAGGACTTAGGCGCCTATGTCAGCGCGAACAGCATGATTCTCCCCGTGCTCAACGGCATGAAGCATATGGACGTGCTGCGCTCCCGCTTTGGCTCTGCGCATCTCATCGGTGGCGTCGCGAAAATTGCCAGCAGCCTGGATGAGCGGGGCCGGATCCTGGACCAGGCCGATTTCCACGACCTGGCTTACGGCGAGTGGAGTGGTGAGAGGACCACCCGCATCCTGGCTTTGGACGAGTTCATGAGAGGCGCCGGCTTCGAGGCCCGGTTATCCGCCGAGATCGAGCGCGACATGTGGGAGAAGTGGGCGATGCTGGCCAGTCTTGCCGGCGTCACCTCTCTGATGGATGGCGACGTCGGCCAGGTGGCGCGGGTTTCGCGCGGCACCGAATTCGTCCGGAGTCTCATCGGTGAGGTCGTGGCGGCGATCGGCGCCGAGTGGCGGCCGCTCTCGGATCCATTCAAAGCTCAGGTCCTGTCGCTGCTGACGAATCGGGAGTCCAATCTGACCGCCTCGATGTACCGCGACATGCAGGGTGGTTACCCGGTCGAGGCGGACCAGATCATCGGCGATCTGGTGATGAGGGCGGCCGCGAAGGGAATCGCGACGCCGCTGTTGTCGGCCGTGCTGACTCGGCTCAAGGTTTATGAGGAGAGACAGGCCCGGCAAAGCGGCCGCTGACCACCCGGCCAACGGCAGGTGCTTCATGAGCATGACGCAATTCGACCTGACGCCGCCAACTCCGGCGCAGCGCGAGGAGATCACCGCGGGCCTCACGGCCGCGGAGCGCGAGGTGTTGCTCGAGCACGGCACCGAGGCCGCCTTCTGTGGTGTGTTTGTCGACAACCACGAGGACGGTGTCTATACGTGCCGCTTTTGCGGTTTGCCTCTGTTCCGGTCGAGTGCGAAATTCGATTCCGGCACCGGCTGGCCCAGCTTCTTCCAGCCGTATGACGCCGCACACATCCGGCGGCTGCGCGACAGCAGCTATGGAATGGTGCGCGTCGAGGAAGTTTGCGCGCGCTGCGGCAGCCACCTGGGACACGTCTTTCCGGACGGGCCACCGCCGACTGGCGAGCGTCATTGCCTCAACTCCGTGTCGTTGTCGTTTACGCCGGAGGGCAAGGCGTTGCCAGACGTGCTCGGGCGCGGACCTCCGGAGGGCCAGCTGCTCGCGTAGCGCTTCGCCCGCTGTCGCTAAGTACTAGCACTGATTGCGCAACGACTATACGCCGCGCAGGTTGCCGCGATGGACCGACTCCCGCGCGACCCCGATAACGACTACACGCGTGAAATCGCCGCCGCGCGCCGGCGGGTCGTCTGTGAGGCGACCCATGCCGCGCTGGCGCATGTCGGATCGTTCTCGTTCGACCCCGCGACGCTCCCGGGCCACCTGGAGGGATTCGCCGGCGTCGCCCAGGTTCCGCTCGGATTTGCCGGGCCGTTGCTGATCGACGGCGAACACGCCCAGGGCGAGTTCTACGTACCCTTGGCCACCACCGAAGGCACACTGGTGGCCAGCTACAACCGCGGCATGCGATTGACAAGAGAGGCGGGCGGAGTGCGTACGACGGTGATCGATGACGCGATGCAACGTGCGCCTTGTTTCGTGTTCCGCGACGCCCGCGCGGCACGTGCCTTCGGAAAATGGGTCGTCTGCAACTTTGCTGCTATCAAGGCAAAGTCGGAGGAGACCACTCGCTACGGCAGGCTGCGCAACATCGAGCAGTACGCGGTAGGCAAGATGAGGTTCCTGCGCTTCGACTTTACGACCGGCGATGCAGCCGGGCAGAACATGGTGACCAAAGCGACCCGTCACGCCTGCATGTGGATCCAGGAGCAGGGAATCAACGGTCTCGAGCATTTCGCGCTGGCCGCCAACCTCGACACCGACAAGAAGCATTCGTTGCTCAACAGCCTGCATACGCGCGGCAAGCGCGTGGTGGCGGAAGTCACGCTACCGGCTGCACTGATAGCAACGATCATGCATACCACGGTCCAGGCGCTCTTCGAGCAGCGGCAGCTCTCGAACCTCGGCAGCTTGTTGTCGGGCTCAATCAGCAACGGGGCTCATTATGCGAATGGGATCGCCGCGATGTTCATCGCCTGTGGTCAGGACGTGGCCAACGTTGCCGAGTCCTCCGCGGGCTTCAGCTACGGCGAAGTCAAGGACAACGGCGACTACTACTTTTCCGTAACGATACCCTCGCTGATCGTGGCGACCTACGGCGGCGGTACCGGTCTTCCCACGCAACGCGAGTGCCTCGAGGTGCTGGGGGCCTATGGTCGCGATAAGGTCATGAAGTTCGCGGAGATCGTCACCGCCACGGTCCTGTGTGGCGAGTTGTCGCTGGGCTCTGCGATCGTTGCGGACGAGTGGGTATCCAGCCACGAGGCCCTCGGCAGGACCCACCCTTAGCAGGCGACCCCTCTCCGGCATCATGCGGTGCAAGGCCCGGCAGGTGCGCCCGCTACGCTATTCCGGCAATGGCCGGCGATTTCCTTTGCGAGCCTCGGCAGCAACGCGTCGGGCAGGTCATGCCCCATCCCGTCGATAACGAGCAGCCTCGCGCCGGGTACGTTGCGTGCGGTGTCCCGCCCAGCCTCGACCGGTACCAGCGGATCGTCAGCCCCGTGGATCACGAGCGTCGGTGCAACAATCCGCTGCAGCAACCTGCGGCGGTCGCCGGAGGCCATGACCGCAAGCAGCTGCCGGGTCGTCCCGGCCGGATCGTACGCGCGCCGCACCCAGCCGGTAATGCGCTGTTGCAGCAGCGGCCGTTCCGTTGGGAAGCCCGGGCTACCGATGACGGTGAATACGTCCACGAGATAGGCGATCACTGCCGCGACGTCAGCGTGCGCCGGCGGACGGCGCAGGAACACCCGCAGCGCTTCCTTCCTCGGTCTGGCGCCCTTGCGTCGGCCACTCGCAGACATCATCGACGTCAGGCTGAAGACGCGATGCGGGGAGCGCGCAGCGAGCACCTGAGC
>DASPSF010000101.1:0-6610 GCA_035624075.1 Steroidobacteraceae bacterium | reverse complement strand
GGCTCGGGTCACGATCACCTGTGCCTGCGTGCCGAGCTCGCTCGATATTCGGGCGATGAGCGCACGAGCCGCTTCCGCGTGAACGGAAGCGCCGTTGAGGATACAGGTGGTGTTCCCAATCTCTTTCACCGGACTAGTGTGGCTTCCGTCCTGCGCGCACCGCGGCGACGAAGATCCAGACCAGAAGCAGCGGAATCAATAGCGGCAGCATGAACGGGAATACGGACCAGAGCGCCACGAAGCTGGCAAGCACAAGCACACCGAGGACCATCAGTCCCGCTCCGGCGAACACGAAGATCAGCAGGATCGCTGCGCAGAAAAGCGACACGATTCCCACCAGCACCCCCCAACCTTCGGCGGCGAGCTTCGCCGGTCCAACGAGCTTGTGTCCATTCACCATGACGGAGATGTTGCTCGAGTGCAGCAGTACCCAGGCCAACACGCCGAGCACCAGGACTACGAGGACAATCGCGGCCTTCTTCATTGCCCATGCCCTTTCAGTCCGAGGCGTCGCAGGCGGCCAGGCCATCCGCCGAACTTATGCCGTCGATGCTCCCATGCCGGTCAAGCGGCAGCAGCAGGCTTAGGCCGACTTGGCGACCTGCTTGACCCCCGCGACAAACCCTTTCACCCGGAAGGCAAGTATCAGCAGCAGCACCCCGAAGACGATGGCATAGCCGCCGATCAGCCATAGCACCGAAAGGGCGCCAGCGCCCGGAAAGGCCGCAAGCAGAGTCCCAAACACGACCGAGGCCAAACCGGCAAGCAGCAGCAGCCACTCGTTGTTGATCTCCCTTCGCAGACGAACCGCCGCGACGATCTCCAGAACACCGGTGGCGATCGCCCAGATCGCAATGTAGAAGAGCAACGCCAGCGCGGTGATGCCCGGGGCAAGGAAGGTCAGGATGCCGATACCGATTCCCAGTAACCCCTCGAGCAGCAGCACCCACCAGTGCTCGTGCTCCTTGGCGCCCGCGACCGCCGTCCAGACGGCGAGGATGCCATCGGCCAGGCAGTAGGCGCCGAAAACCAGCACTAGGGCGGCAAGCGATATTCCGGGCATCACCCAAGTGATGACACCGAAAATGATGGCCGCGAGGCCGCGCAGGAGCAGCAGCCACCAACGGCGGGAGAGAACGGAAGCGAAATATCCGACGACGCTGTTCATAGACTCGCTCCTCGCGCAGGATTGTTTTGTTACGTTTTGCGAGTCGACCGGTGAAATAATGGTCCGCACGGCCGGATTGCGTCAATCGCGTCGTGCTCGCCGCTCTCGCCGGCCGTCTTCCGCGTTCCTTATACCGTGGGGTACGGCGGTTGGGTATCTGATCTGATCTACGGGCGTTTTCGCGGGCTAATCGACCGTCAGTACGACCTTACCCCGCGCGTGTCCCTTCTCGAGATAGGCGATCGCTTCGGCGGCCTCGCTCAACCTGTAAGTCCGGTCGATGACCGGTGTCACCTTGCCGGACTGCATGAGGCCGGCCAGCACGCTGAGGTCGTCCTGGTTGAGCTCGGTCAGCATCATGCCGAACTTCTGACTCATGAACGGCGAGAAAACCCACGCCTGCATGGGAATCTCGAGCCAGCCGAACCAGTGGCCGGTGGTCGCAGATCCGATCATGACGTAGTTGCCGTTCGGGCTCAGTACGCGCCTGTAGTCCGACACCGAGTGGGTACTCACGATATCGGCAATGAGGTCGTAGCGCTCTGCGCCCCTGGTGAAGTCCTCGCGGGTGTAGTCGATCACATGATCGGCGCCGAGCGAGCGCACCAGCTCGAGGTTCTTCGTGCTGCATACGCCAGTCACCTCGGCGCCGTAGGACTTGGCGATCTGCACGGCGAAGGTGCCGACGCCACCCGAGGCGCCGTTGATCAGCACTTTCTGTCCGGCTTTGATGTGGCCCTTGTCGCGCAGCGCCTGCAGGGCAGTAAGCGCCGCGATCGGCACCGTTGCAGCCTGCTCGAAGGTGATGCTGGCTGGTTTCAAGGCGACCGCGCGCTCCTCGCGCACCGTCAGGTACTGCGCAAATGCCCCGAATTTGCCGCCGAAGACCTCATCGCCCGGCTTGAAGCGCCGCACGGCCTTGCCGACCGCCTCGACCGTTCCGGCAAAGTCGACTCCGAGCCGCGGGTCGTGCGGCTTGCCGAAGCCGGCGTCGATGCGCACCAGGTAGGGAGTGCCCTCGACATAGTGCCAGTCGAGCGGATTCACGGAAGCCGCGCGCACCTTGACCAGCACCTCATCGTCGGCGGGAGTGGGCTTCGCAACGTCCTCATAACTGAGGACAGTGGGCGGGCCGTAGCAGCGGCGCATGATTCCCTTCATCACGGTCGCCCCGGCGGGCAGCGGGGGCGCCGCGCCGCAGGGATCTGTGTGGCTCATGGCGAGTGCGAGAGTCAGCACCGCGGCCGCCAGCAGGGCGACGATGGCGCCCAGGATCTTGTAGCGTAGTTTCATCAGCCCGGCCCCGAGTACCCCACCCGGAGTCTAGCGCAGGCCGTGCCCCGCGAGCTTTCGCCTGAGCGCGGACTTCAGAGCGGGTAGTCGCAGACCACTCGCATGCGAGTGCCGAGCGATAGCTCCCACAGACGCGCCCCCATCACTCGCGCCCGCAGGAGCACGGACGGCTGGCGGGCCAGGCTGGCGGGGCGCTCTTTTGCGGACGATGACAGCTCCGCCTCCAGCGAGAGACGCACGGCGTGTCCGAAACTCGTGATGGTCACCTGGGGCACGTCAGCGGCGCCGCTCTCCCGGCAGCTCGCCAGGAGCTCACTCAGAAGGCCGAACAGTTCCTCGGATTGCCGGGGTAGCAGCGTGAGAGGCGCGGGGCCATCCACGCTCAGGGCGAATTGGGGGTGCTTCGCGGCGTCCTGCCGCAGGGCGCTCAGCGCGCCGAGGAGGTCCCCGCGGCTCGCCTGCAGCGGCGACAGGCGCTGCGCAACCTCCCGGCACGACCCGCCCGCGCGCCGGGCCTGACGTGCAAGCGATGCCAGCAACTCGCGCAGGCGCGCAGGCGCGGCCGACCTTCCGAGCTCCAGCAGCAGCTTGTGTCCCACGATCCGCAGCTCGGCGAGCGGGCCACCGAGCACGGCGCGCACTTGGGCCGCGAGCTGGCGCTGCTCGAGCTCCGCTTTGTCGAACAGCGCGCGGCGCAGCGCGTTGCGTTCCGTTACATCGTGAGCGAAACAGATCGTGACCCGACGGCGGTCGAGAGTGGTGCCATACGACCACATCTCGACATCCATGCTCTCGCCGCTCCTGCTGCGGTGTTGCATCGGCTGCGGACCGACCGCCGCGTTTCCGGGCGTGTCGAGCACCGCCCGGTTCTGCCCCGGTGCGAGCAGCTGCCCGACGCTGAGCGCGGTGAATTCAGCGATGGAGTAGCCATAGGCCCGCGCTGCGGCGCGATTCGCATCGAGGATCTGTCCGGTGCGGACATCGTGCAGCCACAGAGGCCGGGGATCCCCCTGAAAGAGGGAGCGGTAACGCTTGCCGACCGCGGTGACCTCGCGCCGCCGGCCCTCGTGCTGGGCGAGCAGTGCCGCCAGAAATAAGCTGATGACGCTGAGGACGCCGACGAATCCCCAGACGTAGGTAATCTCGAGCGCCGCATTCTGCGTGCCGAGGACGCCAGTACGGGTCGCAAAGCTTGCCGCGGCGGCCCATGCGAAGCTCAGGGTGCCGAGCGATGCCAGTCCGGCACCGAAACGGGCCGTTGCCCACACCACCAGCAGGATGCTGAGTGTCAGGAGTGGCAGGAGCGCCCTGGGGGTGCTGAGGGCGAGCAGCATCAAACACCCGCCGGCCAGGCACACCCCCCAGGCACCGAGCTCGGAGAGATTTTCTCTCAGGACGCGTGCTGGCGTGGCCGCCAGCGCGAGCGTGGGTACCACCAGTACCACGCCGGCGGCCGCGGCGAACAGCCACCGCGCTCCTACCGTAAACAGGGCGGCGGTTGGATGCATGCCACCGGCGGTGGGGGAGGAGAAAAGCGCGGCGAGGTCGGGCGCGACCCCGGCGGGTGAGAGCGCCAGCAGAAGGGCCGACCCCGCCAGAGTCAGGGCAATCGCCAGTCCCCAGGACACAGTCGCCGCCGCGCACAGCACGAGCGGGTCCTGCCAGCGCTCGAGGATGGGCGTGAAGCGCCAGCGCCTCATCAGGGTTACCGTGGCGTAGCTCGCCCCGGTGGTGAGCACCGCTATCAGCAGTGTGGTGGGGAGTGGTCCGCCGACCAGGCCGCAGTGAACCAGAGCCATTCCGAGAAGCACCGCCGGCCAGCGATGAAGGCCACTCAGCCACAGACTGGAGACGGCGGCGCCTGCCAGCAACGAAGGAACCGCGATTCGAAGGCTCCCGTAGGTAAAGTGACCACCGTCTGCGCTCATGAGCGCGAACGTGGCTCCGCCGCCCACCCCGCATGCCAGCACGATGAGCGCCCATACCAGCAGATCGGAAGCGCGCGAGCGCGGCAGGAGTTTCCGGGGCTCTCGCCGGGACGCCCGCCCGGTGGAAGGCCGCGCTCTGGATCTGGGCGCAGATTTGGGCGGCGGTTGAGCGCGCGGGCCCTCGAGCCGGGGCGGTCCGCCGCTGGTGAGCTGGTACAGGGAGGACTCGGCCCGCTGCGCGAGCTCCGACAGCTCGTGCAGGCGCAGCACGCTCGGTGAGTCGAGGCTTTCTCCCTCCACGGCGTGGTGGGACAGGGCTTCCGCATGGCCGGCAAGTCCGGTGAGTGTCTCGCCGAGCCCCTCATGCAGCTCGTGCGAGACCCGGCAGGATTCGCCGTCGACGGTGTCGAGCAGCCGGCGGCGCAGATCCTGATGATCGGTCATGTCGACCGCGTACACGAGATCAACGGATCGTCCCTCGAGCTCGAGTGGTGTGGAGACGAGCTCGACGTCGATGACGGCGCCCTCGCGTGTCAGGTGCTTCACCAGCGGGGTGGCGACCAGGTCGCCATCGGCGGGCGGAAGCTCGGCGCGTGCGGGTGGGTCTGCGCAGAGCTCCGCGATCGTCATGCGCTGAAACTCGGTCTCGCTGAAGCCGTAGCGGCGGATGGCCTCGGAGTTGGCCATCAGGATCCTTCCGGAAGCCGCATCCGCCACCCAGGCCGGCGTCGGGTTGGCCGTGAACAGCGACTGATATCGGTTTGCGAGCACGGTGAGCCGCCGGTCGTAAAGCTGCCGGGCGCTGAGGGTCACCACCAGCACCGGGCTCACGCAGCAGAGCAGGCCGATGAAACCCCAGGTCGCTGCCAGATCCCCCGTCACGTCGGTGGTCGCGAGCGGTCCGACGCCCTGACAGAAGGCGGCAGCAGCGGTGCACGAGAACAGCACCGTGCAGAGCGCCGACATCACCGAGCTGAAGTCGATGGCCGCCCACGCCACCAGCATCAGTGCCGACAGCAGCAGCGGCCAGCAGGCCCACGGTGCGGACACCTCGAGCGCCCCGACGCACCAGAGCAGCGACAGCCCGCACAGGATCGCCAGCCTGAACGGCCGTGCCCGCACCGTGCGGCGAAGCCTCCTCGGACTGGTGAGAAGAACGGGAGCCGCGAGCACGATCCCCGCCAGGGCGTTCAGCTGCCAGCGGGCCACCGCCGCGATGAGGACCGGCGTCACGGCGGGTGTCAGAGTTCCGGGCCGGGTGAGCGCCTGCAGATAGTCCGGCGGGAGGCTCCGCGGTGTAAGCCACACGGCGGCCAGCGTGCCGCCGATGTCAGCAAGAGCTGCCACCAGCCGGCCGGCCAGCGCGGCCACGATCAGGATCAGAGGGTCGGAAAGGCGATCGAGCTGCCGGCGGAACCGCCACGCCCGCATGATCTGCACGGCGATCACGAGGCTCAGTGCCTCGCCCATCGCGTCGGCGATCACCATGACCGCCGGGTCACCACGCATCACCCCCCAGATGAACAGGGAGCCCGCGAACACCGCGGGCCAGGCGCGCAGGCCACCAACCAGCAGGAGGCTGAGAGCGATACCGTCGGCGAGCCAGGGAAGCGGGAAGAGCACCGCGCTGACCCGCGCGCTGACGGCATGCTCGGCGTAGAGGAGCATGGCGCCCGCGGGCACGACATAGGCCACGAACAGGACCCCCATCGCCGTGAGCAGCGACAGGGGTCGGGGCAGGAGCCTCAGCCTTCCGATGGCATGGAACAACGCGACAACTCTCCGGCGGACCGGGTAACCCTTCCCTGACACTGCAAGTACAGTGCCAGTGTGTCGCGGATCACGTCCCATTCCGCAACCCCGCGGGGGGCGTGGTGTTGCAGCGCAACAGGGAAAGCGGCGCTATTCGGCGCCGCCGGCTGCGGGTTGCTCCGCCCCCTTGAGGTGCTCGAGCTCCTCGCTCTTCAGCAGGTCCGTGACGTTCAGCAGGATGATGAACTTCGAGTCCACCTTGCCCATGCCGCGGATGAAGTCGGTGCGCACGCGCGCGCCGAAGGCGGGCGGTGGCTCGATCTGCGCGGGCGCGATCTCGAGTACCGCATTCACCGCATCTACCAGCAGGCCCACCTGCTGGCGTTCCTCACCGGCCTGCACCTCGATGATCACGATGCAGGTGCGCTTGCTGACCGCGCTGGCCGCGCGCCCGAAGCGCACCGCCAGA
>DASPSF010000149.1:0-32757 GCA_035624075.1 Steroidobacteraceae bacterium | reverse complement strand
GCCCTCATCGATGCAGCCGTCGTAGATGTCGATGATGTGTCCGCCGCAGAGGGTGAAGATGGTGTCGACGCCCTCGTTCTTGAGGGCCTTGGCAACCAGGTGGCCGCCGGACACGACGCCGGCTTCGCGGCTCTTGCGCTGCAGAGTGTCTTCCGCGGTGGTGGACTTGCCCGCTGGGACGGGTACCGGGGTTGCGGCGTTCATGTGTGTCTCTCCTGTTCCGTCAGGCCGCGGCGCGAATCTTCTCGAAGTGCTTCGCGCGCATCGGCTTCAGCACCAGCAGCGCCAGCGCCGCAGCCACCAGGTTGCCGCACATCGCGACCCGCAGGATGGTATTCCAGCCCTGCGAGGCCGCGAGGGCCGTGGCGAACGGCACCAGCAGCGTCGCGGTACCCTTGGCAGTGTAGAGCATGCCGGCGTTGGCCGCGGCGTAACGCGCCCCGAAGGTGTCGCCCTGGGTGGCCGGGAAGAGGCTGTAGATCTCGCCGAAGACACCGAAGTACAGCGTCGAGACCAGCACGAACGCCGTGGGGTTGGTGCCGAACTGGCTCAAGAGCAGCAGGGCGCCGGCTCCCGTGAGGAATGCGATCGCCATGGTGTTCTCGCGGCCGATGTAGTCGGACACCCAGCCAAAGAAAGGCCGGCCGATGCCGTCGAACACGCGCTGCATCGAGATCGCGAAGGTCCCGGCGACGACCGTCATGCCGAGCAGGTCGATCGAAGCCTTGGCGACCTTCCAGTCGTTCTCGATCGGCTTGATGTTCGGGATCAGCGCCAGGCCCCCCGCGGCGACCAGCACGAACATCACGTACATCACGTAGAACACCGGGCTCGACAGCACCTGCCCCGGTGTGAAGCTGACCGGCGACTGGCTCTTCTTCGGGGCCGCGGCGATCAGCGCGGCCGGCGCCACCAGCAGGCCCCAGGCGGCGATGAAGACGATGAGCCCCTGCAGCAGGCCGAAGAAGAGGAACGCCTGCTGGTAGCCCGAGTTGTTGATCATGGCCGAGATCGGCGCGATCGTCAGAGCCGCACCGACGCCGAAGCCGGCCGCGGTAATGCCGGCGGCCAGCCCGCGGCGTGTCGGGAACCATTTGAGGGCGTTGCCCACGCAGGTTCCGTAGACTGCTCCCGTGCCGATGCCACCGATGGCGGCCGCGACATACAGCATCGTCAGTGACGTTGCGGTCGAGTTCAGCGACCAGGCGATCGCGACCAGGATGCCGCCGCCGATCACGACGATGCGGGGCCCGAAGCGATCGACCAGGTAGCCTTCGACCGGCACCAGCCAGGTCTCGATGAATACGAACAGGGTGAATGCCCATTGGATGGCAGGTCGTCCCCAGTGGAACTTGGCGTTGATCGGGTCGACGAACAGCGTCCAGCCATACTGCATGTTCGCCACCGCGGCCATGCAGACGATGCCAAGAATCAGCTGAATCCAGGGGTTGGCAAACACCGAGCCCGGTTGAGATCTCGAATCGGTCATCATCGCCGCCCCCTTTGAATGAGATGACTTATCGGCCGGGTAGCTGCTTTCTTAAGGTCGGCACGTCCGAGCGTTGGACTTTTTACGAGTGCCCGCTCCGGCATGGGAACGGCCATCAGGAGTCACCTGAAACGGCGGTCGAACATATGTGATATATCTTGGGCTTGTCAATATATTGGCCGTAAGTCCTTGAAGTGGCGCTAAACGCAGCCGACTATTTGCTTGTAAGCATCGAATCGCGAGTGCGACTGCGCTTCGGTAATATCTGATATACAACAAATGACTGGCTGATCCGGCCGGGGGCCGTTCGAGTGAGCCCGACTGCAACGCTGCGCAAACAGGGAACCCGGGGAGGGCTGCGCCTCGGTCCGCTCAACTCCGTGAGCCTGCGTGACCAGGCGTACGCGCGCATCAAGGAGGCGATCGCCAGCACCGACATCTACAGCGAGCGTCAGCCGCTCAGGCTCGATGAGCGCGAATTGATGCAGGCCCTGGGCGTGAGCCGCACGCCGGTGCGCGAGGCGCTCTCGATCCTCGAGCAGCAGGGGTTCGTCAAGACCATCCCGCGCCGCGGCATCTTCATCGTGCGCAAGTCCAAGCGCGAGATCATCGAGATGATCCAGATGTGGGCGGCGCTCGAGAGCCTGTCGGCGCGCCTGGCGACGCTGCATGCGCCGGATGCCGAGATCGGCAAGCTGCGGCACTTGTTCGACTCGTTCCAGAACTCACCACCCGCCGAGCACCTCGACGAATACTCGGACGCCAACATCGCCTTTCATCAGATGATCATCCGCCTCGGCGGCTCGCGCCTCATCGAGGAGGCGACCAGCAACCTGTTCCTGCACGTGCGCGCGATCCGCCGCGCAACCATCTCACAGGACAATCGCGCCGCCCGCTCGATCATCGACCACCTGAAGATCATCGAGGCGCTCGAGCGGCGCGACACCGAGCTCGCCGAGCGGCTCACCCGCCAGCACACGCTCGATCTCGCCGCGCACGTCGAGCGCTACGGCGATTTTCTCGATTGACGGTCAAGGGCGGCGGGAGCGCCGTACGCCCTTTGCGGCAGCGGCCACGCGCGCCCCGCCCGCCGGCGTCGGGAACCCGAACTGCACCAGCCGCTCGATCAGCGGCGCCCCCTCGCGCAGCAGGAATTCCTTGAAGGCGGCCGCCACCGGTGGCAGGCGCTTGGTGCGGTTGTGCACCAGGTACCAGCTGAGCATGGCCGGAAAGTCCTCGACGTCGAGCACCACCAGATTGCCGGCGCGCAGGTCGAGTGAGATGGTGTGGGCGGAGAGGAACGCGATCCCCATCCCGGCGACCACCGCCTGCTTGATGGTCTCGGTGCTCTGGATCTGCATCGCGATGTCGAGGCGCGGAAATTGCCGGCCGAACACCTCGCGCATCGAGTTCCAGGTGTCCGAGCCGTGCTCGCGCAGCACGAAGCGCTCGCGATTGAGGGCCGCGCGCGGGATCTGCCGCGCACCGGCGAGCGGATGATCGGGCGGCGCGACGATCACGTAAGGGTGCGGCGCGAAGGGCAGGGCGACGATGTCCATGTCGCGCGGCGGGCGCACCATGATCGCGAGATCGGTGAGGTTGTCGGCCAGCTGGTGCAGCAGGCCTTCGCGGTTGTGGACCGTGAGGTTGAAGGTGATGCCCGGGTGGCCGGCGCCGAAGGCCGCGAGCACGCGCGGGAAGAAGTAGTCCCCGGCGCTGATGACCGCGACGTTGAGCTGTCCGCCGGTGATGCCCTTCAGCTGCGCGAGCGTGTCCTCGGTTTCGCGCAGGCGGTGAAGAACGGCCTTGGCGCACTGCTCGAGCTCGACGCCCGCGGGCGTCAGGTAGCTGCGGCGGCCGATGCGCTCGAACAGCGGCAGCCCGACGCCGGCGGCGAGCTCCTTGATCTGGGTCGAGACCGCCGGCTGCGTCAGGTGCAGCTCCTCCGCGGCCCGGGAGAAATTCATATAGCGGGCCGCGGCCAGGAACACCCGCAGCTGCCGCAGCGTGACGTGCTTCATGCGCCGGGCAGCATACGCGCCGCGCCGCGCGACGTATACGGTAAATCATATGTCCGGGATAGAAAGCTTTGAATTTTCTTGGGTATGGCGCGGCGGTAATCTCTGGCCCCTTGTCCATCCTGGCCCTGGAGGCGAGACGGTGACTACCAACGACACCCTGGACGCGGAGCTGGCCGCCTGGAATCACGCGTTCTGCGAGCTCGAGCTGCCGTGGCGTTGGGATGCCAACACGCTGCGCCAGCTGCTGAGCGTCGCTGCCGACCGCGACCTGGTGGGCGCCTATGTCGAGCGCAATCAGGCGCATCTGCTGCGCTCCTACGAGAAGGCGTTCCTGCGCGACCTGGTGCATACCACCCGCGAACGCTACCGCGCCGAGACCTCCGGCGCCGCCGTGCGCTGAGGATCCTCACCAGGGATCGGGTAAGCTCCCGGGGCCATGATGAGCCTCGGACCCTCGGCGGATGCGCGCATTCCGCTCGGCATGAGCGGCCTCAGCGTCGCCCCGCTCGGCTGGGGCATGTGGCGTCTCGCCGAACCGGCCGAGGCGAGTCCGCGCGAGCGGGTCGAGGCCGCGCTCGAGGCCGGCTGTACGCTGTTCGACACCGCCGACGTCTATGGTTATGCGCGCGGCGGCGGCTTCGGCGCGGCCGAGTCGCTGCTCGGCGCAGTGCTGCGCGAGGCACCGCGGCTGCGCGACCGGATGGTGCTCGCCTCCAAGGCCGGCATCACCCCGCCGGTGCCTTACGACTCCTCGGCCGCGCATCTGATCGCGGCGTGCGAAGCCTCCCTCGGGCGGCTCGGCGTCGAGTACCTCGACCTCTACCAGATCCATCGTCCGGATCTGCTCGCTCACCCGAGCGAGGTCGCCGAAGCCCTGGAGCGGCTGCGGCGCACCGGTAAGATCCGGGCGGCGGGCGTGTCGAACTACAGCGCGGCACAGTTCGAGGCGCTCGCCTTCCATCTGCCCTTTGCGATCGCGAGCGTGCAGAACGAGATCTCGCCGCTCGCCATCGAGGGGCTCACCGACGGGACGCTCGATGCCGCCATGCGGCGCGGCACCGGAGTGCTCGCCTGGTCGCCGCTCGCGCAGGGCCGCCTGGCGACGCCGCCGGGGGCGCTGTCGGACAGCCCGCGTACCGACCGGGTGATCGCCGCGCTCGAGGCGATCGCGCGGCGCGACGGTACCTCGCGCACGGCGGTCGCCTACGCCTGGATCATGGCGCATCCGGCGCGGCCGATTCCGCTCATCGGCAGCCAGAATCCCGCGCGCATCCACGAGGCGCGCACCGCCTACGGCGTGCACCTGACGCGCGAGGACTGGTACCGGATCCTGGTCGCCTCGCGCGGCGAGCGCATGCCGTAGTTACCTGGGCGGCGGGACACACGCCTGATAGTCACTGGCGCGATGGTTAGGTAACTGCCTAACTATTGCCGCAGCGACCCTCGCATGGCGGGCCTTGCGGTTACACTCTGCCGCAGGGAGGGTACCCATGAACGAGCAAGTCGCGACCATCAGCCACGCGAAGGACACCATGCTCGAGATGGCGATCCGCTTCGGTCCGCGGCTGCTCACGGCGATCCTGATCCTGGTAGCTGGCTTCATCGTCGGCAAGTGGGTGAGCGGTGGTTTTGCCCGCATGCTCGAGCGGCGCCAGCTCGAGCCGCCGATCCGCGCGCTGTTCACGCGCATCGTCTGGGCACTGTGCGTGCTGCTGTTCGCCATCATGGCGCTGCAGAACCTCGGGGTGGAGCTGCTGCCGCTGGTGGCCGGACTCGGCGTCGCGGGGGCCGGGGTGGCGCTCGCCACCCAGGGGGTCTTGAGCAACGTGGTGGCCGGCCTCTCGATCATCTTCGCCAAGCCCTACAAGGTCGGCGAGTACATCGCGATCGCCGGCGTCGAGGGGGCAGTGGAGACCATCACACTCTTCAGCACCACCCTCGTGCACCTCGACCGCTCGCGGGTCGTGATCCCGAACCGCAAGATCGTCGGCGAGATCCTTCATAACTACGGCCGGGTGCGCCAGCTCGACTTCACCGTCGGGGTCGCCTACGACACCGATCTCACCGCCGCGCTCGCCATCATCCGCGAGGTGCTGGCGGCCAACCCGCGGGTGCTCCAGGACCCCGCGCCGGTCGTGGCACCGGTGCAGCTCGGGGAGTCTGCGGTGGCGCTCGCCGTGCGCCCCTGGGTGCTGGTGGAGGACCAGGGCGCGGCCGGTGGCGAGGTGTGTGCCGCGGTGCTCGAGGCTTTCCGCGCCCGGGGCGTCGTCATGCCCTTCCCGCAGCGCGAGGTGCACCTGCGCGACGGCCGGTCCTGACTCCTCCATATAGGGTGGGGGGGTATGGTAAATAGCGGTTGACTTTGGGCGGAGCGCGTCCAACAATCGCGCCCGCGGCAGGGGGCTGCGCCCGCTGTCACATATAAGTCACACAAACCCGCAACGCCTGGCCTTTTTTTGAGCGATCTCCATGGAAACGCACGACCATCCGCCGGATGAGAATCAGGGCGCAAACGGCCACCAGCATGCGCATGCCTACGACCACACGCCGAGCGCGCGCGGCCGCGCGTTCTTCTGGGGCGGCATCGGCGCCGGGGTGTTGCTCGTCCTGCTGCTGCTCGCCCAGGCGCTGTGGCGCGGTCGCGGAGCTGGCGGGGAGGGGGCGCCGGCGCTGGTCCATAAGGACGGCCGGATCTTCATCCCCGAGAAATCTCTGCTGCGGCAGCGCCTCACCGTGGCCGCGGCGCCGGCCGAGGAGCGCAGCGGGCTGGTCACGGCTCCCGGGATCGTCGAGTCAGATCCGGCCCGCACCGTGAACGTGCTGCCGCCGGGGGCGGGGCGGGTGCGTGAGGTGAAGGCGGCGCTCGGCGACCGGGTGCAGCGCGGCCAGGTGCTGGCGACCATCGATTCGCCGGATCTCGCCCAGGCCTACTCCGACTACGACAAGGCCGCCGCTGCCGCGGTGCTGGCCGCGAAGAACCTCAAGTACCAGGAAGAGCAGTTCCGCATCGGGGCCGCGGCGCAGCGCGACCTCGAGTCGGCGCGCAACGATAACCAGCAGGCCGTGGCCGAGTACGAGCGCTCGCGCGTGCATCTGCGCGCCATGGGCGCGGCGGAGGACGCCCAGGGGGAGGGGCGGCTCCTCATGGTGCGCGCCCCGGCGGCCGGCAGCATCACCGCGCTCGCCATCGCTCCCGGCGCCACCATCAACGACGACACCCAGTCGATCATGACGCTCGCCGACCTGTCGATCGTCTGGGTGACGGCGCTGATCGCCGAGCAGGACGTCAGCAGCGTCAGGCGCAATCAGGACGCCGAGATTGCCGTGGACGCCTACCCGGGGAAGACGCTGCACGGCAAGGTGCTGTTCGTATCGGACGTGATCGAGCCCGACTCGCGGCGCGACAAGACGCGCATCGCGTTCCCCAACCCCGACGCCTGGCTCAAGCCCAACATGTTCGCGACCGTGACGCTGCGCGGTGCCGCGCTGCCGCGCGTGGTGTTGCCGAGCTCGGCGCTGCTCATGAACAACGACCGCACCAGCGTGTTCGTCGCGACCGCGCCCTGGACCTTCGAGCGCCGCACCGTGCAGCCGCTGCTGCAGGAGGGACCGCAGGTCGTCATCGAGTCGGGCGTCAAGCCGGGCGAGCAGGTGGTGGTCAAGGGCGGAATCCTGCTCAATGATTGACCAGTTCGTCGACTTCTGCCTGCGGCGGCGCATCGCGGTCATCGTGATCGCGGTGCTGCTCAGCATCTTCGGTATCTACGCCTGGGAGACCTTGAGTGTCGAGGCCTACCCCGAGCTCGGCGACGTCTCGGCGCAGGTGACCACGCAGCTGCCGGGCCTCGCCGCCGAGGAAGTCGAGCAGCTGATCACCGTGCCGCTCGAGCGCGAGATCAACGGCACGCCGGGACTGCTGCTGATGCGCTCGGAGAGCACCTTCGGGCTGTCGCTGATCACCGTGCTGTTCCGCGACGGCTACGAGGATTACTGGGTGCGCCAGCGCCTCCTCGAGCGCATCAACCAGGTGACCCTGCCCGCCGGCGCCGCCCCGTCGCTCGACCCGGTCGCAGGTCCCGGGGGCGAGATTTACCGCTACACGCTCGAATCCGACACCAAGAACCTGCAGGAGCTCTCGGAGATCCAGCGCTGGACGGTGATACCGGCCTTGAAGTCCGTGCCCGGGGTGGTGGACGACACCAATTTCGGCGGCTTCACCACCGAGTACCAGCTCGATCTCGATCCGAAGCAGCTCGAGCACTACGGGCTCGGTATCACCGACGTCATCAACGCGATCAACAACAACAACGCCAACGCCGCCGGCGGGCGGGTGTCGCGCGGCGACCAGAGCTACGTGATCCGCGGCGTGGGCCTCATCAGGAGCCTCGCCGACATCGGCCGCACCGTCGTCACGCAGGTCAGCGGCGCGCCGGTACTGGTGCGCGACCTGGGTCGCACCACGCTGAGTCACCAGGAGCGCGAGGGAATTCTCGGCAAGGACAAGAACCCGGACACGATCGAAGGCATCGTGCTGATGCTGAAGTACCAGAACCCCTCGGAGACGCTCAAGGGGATCCACGCCAAGGTCGAGGAGCTCAATCGCCAGCTGGCGAGCCAGGACGTGCGCATCGTGCCCTATATCGATCGTGACGACCTGGTGCGGGCCACGGTGCACAAGGTCGGCCGCACGATCCTCGAGGGCATCAGCCTGGTGTTCCTGGTCCTGATCCTGTTCCTCGGCAGCCCGCGGAGCGCGCTGGTCGCCGGGGTCTCGATTCCGCTCGCGCTGGTGGCGGTGTTCTCGCTGCTGAATCTCACCCATGTGTCGGCCAACCTGCTGTCGCTCGGGGCGATCGACTTCGGCATCCTGGTGGACGGCGCGATCGTCGTCACCGAGGCGATCCTGAGGCGCCGCAAGGCGATGCCCACCGAGGAGCTCTCCGAGAGCGAGGTCAAGGCCGCGGCGGTGCAGGTGACGCGCCCGATCTTCTTTGCGAGCCTCATCATCATCTGCGCCTACCTGCCGCTGTTTTCCTTCACCCGCGCCGAGGCCAAGCTCTTTACGCCCATGGCCTATACCATGGCGTACGCGCTCTTCGGCGCCCTGCTCACGGCGCTGGCGCTGGTGCCGGGCCTCGCCTATTTCGCCTTCCGCAAGCCCGGCCCCGTCTACCACAACCGCTGGCTCGAGTGGCTCACGCAGCGCTACGAACGGGTGCTCGCCGCCTGCATCGACCAGCCCCGCATCGTCTACGGCATCGCCCTGTTCGCGCTGATCGCGGTGGTCGGACTCGGGGTGACGGTGGGACGGGATTTCCTCCCCGATCTCGACGAGGGCGCGTTGTGGCTGCAGGTACAGATGCCGACCGGGCTCGCGCTCAACAACGCGAGCGACATGGCGAGCGATCTGCGACGCGAGCTGCTGAAGTTCCCGGAGATCTCCTATGTGGTGACGCAGACCGGGCGTAACGACGACGGTACCGACCCCTGGACCATGTCGCACATCGAGGTGCCGGCCGGACTCACGCCCTACGACACCTGGCCGCACGGGGAGAGCAAGCAGCAGTTTCTCGACAAGCTGGCCGGTGCGCTGGCGCACGATCTGCCGGGCTACTCGATCGGCATCAGCCAGCCGATCATCGACAACGTCAACGACATGATCGGCGGCGCGCACAGCCCGCTGGTGATCAAGATCTACGGCGACGACCTCACCATGCTGCGCCAGGTCGGCCAGCAGATGGTCGACGTGCTCTACACGATCCGCGGCACCTCGAGCGCCTCGGTATTTCAGGAGCCGCCGATTCCGCAGATCAACATCACGGTGGACCGCGAGAAGGCGGCGCGCTACGGCATCAACATCGCCGACGTGCAGAACGTCATCCAGACCGGGGTGGGTCAGGCGCCGGTGTCGACCGTATACGTCGGCGAGCGCGTCTACAATCTCACCGTGCGCTTCGTCGCCGCGAGCCGCGATTCGCCCGAGTCGCTCGCCAACCTGCCGGTGCACACCGCCAGCGGCATGCAGGTGCCGCTCTCGCAGGTAGCCGACGTGCGCGTGCAGTCGGGCGAGAGCACCATCACCCGCGAGAACGGCCGGCGCAACCTCACGATCCGCATCGACAACCGCGACCGGGATCTCACCAGCTATCTCGAGGAGGCGCAGGCGAAGATCGCGGCGCGCGTGCATTTCGACCCGGCGAAGGTGCAGCTCGAATGGGGCGGCCAGTTCGAGAACCAGCGCCGCGCCGAGGCACGGCTGCTGGTGATCCTCGGCCTGGTGTTGATGATGATGCTGATCTTCCTCACCGTCGGCACGCGCTCGCTGCGCCAGGCGGTACTCATCCTCGGCGTCGTGCCGCTCGCAACGCTCGGCGGGCTGATCTCCCTGCATATTACCGGCGAGACGCTCAACGTCGCCTCAGGCGTGGGCTTCATTGCTCTGTTCGGCGTGGCGGTGCAGAACGGCATCATCATGGTGGCCAATCTCAACCGCATGCGCCAGGCCGGATTCGAGCTGCACGATGCGATCATGAAGGGGGCGACCGAGCGGCTGCGGCCGGTGCTGATGACCGCCACCGTGGCGACGCTCGGCATGCTGCCGGCGGCCATCCACACCGGCGTCGGCAGCGACGTGCAGCGTGGCATCGCGACCGTGGTGGTGGGCGGGCTCGCGATCTCGACCGTGCTGACGCTGTTCGTGCTGCCCTCGATGTACCACGTGATCGAGCATTGGGCGGAGCGCCGTCATGGAGAGGCCCGATGGGCCTGAGAGCGGCTGCCAATCGCCTCGCGGCGCGCGGCCGCGCGCCCGCCGCGCGCCTGGCCGTGCGCCCGGCCGTGGCGGCGGCACTCGCCGCGAGCCTGGCGGCCTGCGCGGTCGGCCCGAACTACCACCGGCCGGCTCCGCCGAAGGCGCCCGACTACGGCAGCGCCCCCTCGAAGGGCGAGACCGTCGCGAGCCCCGGGACGGGCGGCGCTGCCCAGACCTTCGTTCCCGGGGCCGATATCCCGGCGGAGTGGTGGACGCTCTTCAAGTCGGAGAAGCTCACCGCGCTCGTCAGCCAGTCGCTCAAGGGCAATCCGAGCCTGGCCGCGGCGCAGGCGGCGCTGCGCCAGGCGAACGAGCTCTACAAGGCGCAGCGCACCAGCTTCCTGCCGGTGGTCCAGGGCTCGTTCGATGCGCAGCGCGTGAAGAACCCGGTGGATACGCTCGCCAATCCCACCACCTACGCGCAGGTGAACCCCTACTACAATCTCTTCACCGCGCAGCTGAGCCTCAGCTACACGGCCGATGTCTTCGGTGGCATGCGCCGTTCGCTCGAGGCGACACGTGCCGGGGTGGAGGCGACCCGCTTTGAGCTGATCGCGACCTACGTGACCTTGAGCAGCAACGTGGTGGTGACCGCAGTCCAGGAAGGCTCGTTGCGCGGCCAGATCGCCGCCACCGAGCGGCTGCTCGAGCTCGAGCGCATGATGACCGACACCGTGCATCAGCAGCGTTCCCTCGGTACGGCGAGCGAGCTCGACCTGCTCGCGCAGCAGGCGGCGGAGGCGCAGACCGCAGCCACCCTGCCGCCGCTCACCAAGCAGCTCGGACAGACGCGCGATGCGCTCACCGCGCTCCTCGGCAAGCTCCCCGCGGAGGAGCCGCCAGAGACTTTCACGCTCGAGGACCTGACGCTCCCGACCGAGCTGCCGGTGACTCTGCCCTCGAAGCTCATCGAGCAGCGGCCCGACGTCCGCCAGGCCGAGGAGAACCTGCACGCGGCCTCGGCCCTGGTCGGCGTCGCCCTCGCCGACATGCTGCCGCAGTTCACGCTCAGCGCCGACACCGGTTCGGCGGCGCTCGAGATCAACAGGCTGTTCACGCCCTATACCGGCTTCTGGAGCGCCGGCGCCTCGCTCACCCAGACCCTGTTCGATGCCGGCGCGCTCATCTACCGGCATCGCGCCGCGGATGCCGCGCTCGATCAGGCGGCGGCCCAGTATCGCGCCGCGGTCATTCTCGCCTGCCAGAATGTCGCCGATACGCTCCGGGCACTCCAGGCGGACGCGCAGGCGCTCAAGGCGGCCGCGGAGGCGGACGTGGCGGCGCAGAAGTCCTTCGAGCTCGCGCGCCAGCAACGCGAGCTCGGCACGATCAGCGAGGTGGCGCTGATGAACGCCGAGCAGACCTACCTGCAGGCGGAGATCGCGCTGGTGCAGGCGCGCGCCAACCGCTACGCCGACACCGCCGGTTTGTTTCAGGCCCTCGGCGGGGGCTGGTGGAATAGCTCCGAGGTATCCTTCAAATGAACCAGCTCGTCTTGCGCGAGAATCATCACGGCACCGCGGTCCTGACGCTCAACCGGCCCGAGAAGCTCAATGCGCTCTCGAAGGAGCTGATCGAGGCGCTGGAAAAGCACATCGACGCGATCGCGCGCGAGACCAAGACCGTCGGGCTCGTGATCCTCAGGGGCGCCGGCGGCAACTTCTCCTCGGGCCACGACATGAACGAAGTGCTCGCCCAGGTCAAGGCTCACGCCAAGCCGCACCACTTCGTCGAGGTCATCGACAAGGTCGCCAATCTCCCCCAACCGGTCATCGCGGCCGTCGAGGGACACTGTTCGACCGGGGCGATGGAGCTGGCGCTCGCCGGCGACCTGATCGTGGCGGCCGAGTCGGCCTGCTTCCGCGATGCCTATGCCCGCTGGGGCCTCACCCCGATCTGGGGCTTGAGCCTGCGCCTGCCGCACCGCATCGGCACGGCCAAGGCGAGCGAGATGATGTTCAGCTGCCGCAGCTACTCGGGCCGCGAGGCGCAGGAGATGCACCTGGTGAACTTCTGCTGGCCGGACGGGCAGTTCGACCGCGAGCTCGCGGCACTCGCCGAGGACATCCTCGCCAACTCCTGGTACTCCAACCAGGTCAACAAGCGCGCGCTGCTCGAGAGCGACGGGCTGACGCTGCACGATGCGCACGCGCTCAACCTCTTCAAGAACGAGGGCCTGGCGCCCGATGCGGCGCAGCGGGTGGCAAAATTCCTCAAGCACAAGACTTGAGGCCGTGAGTCCCCGCCGCCCTCAGGTCGCCGCCGCGATGTAGTGAGTGATGCGCGGCGCTTCGTGCGCGAAGCTGCGCACGCGGTCCTCGATCGCGCGGTCGGCGCGCGTGACGCGCTCGTGCTGGCGCAGGTGCTCGAGCCACGAATCGACCAGGAAGGTCTCGAGGAAGCGCCCCGCGTGCGCCGTATCCTGGAACACGCCCCACGAGTAGGCGCCGTCGCGCCGGCGCGTGCGGGCGAGGCGGGTGATGGCGGCGATGAATGCCTCGCGGTCCTTCGGATCGATGTGGTATTCGACGCTCACCAGCACCGGTCCCGCATCTCCCTCGACCGCCTCGGCCAGCACCGGGGCGGGCCAGTGCATCGAGGGCGTGAGGTCCGGCTCGGTGCCGCCGCGCAGCTTCCAGCGCCGGCTCAGCGGGATGGCGGCGAGCGCGCCGGCGGCGGCGATCAGGTGCGCGGGCGGGAGCCCGAGATGCGAGCCGACCAGTCCCCAGCAGGCGCTGCCGAGGCTCATGGTGCCGAAGAACACGGTCGCATAGACGGCGAGTCCCCGGCCGCGCACCCATTCCGGCAGCGCGAGTTGCGCCGAGACGTTGAGCACCGCCAGCGCCATGATCCAGGCGGCGCCTGCGATGAGGCACGCGATGAGCGCCAGCGGCGCTGCATGGGCGGCTGCGAACAGAATGAGCGCGAGCGCGGTGCCGAGCTCGCCGAGCGCCACCAGGCGGTCGGGCCCGAGGCGCGCCTTGAGCCGCGGCAGGAACAGTGCGCCGCCGACCGCGCCCGCGCCGAGCGTCGCGAGCAGCACTCCGTAGAGCGTGGCGCCGCCCTTCAACTGGCTGCGCGCCAGCACCGGCAGCAGCGCCCAGTAGGCGCTCGCAAACAGGAAGAATCCCACCGCGCGTGCCAGCGTGGCACGCAAGGTGCCGTGATAGCGCGTGTAGCGCACTCCGGCGCGGATGGCACCCGAGAGGTGCTCGGGGGGCAGGACGCGCGCGCGTTGCGCCGGCGGCCGCCACCAGAGAATGACCGCGATCACGCCCAGGTTGCTCACCGCGTTCAGCCAGAAGGGCGCGGCGATGCCGGCGCCGAGGATGATGGCCCCCGCCAGCGCCGGCCCTATGACGCGGCTCAGGTTGACACCCAGACTGTTGAGCGCGATGGCGGAGGAGAGCGAGGCTTTCGGCACCAGCAGCGGCGTGATCGCCTGCCACGCCGGTGTCTCGACGGCCCCGAGCGTCCCGACCAGGAAAATGAACAGCAGCAGCACCGCCGGCGTCACCCGCTCGAGCGCCACCAGCGCGGCAAACACCGCGCACAGCACCGTGGTGAGGATCTCGAGCACCAGGATGAAGCGGCGCTTGTCGGTCAGGTCCGCGAGCGCTCCCGCCGGCAGCGCGAACAGGAACAGCGGCGCGCTGTTGGCGACCTGGACCAGCGAGACGATGAACGGGTCGGAATCGAGGCTGGTCATCAGCCAGCCGGAGGCGGCGTTGTAGAGCCACCCGCCGACGTTCGAGACCACGGTGGCGATCCACAGCCAGCGGAAAACCCGCTGCCGCAGCGCGCTCCACGGCGAGGCGGCGGTCGGCGCACCTGCGGGAGCGGCGGCGGCCCCCTTGTCCGTCAGTTCAGGCATCTGCCTAGACTAACGCGGCCGCGGCGGCTTCAGGGCGTCTGGGTCGGAGAGCGGCTGACGGTGACCCTGATCGAGGGCGTGACGCTGGCGCTCAACTCGATCACCAGCGGTTTGCCGGCCGGCAGCGAGAACTCGACGACCTTGTAGGGTGCGCTGCAGCCGACACGCCCCTGGGCGTCGCGCGACTGCAGTACCACGCCGCCCGCGACCACGTCCACCCAGGCCGGCTGGTCGAGCGCGATGCGGTAGACGCCCGCCGTCTCGACCGTGAGACGTGCCAGTCCGGCGTAAGTGGCTTCCTGGGGCCAGGTGCGGCTCGGCGGCGCGCTGAAGGTCACCTCCGGCTGTGCCCGCAGCTCGAGCTCGTACAGCCGGTCGGGCGTCAGCGCCGGGGCATCAGCGAGGGCCTTGCCGCTGGCGAGGTCGACCGGCTGCTTGCCGAAGAGATCGCGCTCGTGGTGTACGTCCCAGGAGAACGCCGCGCACGGGTCCTCGGCGGCCGTCGTGGACGCGAACGGCAACGCCAGCAGCGCCGCGAGCGCTGCGGCGACGCGCATCAGACTCATCCGGCTCCCCTCGGCGCGATTCCCCTCGAACGGCCAAGTATAAGCGAGCGCGCGGCTGCCGGCCTAAATCGAGATCTGCCGCCCGAGATCGATCAGCTGATCGCGCGGCACGTTGAGGTAATCCGGCATGTGGGTGGCGTTGCGCAGCAGGAAGCTGAAGATCGCCTCCATCCAGCGTGGCAGCCCGCCTGCCTCGCGCGGCACGATGCGCTCGGAGCCGACGAAGTAGGTGAGCTTCTCCGGCACGACCCCGCAGCCGCGCGCGGCGAGCTGGCGCATGAGGTCCGGCATATCCGGCCGCTCCATGAAGCCGTAGCAGACGCTCGCCACCCAGAAGTTGGCAACCGGCTGCGCGAGCTGGATGCGCCCCTCGGGCGCGATCCGCGGGACCGAGGCGGTCTCGAGCGTCACCGCGATGACTTTCTCGTGCAGCGCGTGGCTGTGGCGCACGTACCAGAGCATGACGGGGGGCGTGGCGTCCTTCACGCGGGTGAGGAACACAGCGGTGCCCGGCACGCGCGCCACGCCATCGCGCTCGATCCCGGCGAAGAACTCCGCGACCGGCACCGGATTCTCGCGCACCCGGGCGGCGATCGCGACCAGGCCGCGGTGCCAGATGAACATGACGGCGTACACCCCCGCGGCGAGCGCGAGCGGCACGTAGCCGCCGTCGAGGAGCTTCAGCATGTTGGAGGCGAAGAAGCTGCCATCGACGACGAAAAACAGGCCCGCGACACTGAAGCTCGCCGCCAGCCCCCATTTCCATATGTCGCGCATCGCGGTGTAGAGGAGCGCCGTGGTGAGCAGCATGGTGGCCGATACGGCGATGCCGTAGGCGCCGGCCAGGTTGTCGGATTTGCGGAACACGAGTGCCAGAGACACGGTCACGACCATCAGCAGCCAGTTGACCGTGCCGACATAGATCTGGCCGTAGCCCTCGTCGGAGGTCTGCGTCACCCACAGCCGCGGCATCCAGCCGAGCTGGATCGCCTGGCGTGTCATGGAGAAGGCGCCGGTGATGATCGACTGGCTGGCGATGATGGTGGCCACGGTCGACAGCAGCACCAGCGGCATCAGCCACTCCGGGGGGCACAGGCGATAGAAGATGTTGCCCTCGGTCGGGGCGCCGGCGAGGGCGATGGCGCCCTGTCCGGCGTAGTTGAGCACCAGGCTCGGAAACACCAGCGCGCTCCAGGAGAGCTTGATGGGCCGCGCGCCGAAGTGACCCATGTCGGCGTACAGCGCCTCGGCGCCGGTGACGCACAGGAACACCCCGCCGAGCACCGCGAAGGCGCCGTACCCGCCATGGCGCAGATACTCGAGGGCGTACCAGGGGTTGAGCGCCCAGAGCACCGCCGGATGCCGGGCGATGCCGGCGACGCCGAGCACCGCGATGGTCACGAACCACAGCGCCATCACCGGGCCGAAGGCGCGGCCGATGCGCGCGGTGCCGAGCGGCTGCACCAGGAACAGCGCCACCAGCACCGCCACGCTGAGCGGCAGCACGTAGGGCTCGAGCGAGTGCTCGACGAGGGTGAGGCCCTCGAGCGCCGACAGCACCGAGATCGCGGGCGTGATCGCGCCGTCGCCGTAGATGAGCGCTGCGCCGAACAGGCCGAGCGCGACCAGCAGCGGGCGCTTGTAGCGCTTGACGCCGAGCAGCGCCATCAGGGCGAGGATGCCGCCCTCGCCGTCGTTGTCGATCCGCATGGCGAAGCCGGCGTACTTGACGCTGGTGACGACGATCAGCGTCCACACCAGCAGCGAGACCACGCCGAGGATGGTCGGCGCGTTGTTGCCGCCGGTGAGGTCGAGCACCGTCTTGAAGGTGTAGAGCGGACTCGTGCCGATGTCGCCGAACACCACGCCGAGCGCCCCCAGGGAGAGGGCGAGTGAGCGGGGGTGCGGCGGCTGGTTCGGTGGCATACGATGACGCTCAGCATGTCAGGATCGCGCCGCGAGTTTCTCATGAGTTCCGGGGCCGCGCTGCTCGCGCCCGCGGTGGCCTCCGAGCCCCCACCCGGCACCCCGCCGGCATTCGGTACCGCGCCCGCGACCGGTCCCGAGGTACAGGCCGCGACCTTTGCGGAAGCCGAAAAACTCCTGATGGTGGAGCTGACGGCGGCCGAGCGTTCCCAGGCCGCCGGCAACTGGCGCAGCAGCATGGCCACCGTGCACGAGCGCCGCAGCGGCCCGCGCAAGGTGGCGCTCGCGCCTGGGCGCGCGCCGTACTCGACCTGGAATCCCGTACTTCCCGGGCACGCGCCGCTGCCCGCGGGCGAGCGCTTCGTCCGCAGCGCTCGCGATCCCGGCAAGCTCCCGGCCGCCGACGCCGACATCGCCTACGCGCCGCTGTGGAAGCTGTCGCGCTGGATCGAGTCGCGCCAGCTCACCTCCGAGCGGCTGACGCGCATCTATCTCGAGCGCCTCGCCCGGTTCGATCCGCGGCTGCGCTGTGTCATCACGCTGACACCCGAGCTGGCGCTCGGGCAGGCGCAACGCGCCGACCGCGAGATCGCCGCGGGCAACTACCGCGGACCGCTGCACGGAGTGCCGTGGGGAGCCAAGGACCTGCTCGATACCGCTGGTGTCCGTACCACCTACGGGGCGGAGCCGTTCGCCGCTCGTGTGCCGGAGGCGGACGCAGCCGTCGTGCGCCGCCTGCACGCGGCCGGCGCGGTGCTCGTCGCCAAGCTGAGTCTCGGCGCACTCGCGCTGAATGACGTGTGGTTCGGCGGACAGACCATGAATCCCTGGCTGCCGGAGGAGGGCGCTTCCGGCTCGAGCGCCGGTCCCGGCGCGGCGACCGCGGCTGGGCTCGTGGGCTTCTCGATCGGCAGCGAGACCGAGGGCAGCATCGTGGGCCCGAGCATGCGCTGCGGCCTGACGGGGCTGCGTCCCACCTTCGGGCGCGTGCCGCGCAGCGGCGCGATGACTCTGTGCTGGTCGCTCGACAAGCTCGGCCCGATGGCGCGCAGTGTCGAGGACGTGATGCTGGTGCTGAGCGCGATCGGCGGGCCCGACGCAGGCGACCTCGGCAGCGTCAGCGCCGCGCTCGGGTTCGACGCCGCCTCTCCCGTCCGGGGCCTCAGGCTCGGCTACTTCGCGCGCTGGATGCGCGAGGACCCCGCCACCGAAGTCGACCGCGAGGCGCTCGAGCGGCTCGCGGCGCTGGGACTCGAGCCGGTCGAGGTCACGATTCCCGACTGGCCCTACGACGATCTCAACACGATCCTGTTCGCCGAGGCCGCCGCGGCCTTCGAGGAGCTCACCCTGAGCGGCCAGGACGCCTCGCTCAGGATGCAGGTCGCGGATGCCTGGCCGAATACTTTCCGGCAGGCGCGCTTCCTGTCCGCGGTCGATTTCGTGCAGACCGACCGGCTGCGCCGTGCCGTGGCCGAGGAGATGCAGAAGCTCCTCAACCGGGTGGACCTCCTCCTGGTGCCGTCGCTGCGCGATGAGATGCTGACCATCGGAAACTTCACCGGACTGCCGTCGCTCACGCTGCGCGCCGGCTTCGTGCAGGTCAGCGAGGCGCGCAGCGACTGGGCGCCCGATCCCACGCGGCCGCTGCCGAAGTTCCATCCGCCGCGGCGCGTGCCGCACGGCGTCACGCTGGTCGGCCGGCTGTTCGATGAGGGGACGATCGCGCGCGTCGGCCTCGCCCTCGAGCAGAGTCTGGCGGTGGCGGACGAGCGTCCTCCGGGGTTCTAGTCACAAACCAAGCAGCGGCGGCAGCCGGTCACTGACCCAGCGCGTCTCGAGGTCGTAGGCGTGGCCGAGCTGCAGCACCGCGAGGTCTGCGTTCCGGCGCCCGATGAGCTGCATCCCCATCGGCAGATCCTGAGCGCCGAACCCGACCGGCACGTTGAGGACCGGCGCACCGAGCAGGCTCGCGGGCACCACCACCTCCATCCAGCGGTGGTAGGTATCCATCGCGACGCCGTTGACGGTACGCGGCCATTGCGTCGCGGCATCGAAGGGAAAGAGCTGCGCACTCGGCAGCAGCAGGAACTCGTAGCGCTCGAACAGCGAGCGCGCGGCCGTGTGCCAGCGCGAGCGCGCGGCCGAGGCACGGTAGATATCGAGCGCGCTGAGGCGCTGCGCGCTCTCCACCTCCCAGCGTGCCTCGGGCTTCAAGCGCGCGCGGCTGACGGTCTCGCGGTAGAGCGGCTCGAGCTCGCCAGCCACCAGCCAGTGCCGGAGCTGGAGCCACGCCTCCCAGAGCGCGGCCGGAGAGCAGGGCAGGGTCGCCTCCTCGACCGTGCAGCCGAGCCGCTCGAACACTGCGCACGCCGAGCGGCACAGCTCGAGGACGCCCGGCTCGATCGGCAGATAGCCCTTGAGGTCGCCGAGCCACGCGAGGCGCACGCCGTGGAGGTTGCGCTCGAGCGGCTGCAGGAACTCCGCCGGGTCCTCGCCCGTGGAAAGCGGCGCACGCGGGTCGGGACCGGCGATGACGCTCATCAGCATGGCGATGTCCGGGACGCTGCGGCCCATGGCGCCCCACTCGGACAGATGGTCGAGGAACAGCTCCTCGCCGGCGGCGGGTACCCGCCCGGACGAGGGCCGGAAGCCGAACACATTATTATAGGCGGCGGGGTTGCGCAGCGATCCCATCATGTCGCTGCCGTCGGCCACCGGCAGCATGCGCAGCGCGAGCGCCACCGCCGCTCCGCCGCTGCTGCCGCCGGCGGTCTTGCCGGGGTGGTAGGCGTTCAGGGTGGTGCCGAACACCGGGTTGTAGGTCTGCGAGCCCAAGCCGAGCTCCGCGGTGTTGGTTTTGCCGATGAGAATGGCGCCCTCGGCTTTCAGCCGCTCGACCAGGATGGAGTCGTGATCGGGTACCGCATCGAGCAGCGGCGAGCCGCTCGTGGTGCGGATGCCGGCCGTGAGCGCCAGGTCCTTGACCGCGTGCGGCAGGCCGTGCATCCGGCCGAGGTATTGGCCGCGGGCGAGCTCGGCATCGCGCACGCGCGCCTGCTGCATCAGGGCGTCCGCCCCGGCGAGCGAGACCAGCGCGTTCACCCGGGAATTCAGGCGCGCGATGTGGTCGAGGTAGGTCGCCATCACCTCGGCGCACGACACGCTGCGCGCGCGAATCGCGCGCACCAGCTCCACCGCGCTCATCATGACGAGCGGCGAGGGTCCGCCCTGAGTGCTCACGGCATCACCTTCGGTCCGAGGCACGGGAGCTGTCAAGGGCGGTATAGTTTGCAGCCATGGAGTGGCGACACCGGTTGAGCTGCGCGCGGGTCCTCCTCTGCGGCGCCCTGTGGCTCGCACTCTCCTCCTGCTCGCTCCTCAGCGTGAAGAGCCCCGAGCGTCCGCTCTCGCCGCGCGACCTCAACGCCCGCATCCTCACCCGGGAGCTGTCGGCGCAGTTCGTGGCCGCCGTCAGCCGCTCAGCGGACGACATCGCCGCTTCCGAGCACGACCCGAGAGTGCTGGAGAACACCTTGCGCTGGGAGATCGCCGCGGTCGGCGCGAGCCGGCACGCCGCCACGCGTCTCGCGCCGATGATGAGCCTGCTCGACACCTGGGCGCTCGCCGCGCAGATGCAGGCCTTCACGGATGCGGGGGCTCCGGGCGGAGCCCTGTTCGGCGCGCATCAGCAGCTCGTGCGCGACCTCTGTGGGCAGTACGCCTCCGAAAGCCAGGCCCTGGCGCGCCGGCTGCTCGCGCCACACGACTTCGCCACTTACCAGGCGTTCGTCGACAAGTACGTACGCGAGCATCCGCTCGCGGACCTGACATTCGCGCGGCCGTCGATGGTCGAGCTCTGGAGCCGCGAGCAGGGCAGCGACACCCGGCTGGTCGACTCGCTCGGCACCATCCCCGAGGCGATGGCGGACGCCGCCGACCGGATGGAGATCTACGGTGACACCGTGCCGGCGCAGCTGATGCACGAGACCGAGCTGGCGCTGCGCGAGGCGGGGTACTCGCGCGGCGATCTCCAGGCCGCGACCAGAGAGCTCAGGGAGCGGCTCGAGCGCCTGAGCGCGGTGGCGGAATCGACGCCCGCCCTGGTGCGCGACGCCGAGGCCCAGGTGCGGCAGAGCCTGCGGGAAGTGCTCGACCGGCTCGAAGCTTCCTCGCGCAATGCAGAGCAGGCATTGCACGCCGAGCGCGTGGCGCTGTTCGCGGACCTGCAGAGCGAGCGCTCGGCGGTGATGGCGCAGCTCGACGTCGAGCGCAAGGCGGTCGCGGAGGATGCCGCCCGGATCTCGGGCCGCGTGGTGCAGGACACCGGGACGCAGCTGCGCGAGCTGGCCGCCGAGGTGCTGCTGCTCCTGATCGTGCTCGCGGTCGTCGTGCTGGGACTGCCGTTCGCCGCCGGCTACCTCGTCGGCCGCGCGCGCGCGGCACGCGCCGGGCCGTGAGGTGAAGGACCAGCCGAGCCTCACCGCCTGGCGTGTGGCACTCTCCCGGGCGGCCCATCAGGTCCTCGACCGGCCGCCGGTGCTCGATGACCCGATCGCGCTGGCGATCGTCGGCGAGCGTGGGGTCGCGCAGATCCGGGTCGCCGCATTGCGCTACAACCTGCCGCCGGCGCGCTACCTGCGCGCCTTTCTGGTGGCGCGCAGCCGCGTGGCCGAGGAGGCGCTCGCCGACAGTGTGCGCCGTGGCGTGCGGCAGTACGTGGTGCTCGGCGCCGGCCTCGACACCTTCGCCCACCGCAACCCTTTCCCGGCAGCGGAGCTGCGGGTCTTCGAGGTGGACCATCCGGCGACCCAGGCGTGGAAGCGCCGCCAGCTCGCCGCCGCCTCTCTCGCGCCGCCCGAATCACTCACTTTCGTGCCGGTCGACTTCGAGAGCCAGGCGCTGCCCGAGCGGCTCGAGAGCGCCGGCTTCCGCGCCGGCGAGCCGGCTTTCTTCTCCTGGCTCGGCGTGACCATGTATCTCGAGCGCGCCACGGTCCTCGGCACGCTGGCCTTCGTCGCCCGGCTGCCGGAGGGCAGCGGCGTCGTGTTTGATTACGCGGTTCCGCCCGCGACGCTCGGTCCCGTGCGGCGCATGCTGCAGCGTGCGCTGATGCGCCGGGTCGCCGTGGCCGGTGAGCCCTGGAAGAGCTTCTTCGATCCGCGCGAGCTGGCAGACGAGCTGCGCGCTCTCGGATTCCGTCAACTCGAGGATCTCGGGCCCGAGGCCCTCAACGCGAGATACTTCGGCGAGCGCGCCGACGCGCTGCGCGTCGGCGGCCTCGGCCGCGTGATGAGCGCGCGTTCCTGACAGCGCCAATTCCTCACGCCCTCCTCACCGGGCGGGCGGGCAAGATACGTACCTTTCCCTAAGGCCGGCGCAAGGCCTTGCGGGCATCATTTGCGAAAGTGACGGGATGGACATGAGCAATTGGCGGCGCCCACTGTGCGGGCTTCTTCTCGCCCTGGCGCTCGCGCAGGCGCAGGCGTCCGAGCCGAGCGTCGGCGCGATCGTGGGCCTCGTCACGAGCCCGGCGGGCGCGCCGATCGCGCACGCGACCGTGACCGCGCTGCGCTCGGATGGCGGCGCGATCCGTGCCACGGTTTCGGGAAGCGACGGCGTCTATTCGTTCGGCGACCTGCAGCCCGGAGTCTGGAGCATCACCGCGCAGGCGAGTGGAGCACCCGGGATCAGCGTGCCGCCGCTCATGGTGGTTGCCGGCCAGGCGACCCGTCACGACATCGTCATGAACGTCGCGGTACCGGCGCCCGCGGTGGCGGCGACTCCGCCCGCCGCTCCGTCACCCGCGCTGACCGCGGCTGCGACGGCGGCCGTGGCGCAGCTGGTGCCGGAGGCGTTGCAGTCACCGCCCCCGGGCCCGGCGGTGGACACCCAGACGCCGTTCGCGGTCGGTGATCTCGGCTGGATGAACGGCACGCCGCGCGAGACGACGCCGATCTTCGATACCAGGTTCTTCACGCCCGAAGTGCGCCTCGACGTGAATTATCTGCAGGACTTCAACAACCCCGTCGATCACACCATCGTCGGCTCGACCGAGGAGTTCCGCTCCGGGGAGTTCCAGCTCGAGCAGGTGAGCTTCGGCGGCAATTTTCACTGGAACAACGTGCAGGCGCGGTTCCTGTCGATGATGGGCCTGTACGCCGTCACCACGCCGCGTAATGATGCGAGTCTCGGCGTCGGTGAGTGGGATCTGCAGGGCGCCTACAAGTACCTCTCGGAAGCGAATGCCGGCTATCACTGGGACGTCGACCACGGGCTCAACGTCGACGCGGGCATCTTCCTTTCCTATATCGGGCTGTTCAGCTACTACAACTTCGACAACTGGACCTACCAGCCGTCGTTCGTCTCATCCAACACGCCCTGGTTCTTCAACGGCCTGCGGGTGCAGTGGTTCCCGACGCAGACGCTCAAGATCGAGCCGTGGCTCATCAACGGCTGGCAGTCCTATGCCAAGTACAACAACCATCCGGGTTTCGGCGGGCAGATCCTCTGGATCCCGAACGACGCCTTCAAGCTGGTTCTCAACAGCTACTCGATCGGCCAGGACAATCTGGCGAGCGGCAACGGCGTACCCAACAACGGCGGCAATCCCAATGCGGACATCGGGCTGCCGAATCCGAATGCCCCTTACATCAACTACGCGCACGTGACGCGCGTTCACGAGGACGACAGTGTGCTGTGGAAGTATTTCGATGGCGCGGGCCCGGCGGGCATCTCCAAGAAGGCGCTGTCCTTCACCGCCGACCTGGGCTGCGAGTACGGCGGCGGCGTCGAGTGCTCGCACGGTCCGAACAAGGCGAACTTCTTCGGCATGATGCTCTACGACCGCACCTGGTTCTCCCATGATATCTACGCGCTGACCCTCGGCGGCGGCTTCATGAACAACCCCGGCCGCTATCTGGCGCTGATGCCGCCCATCAACGGCGCCACGGCCGCGAGCGGCTCCCCCTACTTCACCGAGAATCCCGGCCAGAAGCTCTACCAGTGGGATACCCAGCTCAACTTCCAGTACATGCCGAAGCCATGGATCACCTGGTGGACCGAGCTGACCTTCCGCCATTCCGACGTGCCCTACTGGACGGGCGCGGACGGCGTGACACCGCCGACGGGCAACACCGGCTCGCCCTCGAGCTACGTGTGCAGCAACGGCAGCACCATCGGCGCCGACAACTGCGCGAACGAGGGCGGCATCTGGTACCCGGACCTGCGAAGCCGCGAGGTCGTCTGGGGGGCCGGCGTGATGGTGAAGTTCTGAGCTGAGACTGCTCATCGCCGCGCGGCCGGCCGCCTCGGGGGACGCCGGCCGCGCTGCCTGAGGCCTGTGCTCAGTGACTCGTGACGAATACCGCGACGCAGGACGGATGCGAATCGCGACGCGTCGCTCACCGCGCCACGGCGATGGCCGGCCGCCGGCTCAGCGTCGATTTGAATCCACGCGGCTTGATGATGAGGGCGTCGCATTCGAGGTTGTCGAGGACCCGCTCGGCGGCGTTACCGATAAATAAGCGCTTGAGCGCCGAGCGGGATACGGCTCCCATGACCACGATACCGGCGCGCGTGTCACGCGCGGCGGCGGCGAGCTCGCCGGCCACGTCCCCCATGTGAACGTGACGCCGCGCCCGGGGCACGCCGGCGCTGGCGGCGAGCCGGTCGATCGTGCGGCTGATCTGTGCGCCGTGCTCCTCTTCGACCTCCGGCGGGATGGTCAGCATCGGCGCGGTGCTGATCGGCGCCATGGCGACGCTGACGAGTGGCATGTAGGCATGAAACACGTGCAGCCTGCCGTGCAGCAGCTGCGCGCAGCTCTTGCCGGCGGCGAGCAGCCGTGCGTCGAGATCCGCCGGGCGCGCGTGGGCATGGAACGGATCGACCGCGGCAAGGATAGCCGGGCGCCGGTAGTCGCGTGAGGACTTGACCAGCAGCAACGGCACCGGGCAATGGCGGATCAGCTCCCAGTCGGTATTGCGCAGAACCAGCCGCGCCCCTAACACATGACGCCGGGTCGCCGCGACCACCAGGCCGGCCCGGCTCGCGAGCGCGCGGCGCACGATCGCCTCGTGCGGCGGATAGTCCCAGCTCGCCAGGCAGCGAACCCGCAGGCCGCGGAAGGCCGGGTCGCGGGCGAGCCGCTCGAGCGTGCGCAGGCTCCTCGCGGCGATGACCGCGCGGCGCCGCGTCACGAACTCTGCGCTCGCCGTCTCCGGCCAGCTCGCCCCGGGGTCGGGCACGTCGATGGCGTGAAATAACTCGACGCTCGAGCCCGCGGCCCTCGCCAGGCTTCCCGCCTTGCGTAACTGACTCCGCGGCGCGTGCCGCAGGTCATGAATCGCCACCAGTATGTGCCGTATGCGGGTGGGCATGATGCTGGGAGACTCTAGGTGAGGCCCGGCGCAGCAGCATCGTGGAAAGTGCGTAGCCGGCTGGAGCCTTTGTTACGCGCTAGTCCGTATGGTGGGCGGGCGAGCCTTTAATCGAGTATGCGGTTGTCTGATGACGGAGAGGTGACGAGGAGGACCCGGATGAACACTCTCATACACATACAGGCACCCCGCCGGCCGGGTCGGCGCATCGCGGAGCTGGATCCTTTTGCGCCCGAGCGCGACGCCGAGCCACGTGCCGGTTACGGCTGCGTGGACTGGTTCGTATATCAGCCGCCCCCTGCCGATGCGCCGGCATCCAGGGCGCCCGCGGCGATGCCGCCCGATCCGCAGGCCGAGGCCCTGCGGCACTGACCGCCCGTCCGTTTGCTTGCGGCCGCCGCGCCGGACCCTGACGCGATAGAGTTACGATGTCGGGTCGTTGGTTGCCGGAGGCGGCTTATATGAGCACGGATGAGCTGCAGCGCGTGCATGCCTGGTGGTGCGCGGCGAACTATCTTTCGGTTGGCCAGATTTATCTCCTCGACAACCCGCTGCTGACCGAGCCTCTCGAGCCGGAGCACATCAAGCCGCGACTGCTGGGTCACTGGGGTACCACACCCGGACTCAACTTCCTCTATGCCCACCTGAATCGCGTGATCAAGGCGCGCGAGCTGAATGTGCTGCCGATCATCGGCCCCGGGCATGGCGGACCCGGGCTGGTTGCCAACACCTGGCTCGAGGGCAGTTACAGCGAGCTCTACCCCGAGGTGGCGCGCAACGCCGACGGCATGCGGCGGCTGTTCCGCCAGTTCTCCTTCCCTGGCGGGATTCCGAGCCACTGCGCCCCGGACGTGCCCGGATCGATCCACGAAGGCGGCGAGCTCGGCTACTCGCTCGCGCACGCCTTCGGCGCGGCCTTCGACAACCCGGAGCTCATCGTCGCCTGCCTCGTGGGTGACGGGGAGGCGGAGACCGGGCCGCTCGCGACCGCCTGGCATTCGAACAAGTTCCTCAATCCGCGCACCGATGGGGTGGTGCTGCCGATCCTCCATCTCAACGGCTACAAGATCGCCAACCCCACGGTGCTGGCGCGCATCCCGCGCGTCGAGCTCGAGAGCCTGCTCACCGGCTATGGCTGGCGGCCCCATTTCGTCGCCGGCGATGAGCCGTGGTCGATGCACGCGCAGATGGCCATGACACTCGCCCGCGTGCTCGATGAGATCGCCGCGATCCGCGAGCGCGCCCGCGGCGCAGGCGCCGTGGTGCGGCCGCGCTGGCCGATGATCGTGCTCGACAGCCCCAAGGGCTGGACGGGACCCAAGACCGTCGACGGTGTCCAGATCGAAGGCACGTGGCGCGCCCACCAGGTGCCGCTCGCCGAGGTGCGCACCAACCCCGCGCACCTGCGCCTGCTCGAGCAGTGGATGCGCAGCTACCGGCCGCAGGAGCTGTTCGATTCGGGCGGCGCGCCGCGGGCGCATCTGCTCGAGCTCGCCCCACGGGCCGAGCGGCGCATGGGCTCGAGCCCCTACGCCAACGGCGGCGCGCACCCGCCGCCGCTCGAGCTGCCCGCGGTCGCGCCTTTCGCCGTGCCGGTGGAGCGCCCCGGCGAGACCAGCGCCGAAGCCACCCGGGTGCTCGGCCAATGGCTGCGCGAGGTCCTGCGGATCAACGCCGCGGCGCGCAACTTCCGCCTGCTCGGCCCCGACGAGACTGCCTCCAACCGCCTCGATGCGGTGTTCGAGGTGACCAACCGGACCTGGGTGGCGGAGTCCGTGCCCGGCGACGATCACCTCTCCGCCGATGGCCGCGTGATGGAGGTTCTGTCCGAGCATCAATGCCAGGGCTGGCTCGAGGGTTACCTGCTCACCGGCCGGCATGGTCTGTTCAACTGTTACGAGGCTTTCATCCACATCGTCGATTCGATGTTCAACCAGCACGCCAAGTGGCTCGAGGCGGCGCGCCGCATCCCGTGGCGGCGGTCGATTCCCGCGCTCAACATCCTGCTCAGCTCGCACGTCTGGAGGCAGGACCACAACGGCTTCTCGCACCAGGATCCGGGCTTCATCGACGTCGTCGTCAACAAGAAAGCGGAAGTGGTGCGCGTCTACCTGCCGCCGGACGCCAATACGCTGCTGTGCGTCGCCGAGCATTGCCTGCGCAGCCGCGACCGCGTGAACGTCGTCGTCGCCGGCAAGAACAGCGAGCCGCAATGGCTCGGGATGGAGGCCGCGACCCGCCATTGCGAGGCTGGCATCGGCATCCTGGAATTCGCCAGCAACGACGGCGACGGCTCGCCGGACGTGGTATTCGGCTGTGCCGGGGACGTGCCGACGCTGGAGGCGCTGGCGGCGGTCGACCTGCTGCGCCAGCACCTCCCGGATCTCATGGTGCGCGTGGTCAACGTGGTCGACCTGATGACGCTACAGCCGCACGAGGAGCACCCGCGCGGCCTGAGCGCGAGCGAGTTCGATGCGCTGTTCACGACCGACCGGCCGATCATCTTTGCCTATCACGGCTACCCGTGGCTCATCCACCGGCTCACGTACCGGCGGACCAACCACGCCAACCTGCACGTGCGCGGCTACAAGGAGGAGGGCAGCACCACCACGCCCTTCGACATGGTGGTGCGCAATGACCTCGACCGCTTTCATCTGGTGATCGACGTGATCGACCGGGTGCCCGGCCTCGGCTACCGCGCGGCGCACCTGCGGCAGCTGATGCGCGACAAGCTCGCGCAGCACCACGACTACATCATCCGCACGGGCGAGGATCTGCCCGAGGTGCGCGACTGGATGTGGCAGTCGCGGCCCGCCTCCGAGCGAGCCTCTCAGTAGAGTCGCGGCTGGACGCCGAAGTAGCGCACGCCGCGCCGCGAGCGCGGCGGAGCCTTGACGAGCCCCGGGGGCTTGACGATCAGCAGGTCGCAGTCGAGGCGGTCGAGGACGCGCTCGGCGGTGTTGCCGATCAGCAGCCGCCTGAAACCCGAGCGCGAGACCGCGCCCATCACGACGATCGCGCTGCGGGTGCGGGCCGCGAGCTGTGGGATCGCATCCGCCGGATGCCGGCCGATGATGTGCTGCCGCGAGCGCGGAATGCGTGCATTGCGCACCGTACCCTGCAGCCTGGCGCGCGCGCTGCGCGCCGCCTGCGCTTCCAGTGCCAGCACCTTCCGGTCCGAGAGCGCTCCGGCCGAGAAAGCCGTCAGCGGCAGCGGCACGTAGGCATAAGCGGCGTGCAGCGCGCCGCCGAGCGCGCTCGCGACCGTCGCGCCGAGGCGCAGGATCTGCTGATTGAGCCGCAGCGGCTTCTCGTAGGTGTGGTCCGGATCGACGGCGGCGAGCACGGCCGGCTGACGCCAGGGGCCCGAGCGCTTGACCAGCAGCACCGGCATGGGGCTGCGGCGCAGCAGCTCCCAGTCGTTGAGATGCAGCAGACCCGCCGCCAGGTGCCGCCCCGGATGACGCTCGGCCACGATCAGGCCGGCCCCGAGGCGCACCGCCTCGCGAACCACGGCTTCGTACGGCGGGTAGTCCCAGGCGACGCTCACCGTAACCTTGAGGCCCGTGCGCCGCAGGCGGCGCGCGATGCGCTCGAGGCGATCGCGCTGCGCCTCGCGGGTACGGCGCTCGATATCCGGCGGATTGTCGTACAGGAGGGATAGGTCGCCGTCGATGCCGCCGACGTACAGTGGCTCGGCGATGGCGTGGAACAGGATGAGCTCGGCCTTGAGTGCCGCGGCCAGGCGCGCGGCCTTGCGGATCCCCGGAAAGCGGCGGGCGTCAGGATCCTTGACGGCGGCGAGAATGCGGCGGATGGCGCTCATGGCGGCCGCGCCTGCTTCAGGGCTGACTCTCGAGGAACGCGGCCACTGCGTTCATGTCCTCGAGATTCAGGTTCTGCGCCACGCCGTGCATGATGGCGACGTTGCGCATGTTGCTCTGGAAGGAGGCGAGCTGCTTCAGCACGTACTGGCCGTGCTGGCCAGCGAGCCGCGGGAAGTCCTGCAGCCCGTGCGCATCGGGCCCGTGACAGCTGCTGCAGGCGGGCACCCCCTGCGCGCCGACTCCCTGCGCGTAGATCTGGCGGCCGCGGCTGATGGCGGCGGAGGCGCCGCTCGCGCTCGGCTCGCCTTTCTGCGCGGCGTAGTAGGCGGCCAGCGCCTGGATGGTGTCGTCGTCGAGCTGGCTCGCCATGCCCCACATGTAGCCGATCGCGTCCGGATCACCGCGCGTCTGCGCGCGGAAGGCCTTGAGCTGGGTCGCCAGATAATTGGCGTTCTGCCCCGCGAGGCGCGGGTACTTCGGCTGGCTGCTGTTACCGGTCGGCCCGTGGCAGGTGCCACACACGGTGATGGCGATGTGCTGTGCATAAGCGCGCGCCACCGCGTCCGGCTCGTCCGCCCGCGCTGCGGATCCGACAGCGGTCAGCACCACGGCGCCAGCCAAACACCAGGGGAATCTTGCCATGATGATCACCTCAGTACGCAAACCACAGCAGCAGGTAAAGCGTGTTGTTGTCGGAGGCGTTGCGTCCGACGCCGTCGTAATTGGAGCCTGAGCCATTGAACTTGTTGTACCAGGTGTACTGTGCCGACACCTTGACGTTGAGCCACGGCAGGTAGTTGAGCTCCGCGATCCAGCCGCGCGTATCGGGCGAGCCGTTGGCGCTGGTGATGACCCCCGGCGCACCCGCAGGGGTCGCCGGATAGAGCCCGGTATCGGTCGTACCGGTGGTGGCGAAGTACTGCAGTGTGCCGCCGATCTTCCGCCGGTAGTAGTAGGTGGTCGAGATGTCGGTCGTGGTCAGCGTGTTGCTGGGGTTGGCAGACGCGCCGCTGGCGAAAGCCGCGTTGAGCGTCATCGATTCGTGGATGTAGGTCGCCGCGATCGACAGGAGATTCTGGTCGCCGATGAACTGATACTGCAGATCCTCGGCCACGTCGTTGAATTGATTGTAGGGCCCGATGAGTGGCGCCGGGGCGCTCGGCGTCCCGCCCGGCAGCACCTTCACGTCGAAGCCGTACAAGCCTACTTCGAGGGAGTTTCGCTCCCAATCGTACTCGTAGGCCGCGCGCCAATAGGGTGACAGGCCCTGGATGACATTCGAAGCCGTGCCATCGAGAGGTCCGGCCGCGCCCGTGAGCGAATTGGTGACGCCCTGCTTTGCGGAGCGGTAGCCGCCTGCTTCGAGGTACAGCGACTCGTTCCAGAAGATATAACCTGTGAGCCCGGCGACGTTCTGCGCAAACGGTCCGCTGACTGCAGTGGCGGCCAGCGGGCTCACGGCGGCGTTGCTGGCCGCGTAGGGGAAGCCCCACGCGGGCGTCGAGTTCCACAGATCCTGCACCGTGGGATTGTTGTTGAGCGACAATCCGTAAGTGAGGGTGCCATTGTCGGGCAGGATAGCCTCGTCCGCGAAGCGCAGGTCGCTATTGTCGATGCCGATGGTCCCGCTGTCATTCGCATAGGTCAGCTGGAAGATCGCACCGAAGTTGGGAGCGATCTTGCCCGCATAAAACAGGCTCAGCTGCTGCGGGAAGCCGGCGGTACCGTTCTGCGCGACCCCCGGGGCGCCGGCCGCGGACAGATCCGGCACTGCAGTCTTCATGTCGGTGTAGGAGATCTGCGCCATGATCGACAGCGGCGGGAATTGCGCCAGCTGCAGCAGCTCCTCTTTCTTGCCGCTGACGTCGCGCACCTGCTTGACGTTGGTGAGCGTATAGCCGTTCGCCTTGAAGACGCGCCCGAAGTGGGTGAGCTCGGGAAATACCGTGTGGCAGGCCTCGCAGGCCATGCCGGTCTGCCGTGCGAAGCTCGGCACCGCGAGCGCCGCCGGAGCCGCACCGACCAGGACTGCCGCGAGTGCCGCCAGGGCTGCAGACTTACCCAACGCAGTGACCTTTGCCGCTGACATTTCGGAACTCCCCTACTCGGCGCGGGATCCGCGCTCGTTGCGGGGAGGCTAATGGGGCCGCGCCGACGCAGGTAGTAAGGCTTGTACCTATCGGATCCGCGAGTAGTACCTACCGGCATGGCAGGCTCAGCAGGTAGGATGCCGGCGGAACCCACATGAGACCGTATCCGAGCGAGCTCGAGGAGCGCATCGAGCACCGGGGCCGTGCACTGCTGCTGCGCCCGATCCGCGCCGACGATGCCGCGCGCCATCGGCGCTTTCTCGGGCGCGTGTCCCCCGAGGACCTGCGCACACGCTTCCTGGCTGCCGTGCACGAGCTGCCCGAGCCGGAGCTCGTGCATTTCACCCATATCGACTATGAGCGGGAGATGGCCTTCGTCGCGCTCGCCAGCGAGGGGCCGGAGGCGGGCGAGATTCTCGGCGTGGCGCGTGCCTGCGCCGGCGCGGATAACACGGCCGCGGAGTTTGCCGTGCTGGTGCGCTCCGACCTCAAGCGTCAGGGGCTGGGGACGCTCCTGATGCGCAAGCTGATCCGCTATTGCCGCGAGCACGGCACGGGTGAGTTGTGGGGGAGTGTGCTCGCCGAGAACCCCGCCATGCTGCACCTGGCGGAGAAGCTGGGCTTCCGCGTCCGCAGACGCGAGCTCAACGTCGTGGAGGTCGTGCTCGACCTGCAGGCGACATCCGCGCCGGGAGGGAACTAGACGGCCCGTGACAGCGGCGCGGCGCCCGCCGCCGGCGTTGCCGCGGCCAGATAGTGATCGAAGCACATCGCAATATTGCGCAACAGCAGCCGCCCCATCGCGGTCGCGGTGATCTCGCCGTGCGCGATGCGCACCAGGCCATCGGCGGCCAGCGGCTCGAGCTGCGCGAGCGCATCCTGGAAGTAGGCCGCGAAATCGATGCCGTACTGGTGCTGGATGGCCGCCGTATCGATCATGCCGTGACACATCAGCTGGCCGATCACGCTGGCGCGCAACCGATCGTCGAAGGTCAGTGCCAGCCCGCGCCACAGCGGCAGCCGCCGCTCCTCGAGGGCGGCCTTCCAGCTCTTGAGGTCGCGGAAATTCTGGCTGTAGCTGTCGGCAATATGACTGATGGCGCTCGCGCCGACGCCGATCAGATCGCAGTCGGCGTGGGTGGTGTAGCCCATGAAATTGCGATGCAGGCCGCCACGCTCCTGGGCCTGCACCAGCTCATCGCCCGGCAGCGCGAAGTGATCCATGCCGACGTAGGCGTAGCCGTCCGCCGACAGCTCGTCGATCGCGAGGCGCAGCAGCTCGATTCTGGCCGCGGCATCGGGCAGCGCCGAAGCGTCGATGCGCCGTTGCGCCTTGAAGAGCGTCGGCAGGTGCGCGTAGCCGTACACCGCGATGCGGTCGGGTCGCGCCGACATGACGGTGCGCAGCGTGCGCTGGAACGCCGCCGGCGTCTGCCCCGGCAGGCCGTAGATCAGGTCGACGTTGATCGAGCGGAAACCCTGGTCGCGGCAGGCGTCGATCAGGCTCAGCGTCTGCTCGACGCTCTGGATGCGATTGACCGCGCGCTGCACGCCGGGATCGAAATCCTGCACGCCGAGACTGGCGCGATTGAAGCCGAGCTGCGCGAGCGAGGCCGCGTACTGCGCCGGCGGCTCGGGCAGCGAGCGCGGATCGAGCTCGATGGAGAAGTCGCGGCCGGCGGCGTCGCTCAGGCGGAAGGCGCGCCCGATGCCGGCGATGAGCCGTGCCAGCGTCCCGCGCCCGAGGAAGTTGGGGGTGCCGCCACCGAGATGCA
>DASPSF010000123.1:0-4977 GCA_035624075.1 Steroidobacteraceae bacterium | reverse complement strand
GCGCGCGCGGCATCGACCGCGGCACGGATGTCCTTGACGCCGGCCATGACCGCCGAGAGCGGGATGAACTGCGCGTTCGCGGTCTGGGCGATGAGGCGCGCCAGGGTCGTCTTGCCCGTGCCCGGCGGCCCCCACAGGATGAGCGAATGCAGCTGTCCCGATCCGATGCTCGTGTACAGCGGCTTGCCGGGTGCGAGCAGGTGCTGCTGCCCGATGAACTCCGCGAGGCTGCGCGGCCGCATGCGATCGGCGAGCGGCCGCAGCGACTCGGCCACGGCGGCACTCATTTGCGCGGCGTTCCGATCAGGTCGGCGCCCTTCGGCGGTGTGAAGCTCACCTCCGCGGCGCTCACGGGCATGTTGCGCTCGACCTTGTCGAAGATGACGGTCGCGGTCTGGTCGAGCTTGTCCTCGAGGATCATGCGCTTCAGCTCGCCTTTATCGAAGCCGAACAGGGCCTCGCGAAAGTCCGCCTCCGCGCCGTGCGGCTCGACCAGCACCCACTCGAGGCCGAGGCGTTCGCCCGCTGGGCTGATGGTGAAGTTCCTGCGGACGTCGACCGCGCCCGACAGCAGCAGCGCCGGGGTCGCCGACAGCGCGGCGTCGACCGGCTTCACGGTCACCTGGCCGAGATCGCGATCGAGGAACCAGAGATTGCGCCCGTCGCAGACCATGAGCTGGCCGGCGCTGCCGGCCCCGCTGCCGGACTGGGGATGGATGTCCCAGCTGAACTTGCCGGGCCGCTGCACGATGATGGTGCCAGTGGCGCGATCGATCTCGTGCCCCTGACTGTCGGCGAGCGTCTGCAGGAAGCTCGCGCGCAGCGTCTTCAGGTGATCGAGGTAGGCATCGAGCTGCGTCGGCTGCGTAGTCGCGGCGGATGCGGACGCGGGCGCTGCGGCCGGGGGGTCGGCGGCCACTGCCGCGGGCACTGCCAACACCAGCGCCAGCCCGACACTTGCCACACCGGGTCGCATCGATCAGTCCTCGGGCGGTGCCGGCGCCAGCACGTCACGCGCGCCGTTGGCCTGCAGCGGTCCGACTAGCCCGGCGAGCTCCATCGCCTCGAGCAGCCGCGCCGCGCGGTTGTAGCCGATCTTGAGACGCCGCTGGACGTAGGAAATCGACGGCTTGCGCTCGGTCGTCACGATGCGCACCGCCTCGTCGTAGAGCGGATCCTGCTCGGCATCGCCCTCGCCGCCCGTGCCATCTGCCTCGCCCTCCTCCCCCGAGATCCCGGGGATCGGTCCGCGCGGCCCCGACAGGACTTCCTCGATGTAGTTCGGCGGCGTCTGGGACTTCAATGCGTCGACCACGCGGTGCACTTCCTGATCCGAGACGAACGCGCCGTGCACGCGCGTCGGCATCGAGGTGCCCGGCGGCAGATAGAGCATGTCGCCGTGGCCGAGCAGGGTCTCCGCGCCCATCTGGTCGAGGATGGTGCGCGAATCGACCCGCGCGGAGACCTGGAAGGCGATGCGGCAGGGAATATTGGCCTTGATGAGGCCGGTGATCACGTCCACCGACGGCCGCTGGGTCGCGAGCACCAGGTGGATTCCGGAGGCGCGCGCCTTCTGCGCCAGGCGCGTGATCAGCTCTTCGACCTTCTTGCCGACGATCATCATGAGATCGGCGAACTCATCGACGATCACCACGATGTAGGGCAGCGGCGTCAGATCGAGGATCTGCGTCTGGTCGATGGTCGGATCGTTGGCCGCGCGCGCCAGCATCACCGGGTCGCGGATCGGCTTGCCGGCATCGATCGCATCCCGCACCCGGCGGTTGAAGCCGGCGATGTTGCGCACCCCGAGCGCCGCCATCAGCTGATGCCGCCGGTCCATCTCCACGACGCCCCAGCGCAGCGCGTTCGAGGCCTGCTTCATGTCGGTGACCACCGGTGCCAGCAGGTGCGGGATGCCCTCGTAAACCGAGAGCTCCAGCATCTTCGGGTCGATCATGATGAGCCGCACGTGCTCGGCGGTGGACTTATAAAGGAGCGACAGCACCATGGCGTTGAGCGCCACCGACTTGCCGGAGCCGGTGGTGCCCGCGATCAGCAGGTGCGGCATGCGCGTGAGGTCCGCGACCACCGGCTGGCCGCCGATGTCCTTGCCGAGCGCCAGCGCGAGCGGCGAGTGCATCTCGTCATAGGCCCGTGAGCGGATGATCTCCCCGAGGGTGACGATCTCGCGCTTCTCGTTGGCGATCTCCAGTCCCATGACGCTCTTGCCCGGAATGACTTCCACCACGCGCACCGACAGCACCGAGAGCGCGCGCGCCAGGTCCTTGGAAAGCGCCGTGATCTGGCTCGCCTTGACCCCGGGCGCCGGCCGCAGCTCGAAGCGCGTCACCACCGGACCCGGCTGCACCGCCACCACCTCGGCATCGATGCCGAAGTCCTTGAGCTTCATCTCCACCAGGCGCGACAGCGCCTCGAGCGCCTCGGCCGAATAGAGCGGCTCGCGCACCGGCGGATCGTCGAGCAGCTTCAGCGGCGGCAGCTCGTTGGCCTTCGGCGGATCGAACAGCGGCACCTGGCGCTCGCGCTCGACGCGCGCGCTCTTCTCGACCACCGGCAGCGGCGGCTCGATGCGCGGCGGAGCGCGGGTCGCCGACTTCCTCTGCTCGCTCTCCACCGCCTCCTTGCGCGCCTGACGCCGCTCGCGTCCCTGGGCCACATCCTTGCGCGAGGCCCAGCGCGCACGCAGCCAGCCGATGCCCGCCCAGGTGAGCCCGCCGAGCCGGTCCATCACCGTGAGCCACGACACGTGGAACGCGACCGACAGGCCCGCCATCCAGGCCGCGATCAGGACCAGCGTCGCCCCGAGAAAATCCAGCCAGGCCGCGAGCCCCTTGCCGACCAGGCCTCCGACCACGCCGCCCGCCGTCTGCCGCAGCTCGCCCGCTTCCCAATGGAGCGTCGTCAGGCCGCAGCTTGCCCCGAGCAGCAGCACGAAGCCCGCCACGCGCACCGCGGTGTTGACGCGCGAGACACTCGCGCCCTGCACCCGGCGCTGCAGCCCCCAGGCGGCGATCGCGAGCACCACCGGCAGCAGGAACGCGGGCCAGCCGAACAGGAAGAACAGCACGTCGCTCACCCAGGCGCCCGCGATGCCGATGCGGTTGTGGATCGGCGCGGCATTACCGGTGTAAGAGAACCCCGGGTCGTCGGGGCTGTAGCTCACTAAGGCCACGAACGAGGTGAGCGCAACGATCGCGAGGGCGATCACCGCGCTCTCGCGCAGGGCGCGGGACGCCGCCGCCGTGAGGCGGGAGCCGTTGCGTGCCTGGACCTGGGTCTCAGCCAATCTTCACTGCCTGGTCTTAAGATAGACGGCCCGCATTATAGGGCTTGGTACCATGCACCGATGGCAGAGATGACCTACAGCAAGAGCCGGCACAGCCGCTTGATTATCCTGGGATCGGGACCTGCCGGTTACAGTGCCGCCGTCTACGCCGCGCGCGCCAATCGCGCACCGCTGCTCATCACCGGAATGGCGCCGGGCGGTCAGCTCATGACCACCACCGACGTCGACAACTGGCCGGGCGACGTCGAGGGCCTGCAGGGCCCCGCCCTGATGGAGCGCATGCGGCGCCACGCCGAGCGCTTCGCCACCGAGATCGTGAGCGACCACCTGGTCTCGGTCGATCTCGCGGCGCGCCCCCTGAGCCTCGTGGGCGAGGCGGCGCGCTACAGCTGCGATGCGCTCATCATCGCGACCGGCGCGAGTGCCCGCTACCTGGGGCTGCCTTCGGAGGAGCAGTTCCGCGGCCGCGGGGTCTCGGCCTGCGCCACCTGCGACGGTTTCTTCTTCCGCCAGCAGCGCGTCGCGGTGATCGGCGGCGGCAACACCGCGGTCGAGGAGGCGCTGTATCTCTCGCACATCGCGCAGCACGTGACGCTGGTACACCGGCGCGACAAGCTGCGCGCCGAGAAGATCCTGCAGGAGCGGCTGTTCCGCGAGGTGCAGACCGGGAAGATGTCGGTGATCTGGAACCACACCGTCGACGAGGTGCTCGGCAACGAGCAGGGCGTGCACGGCGTGCGTCTGCGGGCGCTCCCCGGCGGTGCGACGCACAGCCTCGAGATCACGGGCCTGTTCGTGGCCATCGGCCACACACCCAACACCGCCCTGTTCGAGGGGCAGCTCGCCATGCGCGGCGGCTACATCAGCGTCAAGAGCGGGCTCGACGGCGATGCGACCGCCACCAGCGTCCCCGGGGTGTTCGCCGCGGGCGACGTCGCCGACCACGTCTACCGCCAGGCGGTGACTTCCGCCGGCTCCGGCTGCATGGCCGCGCTCGATGCCGACCGCTACCTCGAGAGTCTCGACGCACGCACCCACGCCTAGCGGCCGCCGCCCCTCATGACCGCCGCCCCGATCGAGTTCTGCGCCAGCATCGATCAGCTCGACCCTAAGGAGTGGAACGCGCTCACCGGCGGGAGCTATCCCTTCGCACGCCACGAGTTTCTCGCGGCTCTCGAGCACGGCGGGTGCGTTGGTGCCGGCACCGGCTGGCAGCCGCATTACCTGGCGCTGCACGACGCCCGCGGCCTGACCGGCGCCGCCGCCGCCTGTCTCAAGACCCACTCGTATGGGGAATTCGTGTTCGACTTCGGCTGGGCGCAGGCCTACGAGCGGCTCGGGCGCCGCTACTACCCGAAGCTCACTCTCGCCGTTCCCTTCACTCCCGCGACCGGCCCGCGCCTGCTGGTGCGCCCGGGTCTCGACCGGTCAGCCATCGCGGGCGAGCTGCTCGCGGCGCTCGAGCGCGAAACGCGCGCCCGCAACCTATCGGGTGTGCATGCGCTGTTTCTCGATGAGCCGGCGCGCGCCGCCTGCGCCGCGCGCGGCTGGCTGCTGCGGCGCGACTGCCAGTTTCACTGGACCAACCGCGGCTACACCAGCTTCGAGGATTACCTTGGCACGTTCACGGCGGAAAAGCGCAAGAAAGCCCGCCGCGAGCGGCGGCGCGT
>DASPSF010000113.1:0-5713 GCA_035624075.1 Steroidobacteraceae bacterium | reverse complement strand
CGGGAAACGCGGGGCGCGCGCCGACGCCGCTGTCGAGGATCTCGGCCTCGCCGAAGGCCGGGTGCAGCGCGTAGGCCGCGGACAGCAGTTCCAGCATCGAGCGGGCGCTGATGCGCCGCGCCGAGTCGCTTTCGATCATGGTGGCGCCGATCATGTACAGACCGTCCCCGCGCGGCACCACGTAGACCGGCATGCGGGGATGCAGTACCCGCACCGGGCGTGACAGGGTCACGTCCGGGGCGCGCACCAGCAGCATCTCGCCCCGCACGCCGCGCAGCTCCTCGAGCGTGCGCCGCGCCGCAAGTCCCGTGCAGTCGATGAGCTCGCGGCCCGCGGCGGGAGCCGCGTCCGCGTCGACCCCGAAGCGCACGCTGACTCCGAGCCCGAGCGCGCGCTCGAGCAGCGCGCTGAGCGCTGCCCGCGGCTCGAGGTGTCCTTCCCCGGGGAAGTAGAGCGCGCTCGTGAAGCGGCCGGCCAGCTCGGGCTCGAGGGCCGCGATCGCCTCGGCGCTGATGCTCTGGTAATGCTCGGTGCGCCGCGCGAACTGCACCAGCTCGCCCGCGTCCCGGCCGTGCGCGATCACCAGCGTTCCGAGCTGCGCAGTGGCGGCAAACTGCCGCCGCCACCACGCGATCCCCTCCTCCCCGAGCCGCGCGATCAGGGCACCGCCGTTCTCGAGCTCGCACCAGGGAGCCAGCATGCCGCCGGCGAACCAGGAGCAGCCGGCGCCGGCGAGCGCCGCGGCGCGCTCCAGCACCTCGACGCTCGCGCCACGCTCGGCCAGCTCGACCGCGCAGGCGAGCCCGGCGACTCCGGCGCCCCGCACCGTCACCCGCATGGCCGTCAGCCCTGCTTCGCCGCCGGCACGTACAGCTCCGAGCCACCGGCCCGGAACTTCTCGGCCATCTCGCGCATGCCCTGGGCGCGCGCCTCGGCGCGCACCTCGTGCGAGATACGCATGGAGCAGAACTTCGGTCCGCACATCGAGCAGAAGTGCGCGACCTTGTGCCCCTCCTTCGGCAGCGTCTCGTCGTGGAAGGCGCAGGCGGTATCGGGATCGAGCGAGAGATTGAACTGGTCCTGCCAGCGGAAGTCGAAGCGCGCCCGCGACAGGGCGTCATCGCGCGCCCGTGCGGCCGGATGTCCCTTGGCGAGATCGGCGGCGTGCGCCGCGATCTTGTAGGTGATGACGCCGGTCTTGACATCGTTGCGGTCGGGGAGCCCCAGGTGCTCCTTGGGCGTGACGTAACAGAGCATCGCGGTGCCGAACCAGCCGATCATGGCGGCGCCGATGGCGGAGGTGATGTGGTCGTAGCCGGGTGCGATGTCGGTGGTGAGGGGACCCAAGGTGTAGAACGGCGCCTCGCCACAGGTGGCGAGCTGCTTGTCCATGTTGTCCTTGATCTTGTGCATGGGCACGTGCCCCGGCCCCTCGATCATCACCTGGCAATCGCGCGCCCAGGCGATGCGGGTCAGCTCGCCGAGCGTCTCGAGCTCGGCGAACTGCGCCGCGTCGTTGGCATCGGCGATCGAGCCGGGCCGCAGCCCATCGCCGAGCGAGAAGCTCACGTCGTAGGCGCGGCAGATCTCGCAGATCTCCGCGAAGCGCTCGTAGAGAAAACTCTCGCGGTGATGAGCCAGGCACCACTTGGCCATGATCGAGCCGCCGCGCGAGACGATGCCGGTGACGCGGGCGACGGTGAGCGGCACGTACGCCAGGCGCACGCCCGCATGGATGGTGAAGTAGTCGACCCCCTGCTCGGCCTGCTCGATGAGCGTGTCGCGGAAGATCTCCCAGCTGAGATCCTCGGCCACTCCGCCGACCTTCTCGAGCGCCTGGTAAATCGGCACGGTGCCGATCGGCACCGGCGAATTGCGCAGGATCCATTCGCGGATGGTATGGATGTTGCGGCCGGTGGACAGGTCCATGACGGTGTCCGCGCCCCAGCGGATCGCCCACACCATCTTGTCGACCTCCTCGGCGGTCGAGGAGGTCACGGCGGAGTTGCCGATGTTGGCGTTGATCTTCACCAGGAAATTGCGGCCGATGATCATCGGCTCGGACTCCGGGTGATTCACGTTCGCTGGCAGGATGGCGCGGCCGGCGGCGATCTCGTCACGCACGAACTCAGGCGTCACGTAGCCGGGAATATTGGCGCCCCAGGAGTTGCCGTCAGCTGCCGCGGCGGCGTTGCGCCCGCGGCCGAGATTCTCGCGGATCGCGACGTACTCCATCTCCGGCGTCACGATCCCGGCGCGCGCGTAGGCGAGCTGCGTCGCCGCCTTGCCGGCCCTGGCGCGCAGCGGCGGCCGGCGCACGGGAAATTCCGGCGCGGCCTTGCCTCCCGCGGTCAGCCCGTTGTCGACCAGCTGCACGCGCCGCCCGGGGTAAGCCTCGGTGTCGCCGCGCGCGGCGATCCAGCGCTCGCGCAGCCGGCCGAGGCCCGCCTCGATGTCGATCGTGACCTGAGGATCGGTGTAGGGACCGGAAGGATCGTAGATTGTCAGCGGCGGCTCGCCGCTCGAGGGGTGCAGCGCGATCTCGCGCATCGGAACCCGGAGGTCCGGATGCAGCGCCCCGGGGTGGTACACCTTGCGTGAGGCGGGAAAGGATTCGGAGACGACGTGCCAGCTCTGCGCATTCATCAGACACTCCTGGCCGTGAGGCCACAGAAGATCCGGCGAATGCTGCCCATGGGAAAGGGAACGGAGGAGCGCGCTTTCCTACGCCAGCATTAACTGGATCAGGTTCGGAGGGTCGCCATGCTGCGCTTCCTCGAGCGCCGATGGCCTCTCAGCCCCCTGCCGGGGCTCCCCTAGCAATAGCGCGGAAAGTAGTACGAGTCGTGACGGTGGTCAATGCTGCGGCCGGGCGAACGGCTGGCGCGGCGGTGGCTGTCGCAAGCCCCGCCGCGTGCTGGTGTTATTTTCGTCCGGCACCGCCGCGCCCGGCGCGGGTGCGGCGGCTCAGGGCCCGATGTCAGCTCGGTCGTCCGCTTCCGTGGCTCGCCTGCCCGCCCTTGCGGCCGGCCTCGGCCGCGAGCTCCGGGTGCTGCGAGAAGCTGCGTTTTTCGTCCGGCACGCTCTGCCCGCCCTTACGGCCGGCGACGGCAGCGAGCTGACGGTTCTGCGAGAAACTGCGCTTGGATCCGGGCACGCTCTGCCCGCCTTTGCGCCCGGCCTCGGCGGCCAGGCGGCGATTCTGCGAGAAGCTGCGCTTCTCATCCGGCACGGCTTTGCCGCCCATGCTGGCAATCTGCCGCTGCCGTTCCGCGTTCATCGAGGCGAAGCCACGATGCGACAGCCGTCCTTCCGTTGCCTGAGCCATTGCTGCACTCCTTCCGACCCTCGAGGCCGGCGCAAGCCCGAAGTAAGAAAACTCCCTCTCTTCAGTTGCAGCATACGCCCGGGGGCAGGATAGGAAAACTGCCCGGAAACGCGCCTGAAGCGCGCGGCCGAGCCCTAAGCCCCCCCTTCAGGGGGTCAGGTGGTCGATGACGAGGCTCGCGAGCCCGTCCTTGCCCACCCGGTAGGTAATCTCGCCGAAGGGATCGCCACTCGCCCCGACCGGTGTGCCTGAGCGGGCGATGCGCGCGACCACCGCGACACTGTCCCCGGGGTGGAAAGTCCGCCCGGCGATCATGGAGTCCTTCGGGGTCAGCTCGACGGTCTGCGGGAATTCGCTCGCCAGGCGCCGCGCGGCGAGCGGCGGCCCCGGATGTGCGGGGTCGCGCACGAATACAAACAGGGGAAACGATCCGGCGGACTGCGCGAGCGTCGGAGACAGCATGATCTTCACGCGCACCGAGCCGCCGGCATCGCCGGCAGCGGCGGCGGGCGTGGCCGGGGCGCTCGGCGCCGGGCGCGCCGCGCCGGGCACTGCGGCCGCTGCGCCCTCACCCGGTTGACCGTTCAGCCTCTGATCGATGGCGGTCAGCTGCTGCTCGAGAAAAGTGCGCACCTGGTCCGGCGGATTCATCGCCAGCAGAGTGGTGAAGCGCTGCCGCGCGAGCGGCAGCTGCCCGCGGCGTGCCGCGGCCACTGCGCCGTAGAACAGCGCCCTGCCCGAGTTGGGATCGAGTACCAGCGCCCGCTCGATCAGCTCTGCTGCGCGGCCGTCGAGCTCCGACTGGTCGCTCATGGCGAGCGCTTCCGCCTCGCCGGTCAGCGCCTCGGCGCTCTTGCCGCCGCTCAAGGTGTCGGCGCGCTCGTAGGCGCGCGCGGCCAGCGCATACTCCTGCAGCACGGTGTAGGAGCGCCCGAGCATCAACCAGTCCTCGACCGTTCCGGGCTCACGCTCGAGCCTGCGGGCGAGCCGCGCCACCATGCTCTGCGGCGAGTCGGCCGAGGACGCGGTGGGCGCGCGCCACGACCAGTTGCTCCAGGTCACGTAGAGAACGGCCGAGCCGACGACCAGCACGGCGGCAGCGGCGAGCGCCGTCCAGGTCGCCGGCGAGCTGCCGGACGCGCCGGCCCGCACCAGCGGGATCGCGACGGCGGCCACAGCGATCACGGCCAGCGCTGCCGAGAGCAGTACGAAGCTAAGCATCAGTTGGATCCGTCGTCGGGCAATGGCTCGGTGTCCGCGCTCACGAGCCGGGCGCGCTTGCGCACCACGCGCCACGCCACCAGCGCGCCGACCACCAGCAGTACCTCCGGTGCCGCCCACAGCCAGACATTCTTCAGCACGAAGCGCGGACGGAAGAGCACGAAGTCTCCGTAGCGCGCCAGCATGAAACTGCGGACGTCGTCGTCGGACTTGCCGGCGAGCAGCATCTCGCGCACCTCACGCCGCAGGTCCGCTGCTACCCCCGCGGGGGAGTCGGCGAGTGCCTCATCCTGACACTGCACGCAGCGCAGCTCGTGCGTGAGCCCCTCATAGCGCGCCTGCAGCTCAGGTGTCGGCATCTGCGTGGTGTCGACCGCCCGCACGGTGCCCGCGCTCGCCAGGGCCAGGCCGGCGGCCGCCAGGCAAATTGCGGGGGCGTGCCTCATGAGCCCGCCGCCTGCGCCTGCCCCAGGCGCGGGAGAATCTGTTTCTGCCATATGTCGGGCGTCAGCTCGCCCATGCACTTGTACACGACTATCCCAGCGGGGCTCACCAGGAAGCTCTCCGGCGCCGCGTATACGCCCCAGTCGATGGCGGTGCGGCCGTCGTGATCGACGGCGACGAATTCGTATGGGTCGCCGAGCTGCTGCAGGTAGCCGCGCGCCTGGCCGTCGTCGTCCCTCCAGTCGAGGCCGATGAGCCGTACCCGACCGGAGCGGCGCACCTCGAGGAGCATCTGGTGCTCGTCCCGGCACGTGCCGCACCAGCTGCCCCACACGTTCAGCAGGTACCAGCGCCCGCGCAACGCGGCGGAGCTCACGGCGTGCGCCGGGTCGGCGAGGCTTGGGAGCGAGAACTGCGGCGCCGGCTTGCCGATCAGCGGCGAAGCGATGATGCCCTTCTCGGGGGAGTGCTTGATGCCGATCGCGAGCACCACCACGAGCAGGACGAACGCCACCACCGGGATGAGGAAGCGGTTGATCATGCGCGCTCCGGCGCGGTTCCTGCCGGCACGGCGTCCGCCGTCCTCGCCAGGCGGTAGCGACGGTCGGAGATCGCCAGCGCCCCACCGAGTGCCATGATCGCCGCGGCGATCCAGATGAAACTCACCAGCGGGCGGATCTGGATGCGCACGCTCCAGCGTCCCGCGCCGAGATCGTCGCC
>DASPSF010000109.1:0-35693 GCA_035624075.1 Steroidobacteraceae bacterium | reverse complement strand
ACGGTTTGCGGGCCGGGCGGCCCTGCAGTAAGTCAAAAGCGAGCGCTGGTTCGCACTTTGAGCGCCCGCCGGCGGGCCGTGGACCGGCCGGGCGCCCCCCCCGCCTGGGCGCGCTGAGACCCGGGACGTTTGCGGCGAGATCCGCGCCTAAACCAGCCGCGCCAGCTCGGCGGCGAGCCCCGTGTAGCCCGCGGGCGTGAGGCTGCGCAGGCGGGACTTCTCCGCCGTGCTCAGCGGCAGGCTGTCGATGAATGCCGCCAGCGACGCGGCATCGATGCTGCGGCCGCGGGTGAACTCCTTGAGTCGCTCGTAGCCGCCGGGCACGCCGGCGGCGCGCAGCACGGTCTGCACCGCCTCTCCCAGCACCTCCCAGGCAGCGGCGAGATCCGCGGCCATGCGCTGCGCGTCCGGCTCGATCTTGGCGAGGCCGCGGCCGAGCGCGCTCCAGGCGATGAGCGTGTGGCCGAGGGCGACGCCGAGGTTGCGCAGCACGGTGGAGTCGGTGAGATCCCGCTGCCAGCGCGACAGCGGGAGCTTCTCGGAGAAGTGGCGCAGCAGCGCGTTGGCGACGCCGCAGTTGCCTTCGGCGTTCTCGAAGTCGATCGGGTTCACCTTGTGCGGCATGGTGGAGGAGCCGACCTCGCCCGCCACCATGCGCTGGCGCAGGTAGCCGAGCGAGATGTAGCCCCACATGTCGCGGGCGAGATCGATCAGCACCACGTTGGTGGCGGCGAGGGCGTCGCAGTACTCGGCGATCCAGTCGTGGGGCTCGATCTGGGTGGTGTAGGGGTTGTACTCGAGCCCGAGCGATTCGACGAAGGCTCGTGCCAGCGCCGGCCAGTCGACCGCAGGCAGCGTGCCGGCGTGCGCGTTGAAATTGCCGACCGCGCCGTTCCACTTCCCGAGAATGCAGACCGCGGCCCAGCGCGCGTCCGCCCGCATCAGGCGCGCCGCGAAGTTGGCGAGCTCCTTGCCGAGAGTCGTCGGGCTGGCGGGCTGCCCGTGGGTGCGGGCCAGCATCGCGCTGTCCGCATAGCGCCGCGCGAGCGCCACCAGCTCGTCGATCCGCGCCTTGAGGACGCCGGCGAGGAGCTTGCGGGCGCCCTGCAGCAGGCGCGCATAGGCGAGGTTATTGATGTCCTCGGAGGTGCAGCCGAAGTGCACCAGCTCGAGGGTGGCAGGGGAGGCGCCGGCGGCCGCGAGCTGCTCGCGCACGTAATACTCGACCGCCTTGACGTCGTGATTGATGCGCGCCTCGATGGCCTTGACGGCCGGCGCCGCATCCTCGTCAGGTGCCGCCGCGAGCTGCTCGGCACGCTTGCGCACCGCCGCGCTGAGCGCGGCCCCCGGCAGTTGCGGCACCGCGGCCGTGAGCTCGAGCAGCCACTGGGCCTCGACCCGCACCCGCTCGCGGATCAGCGCCGCTTCCGAGAGCAGCGCGCGCAGCGGTGCCGCCGCCCCGGCGTAGCGCCCGTCTACGGGCGAGAGCGCCTCGAGTGGGCCGACGGCGTCGCTGGGGCTTGCGGGCATGCGTTATCATCATAACGCATCCGGCCGTCCGGCCGGGCCTGCGGGCAGCGGGCGATGAGCGGAGTTGCACTCATGACGACTTCCTTCCGGGTCGAGCGCGACAGCATGGGCGAGCTCAAGGTGCCTGCGGAGGCGCTATGGGGCGCACACACCCAGCGTGCCGTGGACAACTTTCCGGTGAGCGGCCTGACCATGCCGCGCGGCTTCATCGCCGCGCTGGCACTGGTGAAGCAGGCGGCGGCGCGCGCCAACCGGCGGCTCAAGCTCCTCGACGCGAAGGTCGCCGAGGCGGTGGAGGCGGCTGCCGCGGAAGTCGCGGCCGGGAAGTACGACGCGCACTTCCCCATCGACGTCTTCCAGACCGGGTCGGGAACCAGCACCAACATGAACGCCAACGAGGTGATCGCCGCGCTGGCGAGCGCGCGCTTGAAGAGCGCCGTGCACCCAAATGACCAGGTCAACATGGGGCAAAGCAGCAACGACTCGATCCCGACCGCCATCCACGTGAGCGCGGCGCTCGCCGTGCGGCACTCGCTCGTGCCGGCGCTCGCGCATCTGCGCGACGTGCTGACGCAGCGCGAGCGCGAGCTCGCCGACACCGTCACCACCGGCCGTACCCATCTGATGGATGCCATGCCGGTGACGCTTGGGCAGGAGCTCTCGGGCTGGCGGACCCAGATCGAAAACGGACTCGCGCGGGTGCGGTCGGTGGAGTCGCGGCTGCTGGCGCTCGCCCAAGGCGGCACCGCGGTCGGCACCGGAATCAACGCCCATCCGGAGTTCGGGCTGCGTTTCTGCGAGGAGCTCACCACGATCACCGGTGTCGAGTTCGTGCCGGCGGCCAACTACTTCGAGGCGCTGTCGGCCCAGGACACGGCGGTGGAGCTCTCCGGACAACTCAAGGTGATCGCCGTGAGCCTCATGAAGATCGCCAACGACCTGCGCCTCATGAACAGCGGGCCGCTCGCGGGCCTCGGCGAGATCTCACTGCCGGCGCTGCAGGCCGGCAGCAGCATCATGCCCGGCAAGGTGAACCCGGTGATCCCGGAGGCCACCACCATGGTGGCGGCGCAGGTGATCGGGAACGACGTGACCATCACCATCGCCGGTCAGTCGGGCAACTTCCAGCTGAACGTCATGCTGCCGGTCATCGCGCACAACCTGCTCGAGAGCATCTCGCTGCTCGCCAATGTGTCGCGGCTGCTCGCCGACCGTGCGATCGCCGGTTTCAAGGTGAACGCAGCGCGGATCGCCGAGGCGCTCGATCGCAACCCGATCCTGGTGACGGCGCTCAACCCGGTGATCGGCTACGAGAAGGGTGCAGCGATCGCCAAGGCGGCGTACGCGCAGGGCCGACCCATCCGTGAGGTCGCCCGGGAAATGACGCAGCTCCCGGCGGCGGAGCTCGACAAGCTCCTCGATCCGGCGGAGCTGACCCGCGGCGGCATCAAGGGCGGCACGAGCGGTGGCGGCTGAGAGCCCGGAAGGCGCCGGGGGGCAACGCGACTGGGCGTCGATCATCCGCGCCAAGCTCACCGGCACGGTGCCGCGCCACGACGCCGCGGACTGGATCCTGCCAGGGCTGTCGGTGGTGGACAGCGAGAAGTACCGCCGCTCCCTGCCGGCCGCGCCGACGCCCGCCGCAGTCCTGATTCCACTCATCGAGCGGCCGCGGACCACCGTGCTCCTGACCGAGCGCTCCGCCGGACTGCGCACCCACGCCGGGCAGGTGAGTTTTCCCGGCGGCCACATCGAGTCGAGCGACCCGAGTCCGGCGGCGGCAGCGCTGCGTGAGGCGCACGAGGAGATCGGTCTCGAGGAGCGGCTGGTGTCCGTGGCCGGCTACCTGCCGGACCACATCGTCATCACGGGCTTTCGCATCACGCCGGTCGTGGGGTTCGTGCCGGCGGCGGGGTTTACGCTGTTGCCGGACCACAAGGAAGTACAGGGCGTCTTCGAAGTGCCGCTCGACTACATCTTCGATGCGGCTAATTTCCGCAAAGAGCGCCGGCGCCTGCTCCGCAGCGGGGAAGAGGTCGAGTTCTGGGACATCCCCTTCGAGGGGCGCACCATCTGGGGCGCGACCGCCGGGATGCTGATGACGCTCTATCGCCTGTGCGTCGGTCCGCTGCCCTTCGAGCGCGCCTCACGATGAGCGATCCGCAACGCGCGATCGAGGCGCTCGTCACGCTGATGGCGCGGCTGCGCGATCCGCAGCGCGGCTGCCCCTGGGACCTGAAGCAGACCTTCGAGACCATCGCGCCCTACACCATCGAGGAGGCCTACGAGGTCGCCGACGCCATCGAGCGCGGCGAGCATGAGAGGCTGCGCGACGAGCTCGGGGATCTGCTCTTCCAGGTCGTGTTTCACGCCCGCATGGCCGAGGAGCGCGGCTGGTTCGGCTTCGCGGACGTCGCCGAGTCCATTCATGCCAAGCTCGTCCGCCGTCATCCCCATGTCTTCGCCGGGGCCAGTATCGAGGCGCAGCATCTGCCGCGGGAGTGGGAGGCACAGAAAGCACGTGAGCGTGAGCAGGCGGCGGGCGCCGAGGGCGAGCGCGGCACGCTGGCCGGAGTACCTAAGGCCCTTCCCGCGCTGGTGCGCGCGGCGAAGCTCGGGCGCCGCGCGGCTCGCGTCGGCTTCGACTGGCCGGACACGGCCGGCGTGCGTGCCAAGGTCGACGAGGAGCTCGGCGAGCTCGATGCAGCGCTCGAGGCCGACGGCGCGTCTCGAGCGGGCAGCGCCAGCGCGGATGCGGCCGCCGAGCTCGGCGACCTGCTGTTCGCGGTCGTGAATCTCAGCCGCCATCTCGAGCTCGATGCCGAGACCGCGCTGCGCAACGCCAACGCGAAGTTCGAGCGCCGCTTCCGCCACATGGAGCGGCTCGCGGCCGAGCGCGGGCTGGTGCTCGAGCAGCTGTCAGCCGCGCAGTGGGATGAGCTCTGGAGGGAGACGAAGCTGAACGGCGGCTGAAGCGGGCGAGATGTGCGAGATGCGCGTCCGAGGTGCGACCTGGGGAGCGGATGCGTTAGGCTTGCCGGAGCCATGAACCTGCAACGATTCATCGGGCTCGTCGCGCTGTTGGCGGGCCCGGCGGGTGCGGGGGCCGCGAGCGACGCACCGCCCTCGACGTCGCCGGCCACGCCCGAGCCGGCCGTGATCGTGCTGACCGCGGCCACGATGAGCATGGACCAGGCGGTGAAGCTGGCCGAGCAGCGTTTCCATGCGCGGGTCGTGAAGGCCGGGACGGAGCAGGACAACGGCCATACCGTGTACGTGCTGCGGCTGCTGAACGATGCGGGACGCGTGTGGACGGTGCGCGTGGACGCGGCGAGCGGCGTGTTCCTCTGACACATCGGTACCTGAGGGGGAGGCATGCGAGTGCTGGTGGTCGAGGACGAGGCGGCGCTGCGCGAGACGCTCAAGACGCGGCTCGCCGCCGCGGGCTTCACCGTGGATGTGGCCGCGGACGGCAACGAAGGCCTGTTCGCAGGCAGCGAGTATCCGCTCGACGTCGCCATCATCGACCTGGGACTCCCCGGCCTCGGCGGGCTCGAGGTGATCCGCCGCCTGCGCGCCGCGCGCAAGACCTACCCGATCCTGATCCTCACGGCACGCGACAACTGGCAGGACAAGGTCGAGGGACTGCAGGCCGGGGCGGACGACTACGTGGCCAAGCCGTTTCACTTCGAGGAGGTGCTCGCCCGTGTGCAGGCGCTGCTGCGCCGCTCGGGAGGCTGGGCGAGCCCCTTGCTCCGCTGCGGCCCGGTGGAGCTCGATACGCGCGCGCAGACCGTGCGCGTCGGCGGCGCCGGCGTCGAGCTCACCACCTTCGAGTACCGCATCCTCGAGCACCTGATGCTGCGGGCCGGAGACGTGATCTCCAAGACCGAGCTCACCGAGCGGCTCTACGACCAGGACTTCGAGCGCGACAGCAATGTGATCGAAGTGCTGGTGGGGCGGCTGCGCCGCAAGCTCGACCCGCAGGAGGAGCTGCATCCCATCGAGACGCTGCGCGGCCGCGGCTATCGCTTCGCGCTGCCGCGCGACCCGGCGTCGTAGCCACCGCACTCTCGTGCACTCCCTCAGCCGGCGGCTGCTCCTGTCGATCGCCCTGCCGCTGGCGCTGTTCTCCGCCGTCATGATCTGGGTGCTGGACTCGGGCTTCCGCGCGCTCTCCGAGCGCTCGCTCGAGGAGCAACTCGACCGGCAGATGGTGGCGCTGGTCGCGGCGGCCGAGCCGCAAGACGACGGCAGCTACGCGCCGGCACCCCAATCTCTCGATTCGCGCCTCGCGACGCCGCGCTCGGGGCTGTACGCACAGATCCGCTCGCTGCATCACGAGTGGTGCTCACCCTCCATGGCGGGGCTCGCGGGCGGTTTCGGGCCCCTGCTGAAACTCGGCGCCCGCAGCGTCAGCTTCGCCACCTTCGGCAGCCACTACCGCGTTGCCATCGAGAGCCGTGCCATTCAGTTCGCCGACGACCCGCAGGAGCCGCAGGGGTTCACCTTCAGCGTCGCGGTGAGCCTCACTCCCTTCGAGGAGCAGCTGTCGCGTTTCCGCCAGGAGCTCATCAGCTGGTTCGTCGGCCTGACGGCGCTCTTGCTTGCCGTGCTGGCGGGGCTGCTGCGCTGGGTGCTCGCGCCGGTGCGCCGGATGGAGCGGGAGATCCACGAGGTGGAGGAGGGGCGCAGTGACACGATCGGCACCGGCTATCCGCGCGAGCTCTCCGGCGTCGCCGTGAACCTGAATGCGCTGCTCGCCGGGGAGCGCAAGCGCGTCGTACGCTATCGCGACACCCTCGGCAACCTCGCGCACAGCCTCAAGACCCCGCTCGCCGTCATGCGGGCGGTGCTCCCGGGCAACGAGCAAAGCGGCACCATCAGCACCGAGATCGACCGGATGACCGGGATCATCGAGCACCAGATGAACCGCGCCGCCGCCTCGGGCGGGGCGCTCATCGGACAGGCGCCCGTGGACCTCGCACAGGTGGGGGCGGAGCTGCGGGCGGCGCTGCTGCGGGTGTACGGGCACAAGGATCTCTCGCTCGAGCTCGATGTGGCGCCGGGAAGTCTGTTCGTCGGCGACCGCGGGGATGTCACCGAGATGCTCGGCAACCTGCTCGACAACGCCTGCAAGTGGTGCCGCAGCCGCGTGCGCCTGACGACCCGGGTCGACGAGCTGGCGCCGGTGCGCCAGAAGCTCGTCGTGTCCGTCGAGGACGATGGCCTGGGGATAGCCCCCGAGGACCGTCCGCGCGTGCTGCAGCGCGGAGTGCGCGCGGACGAGAGCGTCCCGGGACACGGGCTCGGGCTCGCGATGGTGCGCGACACGGTGGATCTTTACGGCGGACGGCTCGAGGTCGATGAGTCGCCGCTCGGCGGCGCACGCTTCTCGCTGCATCTGCCGGGTCGTTGAGACGGCCGCAGCCGCGGCGCGCGAAACTCGGCGTGGCGGGGATTGTCGGAGCACCTTGACTGGAGGCGTGTCATGCGTAGCGCAACGAGTGCGGTTCTCGCAGCCTGCTTTCTCGAGTTGGGTGCCGGGGCCGATACGCCGCCGCCCGCCGCCACCGACCCCAACGCCGAGGTGCCGACGGAGGAGCTGCGCAGCTGGCATACCTACACCCTGGAGAGCGACGGTCGCTACGTCCATGTCGCTGACCACATCGTCCTCATCCGGACCGAGAAGGGAATCCAACAGGAATCGCAGGTGACATTCCCTTACACCGAGTCGCGGGAAACCCTCGAGGTCCTCGAGGCGTACACGGAAGCGCCCGACGGCCATCACATTCCGGTGCCCGCGGACAAAATTCTCACGCGCGAGAGCCCGATTGTGTCCGCCGCGCCGATGTTCGCGGACGTCAAGGTGACATCCGTCATCTTTCCGGATGTAGAAGTGCATTCGAAGCTTCACTACCGCACCCGCCGTACGGTGAAGGAGCCGCTGTTCCCGGGATATTTCCAGATCACTGACTGGATCGGGCCGCACTCGCTCCGGGACGATGAGCGGATCAGCGTCTACGCTGCGGCCGGTGCCTCGTTCAGGAGCGAGGTCGTCGGGTTCCAGGGAGGCCCCGTCGCGTGCCCCGGGGACCAGACTGGCCGCAGATGCTACGCGTGGACGGCCCATAACACCGTGTTCGTTCCGCACGAAGCGTCCTCGGTGAGCCCCGCGGATTACGCCCAGCACGTCATCCTCAGCAACTTCCCGAGCTACGAGGCCATCGGCAAAGCCTACTGGGATCGCGCCGCCGACAAGGTCGAGGTGACGCCCAGGATCCAGGGACTGGCGGACGAGTTGACGCAGGGACTGACGGCTCCGCGGGATCAGGCCGAGGCGCTCTACAACTGGGTGGCGCGCAATATCCGCTATGTCGCGCTGTCCATCGGCACCGGGAGCGTCGTGCCGCGCCCGGCCGCAACAGTGCTCGATAACCGTTATGGAGACTGCAAGGACCATGTGTCGCTGCTGCAGTCGATGCTGGCGGCGAAACACATCGAGAGCGTCGGCGTACTGGTGGGCGTCGACAACCGCTGGAAGGTCCCCGAGGTCCCCGAGATCATCTTCAACCACATCATTACCTACATCCCGTCGCTCAATCTCTACGCGGACTCGACTTCGCATTTCGGGCGGTTCGGGCAACTTCCCGAAGTCTATGTCGGCAAGATGGGCCTCAAGACGCAGCCGGTGCCCGGCGCTGCCGCATTCGCACCGATCACGAGTGCAGTGAGTGAGGGGCAGGCGATCACGCGTGTCGAGATCCGGCTCAACCCCGACGGCAGCGCAAGTGGCACGGCCGAGACGCAGCTCGCGGGGGGCATGGAGATGGGACTGCGAGGCCTGTTTGCCGGTCTGCCGCCGGGACAGCAAGATGCGTTTGCCAACGCTCTCCTCGCGCGGGTGAACGAGAGCGGGTCAGGCTCGGTGCAGCCGGACGATCCCCGTGATCTGACCAAGCCCTTTGCCTATCGCGCCAAGTTCACCATCACGAATCTCGTCAGTCTGCCGGGGCCGGGCGCATTCCCGGTGCCGTCGGGATTGCAGATCGTCCCGATGGCGCAGCTGGCACAGGCCGCGTCGCTCGAGACCCGCCGGTACCCGTGGGCGTGCGGCATACCTGGCGAGCGCAAAGAAACCATACGCCTCACGCTCCCCGAGGCGATGCACATCATCGCCGGCCCGAAAGACGTCCATGTGCAGAATGAATTCGGCCGTTATGAGGCCCACTACGAGCAGTCGGGCCCGGTCATCACCGTCACGCGCGAATTCGCCCACACGTACGCTGTCGAGCCTTGCGACGACGGCAAGTACCAGCAGTTCCGCGCACTGACCGAGGCCATCGGGCGCGACGTGAAGGCGCAGTACCTGTTTCAATAAGGGCGCGCTACTCCACCTTGAACTCGATCCCCTGCGCGAGCGGCAGCTCGCGGCTCCAGTTGACCGTGTTGGTCTGGCGGCGCATGTAGGCCTTCCAGGCATCCGATCCTGACTCGCGCCCGCCCCCGGTATCCTTCTCACCACCGAAGGCACCGCCGATCTCGGCTCCCGAAGTGCCGAGGTTGACGTTGGCGATGCCGCAGTCGCTCCCCGAGGCGGACAGAAACGCCTCCGCGCTCTGCAGACGGTCGGTGAAGATCGCCGACGACAGCCCGTGGGCCGAGGCGTTCTGGGCTGCGATGGCCGCGGCGAGCGATTCGACCCGGATGAGATAGAGCAGCGGGGCGAAGGTCTCGGTCTGCACGATCGGCCACTCGTTGCGGGCGCGCACGATGGCGGGCTCGACGAAGTTTCCAGGGCCCTGCAGAGCCTTCCCGCCGTAGAGCAGCTCGCCGCCAGCGGCCTGCGCGGCGGCGACCGCGGCCTGGTAGCTTTCGACCGCCTTGGCGTCGATCAGCGGTCCCATCAGGGTTCCGCTCTCGAGTGGATCGCCGACGCGCACCTGCTTGTAGGCGTGAATCAGCCGCCTCTCGAGCTCCGCCGCGATAGCCTTGTGGGCCAGCACGCGCCGTGTGGACGTGCAGCGCTGTCCGGCGGTGCCGACGGCGCCGAAGACGATCGAGGGCACGGCGAGGTCGAGATTCGCGGTCTCGTCGACGATCACGGCGTTGTTGCCGCCGAGCTCGAGCAGGCTCTTGCCGAGGCGCGCGGCGACGCGCTCGCCGACCTTGCGCCCGACCTCGGTCGAGCCGGTGAAGGAGATGAGCGCGACGCGGCGGTCCTCGACGAAGCGCGTTGCGAGTCCGGTGCCGCCGTCGATGAAGATCTGGAAGACCGCCGGCAGGCCCGCGGACTTCATGACGCGGTTGCAGACCTGCTGAACCGCGAGCGCGCTCAGCGGCGTTTTGTGCGAAGGCTTCCAGACGCAGGCGTTGCCGCAGATGGCACCGAGCAGGGCATTCCAGGCCCATACCGCCACCGGGAAGTTGAAGGCCGAGATGATGCCGACGATGCCGAGCGGGTGCCATTGCTCGCCCATCCGATGGCGCGGGCGCTCGGAGTGCATCGAGAGCCCATAGAGCATGCGCGACTGGCCGACGGCAAAGTCGGCGATGTCGATCATCTCCTGCACTTCGCCCAGGCCCTCGGCGAGGATCTTGCCGTTCTCGAGCGAGACGAGCGTGCCCAGGTCGGTCTTGTGCCTGCGCAGCTCCTCGCCGAGCAGCCGCACCGCCTCGCCGCGCTTCGGGGCCGGCACTTCGCGCCAGGCGCTCGCGGCCTCAGCCGCACTCGCGATGACGCTCTCGTAGTCCGCCTCGGTCGCCGGGCGTACCTGCGCGATGAGCGCGCCGCTCGCCGGATTCTTCACGTTGAGGAGCGGCGCTTCGCTGCTGGTCGACCAGCCGTGTCGTCCGGACCAGGTGCCGGGGTTGACAGCCGCGAGCCCCAGGCGCGCGAGCAGCGCGTTGACGTCCACGGCGCTCATCGTGCGGCTGCCCGGCGATGGCGCTGATGGCCGGTCTTGCCGGCGGCGACGACCTCGCCCGAGACGTGCTTGGTGCCGCCGGGCGCGAAATAGCGGCCGAAGCGGTTCGCCACGATGTCGGTGAGGCGGAACTGCTCCTGAGCGACGAAGCCGTGATAGCGGGTGGGGCGTGCCAGGACCAGGTCGACCACGGCCGTGATACCAGCGGCGGTGGATACCTGGATCGCCGACCACAGCCGTCCGGCGATCACCTGCGGGTAGATCTTGTTGACGTAGTTTTCCTCGCGCAGCTGCCCGTCCTGCCTGCCGGTCACGGCCGCATAGACGATCACCACGTCCTGGAGTGTCTGCGGAACCGCGTTCTCCAGAATTCGCTTCAGGGTTCCGCGGTCGTGATTGAGCTTGAGGTCATTCATGAGCAGCCGCATCTGCTCGCAGTGCCCGGGGTAGCGGATGGTCTTGTAGTTCATCGTCTCGCACTGCGAGCCGTGGGTCTCGGCGAGCGAGCCGAGGCCTCCCGAAGTATTGAAGGCCTCGTAGCGCATGCCGTCGATCTCGATCTCCTCGAGACCCTCGAGAGGGGCGAGGTCGGTAAGCCGGCCGTCGCTGATTGCCTGGCAGGGGTTGCCGTACTCGTTGATGAGACCCTCGGTCGACCAGGTGAGGGAGTACTTGAGCACGTTGTTGGGATGCTGCGGGAGCGCCCCGACCCGCAGCTTCACCGAGCGCAGCTCATCGAAGTGCGTGATGAGCTCGGCGGCCGCGATGCTGATGAAGCCCGGCGCGAGGCCGCACTGGGGCACGAAGGCCTGGGAGGCACCCGAGGCGATCGCACGCACGGCGCGGGTGACCTCGACGTCCTCGGTGAGGTCGAAGTAGTGAATGCGCGCGCGGCGCGCCACCTCGGCCACCGCCCGGTTGCAGTAGTACGGCAGACCGGAGATGACGGCATCGACCGGATGGCTCACCAGGTGGCGCGCGAGGAGCTCGGGCTGGCTCGCATCGAGTGACAGGGCCGTCAACTCGAGCCCGGCGTGCGCACGCGCCACGGCTTCGGCCGCCGCGCCATCCATGTCGGCCAGTTGTACCTTGTAACTGCCTGATTCGGCAAGCAATCCGGATATCAATGCGCCGATCTTGCCGGCGCCGAGGATCAACACGCGATGCATAGGGTCCCCTCGAAAAGGCGCGCATTCTGCCTTCGATGAGGCGGCAATGCCAGCCGGGGGACGCATGCTAGGATCGATTCCATGCGCTCTCCCGAAACCACCTCCTGGCACAGCGCGAGCTGGCAGTCCCGGCCCGCCCAGCAGCAGCCGGTCTACCGCGACCCATCGGCGCTCGAGCGCACCGTGGCGGAGCTCTCGCGGCTGCCGCCGATCGTGGTGTCGTGGGAGGTTGAGGCGCTGCGCGCGCGGCTCGCCGCCGCGCAGCGCGGCGAGGCGTTTCTCCTTCAGGGCGGGGACTGCGCCGAGACCTTCGCCGACTGCGAGTCGGACACGATCGCGAAGAAGCTGAAGATCCTGCTGCAGATGAGTCTCGTGCTGCTGCACGGACTGAAGAAACCCATCATCCGCGTCGGCCGCATGGCCGGCCAGTACGCCAAGCCGCGCTCCGCCGACAGCGAGACTCGCGACGGAGTCACGCTGCCGAGCTACCGGGGCGACCTGGTCAACCGGCCGGAGTTCACCGCCGAGGCCCGCACGCCCGACCCGATGCTGCTGCTGCGCGGCTACGAGCGGGCGGCACTCACGCTCAACTTCGTGCGCGCCCTGGTCGAGGGCGGGTTCGCTGACCTGCATCACCCGGAGTACTGGGACCTGGGATTCGTGCACCAGGCGCCGCTCAAGGATGCCTACCAGCGCATCGTGAGCTCGATCGGGGATGCGCTCGATTTCTTCGAGGGCATCAGCGGGCGGCAGGTGCACGAAGCGACGCTGGTCGACTTCTACGCGAGCCACGAGGGGCTGCACCTGCATTACGAGCAGTCGCAGACGCGTTTCATTCCGCGCCAGAACCGCTGGTACAACCTCTCGACCCACATGCCGTGGATCGGCATGCGCACCGCGGCGCTCGATGGCGCGCACGTCGAATACTTCCGCGGCATCTCCAATCCGATCGCCGTCAAGGTGGGCTCGGCGATGGATGCGGCGTGGCTCCAGGGCCTGGTGACCAGCTTGAACCCGCAGAACCAGCCGGGGCGGCTGACGTTCATTCACCGCTTCGGGGCGAAGGAGGTCGCCGCGGCGCTGCCGAAGGCCATCGAGGCGGTCCGGCAGACGGGCCAGACGGTGCTGTGGGTGTGCGATCCCATGCACGGCAACACCGAGACGACGACCGGGGGACTCAAGACCCGGCGCTTCGAGAACATCCTCAAGGAGCTCGAGCTGGCCTTCCGCATTCATGCGGACCTCGGCTCCTATCTCGGCGGCGTGCACATCGAGCTCACCGGCGAGGACGTCACCGAGTGCACCGGCGGGGCGCGCGGGCTCACCGATCAGGACCTGCAGCGCGCTTACCGCTCGAGCGTCGATCCGCGCTTGAATCACGAGCAGGCGCTCGAGCTCGCGATGCTGATCGCAGAGCGCAGCCAGAGCCGCCGCGCGGAAAAGCGCACCTGAGGCGGCGGCCTGAGCGGCGCGCCCTTTCATTCCATGCACTACGATCACATCGTCGTCCCGGATTCGGGGCGCCGCATCGGCGTCAACCCGGACTTCTCGCTCACCGTTCCCGACGCACCTATCATTCCCTTCATCGAGGGTGACGGCATCGGGGTCGACGTGACGCCCGCGATGCGGCGCGTGGTGGATGCCGCGGTGGCCAAGGCGTACGGCGGAGCGCGGCACATCGCCTGGATGGAGATCTACTCCGGCGAGAAGGCCAACGCGCTCTACGGTCAGTGGCTTCCTGAGGAGACGCTCGAGGCGCTGCGCGAGTTCGTGGTCTCCATCAAGGGGCCGCTCGGCACACCGGTGGGCGGCGGCATGCGCTCGCTCAACGTCGCCATGCGCCAGACGCTCGATCTGTACGCCTGCGTGCGCCCGATCCGCTACTTCCCCGGAGTCTCGAGTCCCATGCAGGACGCGAGCCTCACGGACATGGTGGTATTCCGCGAGAACACCGAGGACATCTATACCGGTATCGAGTGGCCGGCCGGCTCCGCCGAGGTGCACAAGCTGATCGCCTTCCTGCAGCGCGAGCTCGGGGTGCATGCCATCCGCTTCCCCTCGAGCTCCGGCATCGGAATCAAGCCGGTGTCGAAGGAGGGCAGCCAGCGCCTGATCCGCAAAGCGATCCGTTATGCGATCGACAACGACCGGGTGTCGGTGACGCTGGTGCACAAGGGCAACATCATGAAGTTCACCGAGGGCGCGTTCCGCAACTGGGGCTACCAGCTGGCGCAGGACGAATTCGGCGCGCGCCCGATCGGCAACGGCCCGTGGCTGAAATTCCCCAATCCCGTGACCGGCACCGACATCGTCGTGAAGGATGTGATCGCCGACAACTTCCTGCAGCAGGTGCTGCTGCGGCCCGAGGAATACGACGTCATCGCGACGCTGAATCTCAACGGCGATTACGTCTCGGACGCGCTCGCCGCGCAGGTGGGCGGCATCGGCATCGCCCCCGGGGGCAACATCGGCGACGGGCTGGCGGTGTTCGAGGCGACGCACGGCACGGCCCCCGGGTTCGCCGGCAAGGACCGCGTCAATCCCGGCTCGCTGATTCTTTCGGCGGAAATGATGCTGCGCTATCTCGGCTGGCGCGAGGCCGCGGACCTCATCATCAAGGGCGTGACCAACACCATCGCGCACAAAGAGCTCACCTACGACCTGGCGCGGCTGCGCGAGGCGATCAAGGCGGGCAAGCGCGAGCTCGCGGCGCGCAAGAACGTCGAAGAGGATCTGCAGCGGCTGATCCCCGGCGCCACGCTCATGAGCACCTCGGGATTTGCAGGTGCGGTCATCCGCCATATGGATGACCTCCCTTAAGCCCGACGTGAGGCGCAGCGCCGCCTACGACCCCGGCTGCACTCGCTGTCCGCGCCTCGCGCGCTACCTCGAGGCGGCGCGCCGGACGCACCCGGACTACTGGGCGCGCCCCGTACCTTCCTTCGGCGCGGAGTCGCCGCGGCTGATCCTCGTCGGGCTCGCGCCCGGCCTGCACGGCGCCAACCGCACCGGGCGCCCGTTCACCGGCGACCATGCCGGGATACTGCTCTACCGGACCCTGTACGACCTCGGCCTCGCGAGCTCGTCCGAGTCGGCCTCGGCGAGCGATGACCTGCACCTCATCGATGTGCGTATCGTCAACTCGGTGAAGTGCGTGCCGCCCGCCAACAAGCCGCTGCCGGCGGAGATCCGCTGCTGCAACGGCTACCTCAGGGAGGAGCTCGGCGAGCTGCCCGGCGCGCGGGTGTACCTTGCCCTCGGGCGCATCGCGCACGACGCCTTGCTGCTGGCGCGCGGGCTCGAGCGCGCGCGCTTCCGGTTCGCGCACGGGCGCGAGCACCAGCTCGGCGAGGCAAGGTGGCTCATCGACTCGTATCATTGCAGCCGCTACAACACCCAGACCCGGCGGCTGACGCCGGGGATGTTCCGCGAGGTGATGGCGCGCGCCTGCGTGCGCGCGGGTCTCGAGGCTTCGGGCTGACCGTGTTCGATCACAAGGAATACATCGCCGCGCTCCCGCGCCGCCCGGGCGTGTACCGCATGTTCGGGGCGGACCACGAGCTGCTCTATGTCGGCAAGGCGCGCAGCCTCAAGGACCGGGTGGGCACCTACTTCGCCGCCGGCAACGTCAATCCCAAGGTCCAGGCGCTGGTCGGCCAGATCACCGCCATCGAGGTCACGGTCACCAACTCGGAGACCGAAGCGCTGCTGCTCGAGTACAACCTCATCAAGGAGCACAAGCCGCGCTTCAACGTGGTGCTGCGCGACGACAAGAGCTTCCCCTACATCCACCTCGACACGCGCCACGAGTTTCCGCGCCTCACGTTCTACCGCGGCGCGCGCAATGCGCCGGGGCGCTACTTCGGTCCCTTCCCGAGCGCCGGAGCGGTACGCGACACGCTGAATCAGCTGCAGAAGCTGTTCCGCATCCGCAACTGCCGCGACACCTTCTTCGCCAACCGCAGCCGCCCGTGCCTGCAGCACCAGATCGGCCGCTGCTCGGCGCCTTGTGTCGGACTCATCACGCCCGAGGCCTACGCGCAGGACATCCAGGCCGCCGTCAAGGTGCTCGAAGGCCGCAGCGACGAGGTCAACGCCGAGCTGGCAGCGCGCATGGAGGAGGCTGGGGCGCGGCTCGAGTTCGAGCGTGCGGCGCAGCTGCGCGATCAGCTCGCCGCCTTGAAACGCATCCAGGCGCAGCAGGTCGTGACCGCGGGCGGCGAGCGCGACGCCGACGTGCTCGCCATCGTCGGGGAGGCGGGCGAGTACTGCGTGAGCGTCATGCTGGTACGCGGCGGGCGCAATCTCGGCACCACGAGCTACTTTCCGCGCGCCCTGCTGGCCGAGCCCGAGGAGGCGCTCGCCTCCTTCATCATGCAGTACTACGCGGAAGCCGAGCCGCCGCCGGAGGTCCTGCTCGGACAGGTGTTGCCGGACGCTGCGGCGCTCGCCGAGGCGCTGAGCGGCAAGGCCGGGCACGCCGTCGAGGTGCGCCACCCGTCGCGGGGGCTGGCGGCGAAGTGGGTCGAGCTGACACACGAAAACGCGGTCCAGTCGCTGCGGATGCGGCATTCGCAGCGTGCCGGTGTCGAGGAAATGCTCGCGGAGCTGACGCGCGCGCTGGACCTCCCGGAGCCGCCGGCGCGCATCGAGTGCTTCGACATCAGCCATACGGGCGGGGAGGGCACCGTCGCCTCCTGCGTGGTGTTCGGTCCGGAGGGGCCGCTGAAAAAGGAGTACCGCCGCTTCAACATCGCCGGGGTGACGCCGGGCGATGATTACGCAGCGCTGCGCCAGGCGCTCGAGCGGCGCTACCGGCATGTGCGATCAGGCGAGGTACCGACACCGGACCTGCTGCTGATCGACGGCGGCGCAGGTCAGGTCGGCGAAGTCCATGGGGTGCTGGCCGAGCTCGGGTTCTCGGACCTGACGCTGGTCGGCGTTGCCAAGGGCCCCGACCGCCGCCCCGGACAGGAGCGGTTGTTCGTATACGGCTCGCCGGCCGCGGTGATTCTCGAGCCCCATTCACCTGCGTTGCGCTTTATCCAGAGAATCCGCGACGAGGCGCACCGCTTCGCCATCACCGGGCATCGGCGCAAGCGCGCGCGGCGCTACAACGAGTCGGTGCTCGAGGTCGTTCCGGGCCTGGGTCCCGCCAAGCGCCGGGCGCTGCTCAAGCATTTCGGCGGGCTGCAGGGTGTGATGCGCGCCGGCGTGGCGGATTTCACCCAGGTGGCCGGAATCGGCGCCACGCTCGCCCGAAGTCTTTATGATCACCTGCACCCGGGCTCGTGAGAGAAGCCGGCAGCTACGATGATCTGGAACGTCCCGAACACGCTGACCTGGCTGCGAATCGCGGCCATCCCGCTCATCGTGCTCCTCTTCTACATGCCCTATCCCTGGTCGGATCCGGCCGCGGGCCTGCTGTTCGCGGCCGCGGGCATCACGGATTCGCTCGATGGCTATTTCGCGCGGCGGCTGCAGCAGACCTCACGCCTCGGAGCCTTCCTCGACCCGGTGGCGGACAAGCTCATCGTCGCGGTCGCGCTGGTCCTGCTGGTGAGCAAGGACCCGCGCTTACTCGTCGTGGTCATGGCCGCGATCATCATCGGCCGCGAGATTGCGATCTCGGCACTGCGCGAGTGGATGGCCGAGATCGGCGCGCGGCGCAAGGTGGCCGTCTCACAGCTCGGCAAGTACAAGACCATCCTGCAGATCGTCGGGCTGTCACTGATGCTTTATCGCGCGCCGCTCTTCGGGCTCGACACCTACACTGCGGGCGTATGGCTCACGGTGATCGCTGCGGCGGCTACGCTCGTGTCGATGGTGGCCTACCTGCGCGCCGCGTGGCCTGATCTAAGACGTTAAGAGGCCTACATAAATCTATGTATTCCCAGGGGGTAAGAACCCTGATCGCGGCGGATGATTCTGTGGACCAGACCGCGGTGCTCGCCTTGACTTCCCAAGGGGTGTACATAGAATCCGCCGTTCTGATTCGGATGCGGGCTTAGCTCAGTTGGTAGAGCGGTACCTTGCCAAGGTACAGGTCGACGGTTCGAACCCGTTAGCCCGCTCCATCTCCCCCTGGGGCCGCGCGTGAAGTTGGATTTCGGCCAAGTTCTATAGCCATAGAACTTGGGGCCGTTAAGCCTCTTTACAGGGCCTCCCGCAGGCGGAGTTCTACGGTTATAGAACTTGGCCCTCGGGGACCATCACGCGCGCGCTCACGACTCGACCGTAGCGATCGCCGCCCCCGGGGTCATCTCGCCGATGACGGCCGCCCGCCCGAAACCTTCCCGCGCGAAGATTCCCAGCGCCGCCGGAACCGTCTCCGGCGCGCAGGCGACCAGGAGTCCCCCCGAAGTCTGGGGATCGCAGAGCAGCGCCTGGTCGAGAGAAGTGAGCTCGGGCGCAAGGCGCACCTCATCCCCGTAGGAGGCCCAGTTGCGCGCCGACGCGCCAGTCACGTGGCCCTCTCTCAGCAGTTCCCGCACGCCCTCGATCTCCGGCACCTGCCCGAGACGGACGCGCGCGCCGAGCCCGGCGCCGCGGCACATGCCGAGGAGGTGCCCGAGGAGCCCGAATCCCGTCACGTCCGTCATGGCATGCACGCCGGCGAGCGCCGCGAGATCGGGGCCGGCGCTATTCAAGCGGGTCGTGGTATCGATCAGTTGCCGGTAGCCCCCGGCCGTGAGGGCTCCTTTCTTCAGTGCCGCTGACAGGATCCCGACCCCGAGCGGCTTGCCGAGAATGAGCGCATCCCCGGCCCGCGCGCCTGAGTTGCGCAACACGCTCTTAGGGTGCACGAGCCCGAGCGCGGCCAGTCCATAGATGGGCTCGACGGAATCGATACTGTGGCCGCCGGCGATGGGAATGCCGGCCTCGGCGCACACCGTTTCGCCGCCCCGAAGAATCTCGCGGATGACTTCCGGCGGGAGGACGTTGACCGGCATGGCGAGCAGCGCCAGCGCGAGTATCGGGCGGCCTCCCATCGCGTAGACATCCGACAGGGCGTTGGTCGCCGCGATGCGCCCGAAATCGAACGGGTCATCGACGATCGGCATGAAGAAATCAGTGGTCGCAATCAGCGCCTGGCTGTCATTCAGCTGATAGACCGCCGCATCGTCGCCGGTCTCGGTGCCGACGAGGAGCGCGGCATGCGGAGCGGCCGCCGCCGAGCGGCGCAGCAGCCCGGCGAGTATCGCCGGCGAGATCTTGCAGCCGCAGCCGCCTCCGTGCGAGAGCGAGGTGAGGCGCGGGGCATTGGCGGATGAGCTCATGGTGATCTCGCAAGGCAAAAAATGGCGGAAGGCAGCAGGAGTCGAACCTACCAGGAAGCGTCTGGCGCCCCCTCCTGGGTTTGAAGCCCAGTCGTACCACCGGGTACGGGTGCCTTCCAATCGGATCGCAGCACGTGCTGCTCGCGCACACGGCGCGTGTAACCGACACGGTCGAAGAACTCGAGGATCTGCACGGCGCGCTTGCGCCCGAGGCCGACGCTGTCACGGAAGCCGGCGGCGCTGACGCCGCCATGCTCGCGGGCGTGAGTCCCGACGATTGCGGCGAGCTCGGCGATGCGCGCTCGCGCGTAGAAGAGATCGCGCACCACCTGATAGGCGCCGCCGAGCGCCACCTGCTTGCGCAGTACCGCGCGAACGCGCTCCTCACTCTCGTGCAGCGTCGCGGCGAGCTCGCGCACCCAGGGCGGGTCGAAGCGTCCGGCGAGGAGCAGCGGCTCGAGTCTCAGCACGAGCTGCGCATCGCGGGGCGAAAGCGCGACCACATGTTCGGGCAGATGCAGCCAGACGCCGCTGCGTGAAATTCGCCGCTCGCTGAGAAGCTCGGTAATCAGCGCCTGCCAGAGGGCGGGTGGCGCGCCGGGGAAACTCATGCGCCGCAGCCGGCCACTGTCGGGCCCTGGCTCGTCGGGGACTTCCGCATGAAAGCGCCCGAGCGCGGCGAGCGCGCCCTCACGCAGCGCCTGCCAGCATTCGGTGAGGATCACGCAGCGCTCGGCGCCGGCTGCCACCGTGAGAGTCCCGGGCGGCAGCGGCAGGTCGCCGGGCGCGCGGCCCGTGAGGCGGGTGAGCTCGGAGAGCGTCACGCCGTAGCGGGCGCAGGCGAGCAGCGCGCCGAGTCCCCCGCCGGCGACCAGCTGCTCGAGCGCACTCAGGTAATGTTGACGGGGCGCCGAGCGGCGTCGGCGCGGCGGCGCGGCCGGGTCGAGCACCACCCCGCCGCCGATCGTGTGGCGTGCGCGAGCATCGCGCACGATCAGGCGATCGCCCGGCATGGCCGAGAGCGGCGCGTCGAACACGAGCTGCACGTGCCCGGACTCGCCGGCTGCGAGCCGGGCGGGCTCGAGCGGCACGGCGTGGGCGAGGCGATGGGTAGTGCCGAGATGGACGTGCAAGGGCGACCAGGCTTCGAGCCGTGCGTGCGATGCCGCCAGCAACTCGAGGCGCACGTCGAGGCGGGTGCTCGCCACGAGCAGGCGCCGATCGGCGACCCAGTCGCCGCGCGCGATATCGCTCGTCTCGAGGCCCGCGAGATTGAGCGCACAGCGCTGGCCGGCGCGGCCCTCGTCGGCGGCACGATTCTGCGCATGGATACTGCGCACGCGGGCCGTGCGGCCGGCGGGCATCACCATCAGCGTGTCCCCCGGACGGACGCAACCCGAGAATACCGTCCCGGTCACGACCGTACCGTGACCCGGGAGGCTGAATACCCGATCGACGGCGAGCCGGAAGAGGCGCCGGTCGTCGGGGGCGACGGGCGCGGACGCTGCCTCCGACAGGTGCTGCCGCAGCGCTTCGATGCCGGGATCCGCGGCCGCGGTGGCATCGATCCCGAAGACGGGCGCGTCACGCAGGTGCGTGGCGCTGAGCGCGGCCCGCACTTCCGTTTCCGCCTGGCGCCGCCGGCGCTCATCGACGCGATCGATCTTGGTGAGCGCCACGGCGCCTCGTGCCACCCCGAGGAGCTCGAGGATCGCCAGGTGCTCGTGTGTCTGCGGCATGACACCGTCGTCGGCCGCGACCACCAGCAGCGCGAAATCGATGCCGCAGGCGCCCGCCACCATGGTGTGTACCAGCCGCTCGTGGCCCGGCACATCGATGAAGCCCAGCACTTCCCCGCCGGGGAGCGCCGTGTACGCGTAACCCAGCTCGATCGAGATCCCGCGCGCCTTCTCTTCCTTGAGCCGATCGGTGTCAACCCCGGTGAGCGCGCGCACCAGCGTGGTCTTGCCGTGGTCGATGTGGCCCGCGGTGCCGATGATCATGGCGCCGGCCCCATCGGCCCGAGCGTCTCGAGCTGCGCCAGAAGCTGCGCCTCGTCGGCCTGCTCGAGGCAGCGCAGGTCGAGCCACAACGCCTTGTCCTTCAGCCGCCCGAGCACCGGGCGCGGCAGCGCGCGCAGCGCTGTCTCGAGACGCCCGAGCGCGCCGCGGCGGTTCGCTACGGCACGGATCACGAGCCCGTGGCTCGGCAATTGATCGACCGGGAGCGCGCCGCTGCCGATCTGACTCCCGAGCGGTGTGGCGGCCACCTGCCAGGCGCCGCCGAGCGCGCGCTGCACGCGTGGCTCGAGCCGCAGGGCCTGGGCTTCCATCTCGGCGGCCGGGCGCGTCAGGAGGCGCAGCGTCGTCAGGCGCTCCGGGAGAAACTCGGGCGTCCGGTACAACGCCAGCACGGCCTCCAGCGCCGCCAGTGTGCATTTGTCGACGCGCAAGGCCCGCTTGAGGGGATCCCGGCGCAACTTCCCGATGAGATCAGCGCGGCCGACGATCAGGCCTGCCTGGGGTCCGCCGAGAAGCTTGTCGCCGCTGAAGGTGACGAGATCGGCGCCGGCCGCGATCGCTGCGCGCACCGTGGGCTCGGCCGGGAGCCGCCAGCGTGTGAGGTCCACGAGCGAGCCACTGCCGAGATCCACGGCGACCGGTACGCCGCGCGCAGCCCCGAGCCTGACCAGCTGTTCGAGCGAAACGCTCGCGGTGAATCCCGAGATGGCGTAATTGCTGGTGTGAACCTTGAGGAGCAGCGCCGAGCGCGCACCCAATGCGTCCCGGTAATCCCGGAGGTGCGTACGATTGGTCGTGCCCACTTCGACGAGCTTCGCGCCCGCGCGGCGCATGATGTCCGGCAGACGGAAGGAGCCGCCGATCTCGATCAGCTCGCCGCGCGAGACCAGTACCTCGCGGCGCTGCGCCAGCACGCTCAGGACCAATAGCACGGCTGCGGCGTTGTTGTTCACGACGGTGGCGGCTTGCGCCCCGGTGAGCTCGCACAGCAGCGGCTCGACGAGCGTGTCGCGCTCGCCGCGCTCCCCGGACTGCAGGTCGAGCTCGAGGTTCACGGGAGCGGTCAGTGCGCGGCACACAGCCCGTACGGCTGCCTCGGGCAGCAGTGCACGGCCGAGGTTGGTGTGCAACACCGTGCCGGTGAGATTGAACACCGGCTTGAGGGCCGGGCGCGCCGACTCGGTGAGGCGCGCAGCGAGCGCTGCGGCCAGGGCCCCCTCGGCCAGAGCTCCCGGCTCGAGCGCTCCGGCGCGCGTCGCGCGGCGCAGCTCCTCGAGATGCCGCCGCAGCAGGGCGGTCACCCGCGTACGCCCGTGCTGCGCGAGCAAGGGAGCAAAGCCGGCCGCATGCAGCAGCCGATCGACCGAGGGGATCTCGGACACACGGGCCGTGCCCTGGACGAGCTTCAGTTTTCGGGCCGGGGGCATTGGGTGCGCGCCGCCGCTGCGGCGCTGCCTCTTCCTGGTAGCGTCAAACCTTGACAGCTTTCAGTTCGGAGGAGGTCGGAACTTCAGGGCTTCTGCCACAGCAGCGGGTTGCCGCTGCCGCGCTGGTAGCCTGCGTCCGTCATCAACAGGTCGAGCGCCAGGCTCGCCAGGTCGTCGGCTACCGGCTCCACGTCCGCGTCCTTCTCCTGGTAGAGGATCTTGCGGTAGGTATGGCAGGAATCGCAACTTTCGGCGCGGACTGCCCCCGAGCTCCCCTCGATCGAGTGATAGCCGAGGTTCTCGTTGTTCTGACACTGCGTGCAGGTGACCCGCACCATGTGCCACTCGGTGGCGCAGAGCGCGCAGTGCAGATAGCGGTAGCCCTGCGAGCCCTCATCACTCCGCACGATGCTGGCGACCGGGAGCGTTCCGCACACCGGACACACCCCCGGTACGTCGAGCGGCGCCACGTCGTCTGCCTTCAGCTGCCTGGCGAGCGCGACCCAATGCACCTGCAACGCGGACATGAGGAAGGGTGCGGCCGCTACATCGATCTCGGAGGCGCGCGTAGCGAGCAGGGCGTCGGCCTGCGCCTCGAGCTCTTTCACCGTGAATCCGCGCAGCCGCCTGTCGAGCTCGCGGACAGCCGGCGTGCCGGCGGGTGAGGCGGCGACCGAGGCCGAGATTTTGAGCAGCAGCCCACGCCACGCCGGCAGGCGCGCCCAGCTGCCGGCGTGAACGACGGGCATGCGGTGCGCGCGTGTACGGGCGGTCTCATCCGCCGTGGGCGCGGCCGGTCGAAAGTCCGCGACAGCGCGGGCTTGAGCATCGGCGATGGCGGCGATCAGCTGCAGGTAATCGGCGATCGCCTGACCGGGCGCGCCGGGCGCTGCCAGCTGGCGCAGCCGCCGCGCGCGGCTCGTGAAGGGTCCTTCCGGGCCGGGAAGTCGAATGCGCGGAACGGCGCGCTCGGCGAAAGCCTCAATTTGGCCGGGTTCGAGGATGCGCGTCATGAGTGACCTGGCGGAACCAGGCGCGATGATGCTTCCACGCCCAGCCCGCTGTCACGGTGCCGCGGACCATGCCTTCGATCGAGCCCTTGATCCAGAACGCGGAGTAGACGTGCACGATGATGCCGCAGACCAGGACGAACGCGCAGACGGCGTGCACCAGAGATGCCACCCGGATCAGCCCAACCGAAAAGTAGAGCCCGAACCAGCTGCGCCACATGACGATACCCGAGAGCAGCAGGCCCAGCATCCCGGCGAACAGCACCCAGAAAAGCAGCTTCTGGCCGGCGTTGTAGCGTCCGACCTCCGGCAGCCGGTCCTCGCGGTTGTGGATGACGTCCTGCATCTGCCGCAGCCACTGCCGATCGGCCGGCGTGAGGCGCGCGTCATCCCACAGATCCGCGGCGAACTTGAGGAAGACGACCACCGCGATGAGCGCGACGTAGGGGTGCAGGATCCGGGTCCACGGGCCGCCGCCGAAGAGCTCGCTCAGCCAGAAGAGCGCAGGATGGAACAGCGCGAGCCCCGAAAGCGCGGCGAGCACGAAGGCGAGGGCCAGCGTCCAGTGAGTGGTGCGCTCGGCGCTGGTGTGACGCTCCAGGAGGCGAGGGCTTGCGGGCTCGCTCATGATTGTTTCTCCGCGGCGGCCGCGGCGGCCTCGTCAGCAGCGTCGACCTCGTCTCTGCCGACGCGCACGAAATGAAAGAACGCGGTGAGCGCGGTGAGCGCCATGACGGCAAGCGCCAGCGGCTTGGTTTTGCCCTTCCAGGCGCGCACCAGCAGACTGATGTGCGGATCGGGTGCCAGCCCCGCGTAAAGCTCGGGCTGGTCGGCGTGATGCAGCACGTACATCACGTGCGTGCCGCCGACGCCCGGCGGGTCGTAGAGGCCGGCGTTCTCGAAGCCGCGGGACTTGAGGTCCTCCACCCGCTCGGCGGCATGCAGCTGCATGTCTTCCTTGGTGCCGAACACCAGTGCTCCGGTCGGGCAGGCCTTGATACAGGCCGGCTCGAGGCCTACCGCCACGCGGTCGGAGCACAGCGTGCACTTGTAGGCCTTGTGGTCCCGCTTCGAGATACGCGGAATGTTGAACGGGCAGCCGGTGACGCAATAGCCGCAGCCGATGCAGTTCTCCTCCTGGAAATCGACGATGCCGTTCGAGTACTGCACGATCGCGCCGGGAGCGGGGCAGGCCTTGAGACACCCCGGGTCGGCGCAGTGCATGCAGCCGTCCTTGCGGATCAGCCACTCGAGGTCGCCCTTCGGGTTCTCGTACTCGGCGAAGCGCATCAGGGTCCAGCTCTGATCGCTCAGGTCCGCCGGGTTCTGGTAGCCGCCCAGGTTGCTGCCGACCTCGTCGCGCAGGTCGTTCCATTCCATGCAGGCGACCTGGCAGGCCTTGCAGCCGATGCATTTGCTCGTATCGATGAGCTTGGCGACCGTGCCGGCATACGACCGGCGCACGTCGGGTGACGGAGTGGTGGTGGCCGAGCGCCTCACGATGTCGAGGGATTGCAACGCCATGTCAGAGCCTCCCCACCCTCACGCCTTCTCAACCTTGACGAGAAACGCCTTGAACTCCGGCGTCTGCGTATTGCCGTCGCCGACGGCCGGGGTGAGCGTGTTGGTCAGGAAGCCGGGCTTGGCCACGCCAGTGAATCCCCAATGGATCGGGATGCCGACGGTATGCACCGGCTTGCCGTCCACCGTGAGCGGGCGCAGCCGCTTGGTGACCACGGCGACCGCGGTGATCGAGCCGCGATTCGATGACACCTTGACCTTATCGCCGCCGGCGATGCCTAGGTCCTTGCCGAGCGCTTCGCCGATCTCGACGAATTGCTGCGGCTGAAGCAGGGCATTGAGCCGCACATGCTTGCCCCAGAAGTGGAACAGCTCGGTGAGGCGGTAGGTGGTGGCGACGTGCGGGAACTGCTCCGCCTTGCCGAACGCCTCGCGGTCATCCTTGAAGACGCGCGCCGCCGGGTTGTTCAGCGCCTGCTTCTGCCCGGGGTTGAGCGGGTTGGCGGCGAGCGGCGTCTCGAAGGGCTCGTAGTGCTCGGGGAAGGGCCCCTCGGCCATGCCGGCCTTGGCGAAGAATCGTCCAACGCCCTCCGCGTTCATGATGAAAGGACCCATGCCGAGCCCGGGATCCTCGTCCGCCTTGTAGTCGGGGATGTCCGCGCCCGCCCAGGCGGTGCCGTTCCAGCCGATGAGCTTGCGCTCGGGGTTGAAGGGCTTGCCGTTCGGGTCGCAGGACGCGCGGTTGTACATGACGCGCCGGTTGGCGGGCCATGAGTAGGCCCAGTTGACCGTCTGCCCGATGCCGGTCGGGTCCGAGTTGTCCCGCCGCGCCATGAGGTTGCCGGCCGGCCCCCAGGCGCCGCAATAGATCCAGCACCCCGACAGCGTGCTGCCGTCGTCGCGCAGTTCGGCGAAGCCCGCGAGCTGCTCGCCGGCCTTGCGCGTCACGGTGCCCGGGTTCTTCGGGTCCGTGAGGTCCTTGAGCGCGCGGCCGCTGTACTCCTTGGCGAGCTCTTCGGGGGTCGGGCCGCTCGCGTGCGCGTAGGGCCAGTAGAGGTTGACGATCGGATCGGGGAATGCCCCGCCATCCTTCTTATAGGCGGCGCGCAGCCGCGTGAACAGCGCCGCCATGATCTCGATGTCGGTGCGCGCCTCGCCGGGTGGCTCGGCGCCCTTCCAGTGCCACTGCAGCCAGCGCGAGGAGTTCACCAGTGCGCCGTCTTCCTCGGCGAAGCACGAGGTCGGCAGGCGGAATACCTCGGTAGCGATCTTGCTCGAGTCGACGTCGTTGTGCTCGCCGTAGTTGCGCCAGAACTCACTGGTCTCGGTCGCGAGCGGGTCCATCACCACCAGGAACTTGAGCTTCGCGAGCGCCGTGTTCATCTTCGCCTTGTTGGGGGCGGAGGCGAGCGGATTGAAACCCTGGCAGATGTAGCCGTTCATCTTGCCCTGGGCCATGAGCTCGTACGTCTGCAGCATGTCGTAGCCCTTGTCGAGCTTCGGCAGGTAGTCGTAGGCCCAGTTGTTCTCGGCAGTTGCGGCATCCCCCCACCAGGCCTTCATCAGGCTGACGAAGAACTTGTTGTAGTTCTGCCAGTAGCTCAGCTGATTCGGCCGCAGCGGCTTCACGGCGCGCGCCGCGACGTACTTGTCGTACTCCTGCTCCTTCTCTCCGGGCAGCGTCATGTAGCCGGTGAGCAGGTTCGACATCAGGCCGAGATCGGTGAGCCCCTGGATGTTGGAGTGACCGCGCAGGGCATTCATGCCGCCGCCGGCGACGCCGATGTTGCCGAGCAGCAGCTGCACCATGGCGGCGGCGCGGATCATCTGCGAGCCGGTCGAGTGCTGGGTCCAGCCGAGCGCGTACATGATGGTCATGGCGCGCGTAGTGGTGGCGGTCGAGCCGATGAGCTCGCATACCTGCAGGAACTTCTCCTTCGGCGTGCCGCACACGCGCTCCACCATCTCCGGCGTATAGCGGGCGTAGTGCCGCTTCATGAGCTGGTATACGCAGCGCGGGTGGGCGAGGGTCGCGTCGGCCTTCACGAAGCCGTCGGGCCCGATCTCATAGTCCCAGCTGGTCTTGTCGTAGTTATGCTTCTCGGGGTTGTAGCCCGAGTACAGCCCCTCATTGAAGGCGAAGTCCTCGCGCACCAGGAAGCTGAGATCCGTGTAGTTCTGCACGTACTCGTGCTGGATCTTGTCCCCGGTGAGCAGGTAATTGATCACTCCGCCGAGGAAGGCGATATCCGAGCCGGGGCGCAGTGGAGCGTAGACATCCGCCACCGAGGCGGAGCGCGTGAAGCGCGGATCGACGACGATCAGCTTCGCCTTATTGTGCGCCTTGGCTTCCGTGACCCACTTGAAGCCGCAGGGGTGGGCCTCGGCGGCGTTGCCACCCATGATGAGAACGATGTCGGCATTCTTGATGTCGACCCAGTGATTCGTCATCGCTCCACGGCCAAACGTCGGGGCAAGACCTGCCACCGTCGGGCCGTGTCACACACGGGCCTGATTATCGAAGGATAGGATGCCGAGTGAGCGGATGACCTTGTGGGTGATGTAGCCGACTTCGTTACTGCTCGCGGAGGCCGCCAGCATGCCGGTGGTGAGCCAGCGGTTGACGGTGAGGCCGTCGGCGTTCTTGGCGACGAAGTTGGCATCGCGATCGGTCTTCATCAGCCTGGCGATCCTGTCGAGCGCATCGTCCCAGCTGATCGACTGCCACTCGGTCCCGCCGGGCGCGCGGTACTGCGGCTGCGTCAGGCGGCTCGGGCTGTGAATGAAGTCGATGAGACCGGCGCCCTTCGGGCACAGCGTGCCGCGGTTGACCGGGTGATCCGGGTCGCCCTCGATGTGGAAGATGCTCGAGCGCGCGTTCTTGGACTTGTCGCCCAGGCTGTACATGATCACGCCACAGGCAACGGCGCAGTACGGGCAGGTGTTGCGCGTCTCGGTGGCGCGGCTCAGCTTGAATTCGCGCACTTCGGCCAGGGCGGCGGTCGGCGAGAAGCCCAGCAGGACGAGACTCGACCCGGCCAGGGTGGCGCCAGTTATCTTGAGGAACTCGCGCCGTGTCACATCAGCCATGGCAAACCCCTCGTGCATGCCTGCAGACGCAACGAGTCTATACCTTATTCATTACGACCGGCCACATACGGTAGTATCGCGGCCCCGGTCATGCCGGGCCTCCGTTCCAACCTCTGGCTAGGTGGCAGAGTGGTCATGCAGCGGCCTGCAAAGCCGTCTACGCCGGTTCGATTCCGACCCTAGCCTAAAATCCCCTGTCCCGGGCTGTCCTCCCGAGACCTTCTGCGTCCTTCAGGTTATCGTAACTTATTGAAGTATATAGATACATGCATCCATGGCTGTCTAAAGGCGTCCTTGGGTGACCTGATTTGCGTGGGGGTAGGCACTGGGGGTATTTTCAGCCTTGGGGGTAGACAAGTGTTAGGTCACCATGCTGAACGACACCAGGGTTCGCAGCGCTAAGAGTCGCGATAAAGCCTTCAAGCTCTCCGACGAGCGCGGGTTGTTTCTCTTGGTCATGCCCACGGGCAGTCGACTCTGGCGACTGAAGTACCGTATCAACGGCCGCGAAAAACTGATCTCGCTAGGCGCATATCCAGACGTGACGCTCAAGCGCGCGCGAGAGAAGCGCGACGCCGCGCGCAGGCTCATCGCGGATGGCGTTGACCCAAGCGTCCAGCGCCAGGCGGAGCGCGCCGCGCTCGCGCATTCCTTCGAGGGCGTGGCCAAGGAGTGGCTCGAGCTTCAGACCAAGTCCCTGGCGCCGGAGACGATCTCGATTCTCAGTGCGCGTCTGGACAGTGGGCTATACCCCTATATTGGCAGTCGTCCCATCGCGGCGATCACTGCCCAGGAGGTACTCGCCGCTCTCCGCCGCATCGAGGCGCGCGGTAAACACGAGACGGCCCACCGGGTCCGTGCCCTCGCTGGGCGCGTATTCCGCTACGCGGTGGCAACGGGACGCGCTCAGCGCGACGTCGCGGCCGATCTCAAAGGTGCCCTGGCGCCGGTCAAATCGAAGAACTTCGCCTCGGTCACCGATCCGGTGCGTGTTGGCGAGCTCATGCGGGCGATCCACAGCTATAGCGGTTATCCGGTCACTGCCCTGGCGCTCAAGCTAGCGCCTCTGGTCTTTGTGCGTCCTGGCGAGCTGCGTGGCGCCGAGTGGTCTGAGTTTGACCTTGATAACGCCGAATGGCGGATCCCCGGAGAGCGCATGAAGATGGGCGAGCCTCACCTCGTGCCGCTCTCGCGCCAGGCGCTCGCAATTCTCCGGGAGCTTCAGCCGCTCGCCAGAGGAGGGCGGTATCTGTTTCCGTCGCTGCTCACCCGCGATCGCCCAATGTCCAATAACACAATCAATGCGGCACTCAGGCGCATGGGTTACACGACCGAAGAGCAGACGGGTCACGGGTTCCGCAGCATGGCGAGCACGCTGCTCAACGAGCAGGGGTTCCCGCCGGATGTCATCGAGCTCCAGCTCGCACACACGGAGCGCAACAAGGTCCGCGCCGCGTACAACAAAGCGCAGCGGCTGCCCGAGCGACGCAAAATGATGCAGGCGTGGGCGGATTATCTCGATCGCTTGCGTGACGGAGCGCAGGTAATCCCGCTGCGGCGCCAGCCGCGTTAGCAATCTGTAGCCAATGAGTCGGTCGACTCCAAGAGTCCTCTCGCAAAACGGCCAGCCGACCGCCGTCGATTGGATTCGAGGTGCTGGCCGGCTTCTGTGGCACGTGCTCCGCCTGCCGGTATGGATGTTTCTGGTGATTCTTGAGCCCATTGTCCGCTTCGTCTTGGGAGCGCTCGCACTGCTCGGAGTTCTCACGGCATTGTTCTTCAAGGCTTACGGCGTTCCGCACTTCCCCTTCGTCCTGATGCTCGGCGTTTCGGTGGGGCTAGGATTGATGCTGGCTGGCTACCACGCGGTGCTGCGTTTATTGGACAGATGACCAGCGGTCATGGTCACGGCTGGCAGTCATGGTATCGACGGCCTGATACAGTTTGTCCTGAGCCAGGAGGCGACCAAATGACCAGGGTGACTGTCCAACTCAGCGATGGAGAAATCCGGGCGCTCAAGGCGCGCACCGGCAAGAAGAGTGCGGCCGCGGCGCTCAAGGATTGGGTCAGCCGCGCGAATCCCAAGCGCGCCCTGTCTGAGCTTCGAGCAGCACTCAAGCAGTCCTTGAAGGAAGAATCAGCGGGCAAGGGGCGACGGTTTCGCAGCGGTCGTGAAGCCATCCATTGGCTCGAGAGCTGTGGTGAGTAAAGAGTTCCTTGTGCTGTGTATCGCATAGAGATACACTGTTGATTAGGACGTTTCGCCACCGGGGCCTGGAGAGGTTCTTCAGGACCGGCTCAAAAGCCGGTATCCAGCCGAAGCATGCCAAGCGACTCCGCTTGCAGCTTGGACGGCTGGACGCCGCGGGAGCGCCAGCCGATATGGATCTGCCCGGCTGGCGGCTTCACCCCCTGAAGGGCGAGCTGGCGGGATACTGGGCGGTTTGGGTCGATGAAAACTGGCGCATGACTTTCACGTTCGAAGGCACGGATGCGGTTCTCGTCGACTACCAGGACTATCACTGAGAAGCAGCTATGGCTCGCATGCACAATCCGCCGCATCCTGGCGAGGTTCTTAAGGGCACGGTTCTTCGCCGAGCCGGGGGGCTTTCGGTTACGGAATTCGCAAAGCGACTCGAAGTGTCCCGTGTCGCGCTGTCCCGGGTCGTGAACGGTCGCGCTGCGGTGAGCGCCGAGCTTGCTATCCGTCTCGCAGCAGCTCTTGGGGGATCGGCCGAGTCCTGGCTCCGGATGCAGGTGTCCTATGATCTGTGGCAGGCGCAAAGGAAGCGCCGTCCCAAGATCAAGCCGCTCGAGCCGCGAGAGGCGGGCCGCGCGATCTAGCAAGGAACCGGCGCCGCGGTCCGGGACACAACCGGCTCGCGGTGCCGACACGCCAGCAAGCCCGATGAAGACCGTCACCGTAGGAGTGTCCTCGATCGAGGATGTGCAGCGGCGGACCGCCACGGCACTCCGTGGTCAACGCCAGGGCGCGTACATTTCCTTTGCCTCGGACGAGATACTCTGGAAGACCATCACGCCGAAGCGCTGGAGGATCCTCAAGTCGATCGCAGGCGAGGCTCCGATGGCGATTCGGGAGATCGCGCGGCGTGTTGATCGCGATGTGCGCGCCGTGCATAGCGACGTACATGTTTTGTTGAACGCGGGCCTGGTGGAGCGCACCGACGATGGTCGCGTGCACTTTCCTTACGACGCCATTCACGTGAACTTCGTGCTCAGCACGGCTGCCTGACTTCTTCAGCGCCAGGCGCGCAACGCGGTCGGAACGCAAGCTGTATGAAGAAGGGTAAACGATCAAACGGTAAGGAGCTGCGCCGGGAATACAAGCGGCCGGACTTTCCGAGAGGATTGGTGCGCGGGAAATACGCCTCACGCGTGCGCGCGGGCTCGAATGTTGTTCGTCTCGATCCGGAGATAGCCAGCGCGTTTCCGACCAGCGAGGCGGTCAACGAAGCTCTCAGCACCGTCTTGAAGGCCGCTAAGAACGCCCGAGCGTCAAAGGGGCGTTAGCCAGAGCGGAACGCGCGGCAATAGGGCTACCATTAGCCATGGCTACCGATGACCGCATCGTGATTGACGCAAAGATCGCCCACGGCAAGCCCGTCATCCGCGGCACGCGCGTGCCTGTGACAGTCGTTGTCGGAGGTCTCGCCGGCGGCATGACATTCGAAGAGATCCAGGGAGAGTACGATCTTACGGCGGACGACATCGGCGCGGCCCTGAAGTTCGTAGGCGAGATTGCGGAGCAGGAGTCCTTTCATAAGCTCCCCGCTGCGTAGAGCCGCCCGGACTTTGCTCCTCGTCTTATCGATCGCCGCGATTGCGGTGCTCGCTGTCTTGCTGCTCAGAGGCGGGCATCCCAGCGCGACTGCATCGACGGGAGCTCCCAGCGCTACGCCGGCTGCCAGTCAACCGGCGAATCATCCAATCGGGCCGCGCCGTGCCAATGGTTCACCCCCGAGCGCTAGCGATAGCACCGGGACGGTGGAGGTTTGCGGTCACGGCCCAGTGCCGATCGACAAAGGCGACGCCAGCGCCATCTTTCATCACGTTGGTGCATTAACGAAGGACGCCGGAAGGCGCTGGCTGTCCGCTTTGCAAAACAGCGACGATCTGCGCGCCAGGGTGGCAGGACTCTTGTTGGAAGGCAAAGTTACTGGCGGAGAGGCGCTGCAGCCCATTGCGGAGCGAACGCGCGATGAAGTGGTGCAGCTTGCAGCAGGTACGGGAGATCCTGCCGTCTATGCCATGGCACTTTCTATGTGCAACGCTTCCGCCGCAACCGACGCGACCGGTGCTTGCAGTCAGATATCGTTGCAGCAATGGGCCCGAATGGACCCCGACAATGCTGTGCCGTGGTTGTTGCTCGCTGGCAGAGCTCGAGCGCGCCACGACGCCGCTGCAGAAGCGGACGCCTTCGGTCACGCCGCTGCGTCCCATAAAATCGACTCCTACAGTGATTCTGTGTTCGCCTTTGCTGAACCGCAGTTGCCGCAGGACGTAACGCCATTGGAACGGGCCTACCTCGCCACCGAGGTCGTCGGTGTCGAAGCAGCCATTGGGTTGCCTCAGTACAGTGTTGCGGGCCAGCACTGTTCAAGTGATGCCATGCATGACGGCATCGTACGTCAGCAGTGCAGTTCCTTGGCCGAACTCCTGGTGTCCAAAGGAAACAGTCTCCTGGATCTGGGAGTTGGGGAAGCCATCGGAGCACGTGCGGGCTGGCCAAGTAAGCGTGTAGATGAACTTGAGCTGGAGCAGCACGCCTTGATGCAAGCAATGATCCAGCAGTCCCCGTCTGACCAGGACACACTTTGGACCTGTGACGCAGTGAGCCGCGTCAACGCCTTCATGCTCCAAAGAGTGCGGCTGGGCGAAGTCGGGGCCGCGAGGGAGTTGCTCGAGCGCTCCGGCGAAACGGTTGAGGTCATGGCCCAGCGATACACTCAGTACCTGGACAACCTCAAACGCGAGGCTCTTGGACCGGAGCAGCAGAAAGCGTTGGAAACCGCTCAGTGAGCTCGGCGTCTACCGGCAAAGTTTAGGAGCCGCGCGACCACATCTCTAAGGCGGCTCACGGCTCACACTATTTCTCTTCGCGCGAGGCCCGGGCCGCCGCCGCACGGCTCGTTCCGAAGCTAAGACGGTGCGTCATCTGAAGAATTCGTCGTCGGTCTTCTTAGTCGGAGGCGCAACGATGACGCTCCGGTGGAGGGTTCCGACACGCAGACCCATAAGGGTCAAGGCGTGAGAAGTGAGCCTTGGACCACGACCCGGTCAGGCGTACGATTTTGGACAAGGTGGCGTCGCGACGCTTCAGCAGCGCGGCTTTATTGAACGAGTAGAGAACCCGGCTGGGCGGTGGCGCAGGCCGAGAAAAATGCATGACGCTCTTGGGGATTTAACGTCGTGGCGGAATCCATTGGTCCGGATGAGATTCGGCGCGTAGTCGGTCCAGACCGAATCGTGCTCGCGAGCGACGCGCTGGGCTTTAGCGACGTCGTCCTGCGGTCGTATGCGCTACCCCCTTCTGAGGTCGAGGGTCCTCCGCTACAGGACTATTCGCTCTCCGTGCACTTGGCCGGGCCTATGACCATGGATAGTCGTATCGACGCGGGGCCCTGGATAAGTGAGTTGTTCGTTCCAGGGACTGTTACCGTGCTCACCCGCGGAGTGCCCGCGACGTTGCACTGGACCGAACCTACTAAATGCGCGCACCTGCTTCTGAGCTCCGGGGTGCTCGCCAGGGTGGCCGCCGCGATGTTCGATCGCGACATCGCCGATGTGCGCCTGAGATACGTTTCGACGGCTGACGACGAGATCCTGCGGGCATGTGTCGAGACTATGACCGATGAAGTCCGTACCCATTGTCTGGGAGGGCAGCTGTTAGTCGACGCACTCGCCACGCAGGCGTGCGTGCAGCTACTGCGCCACTATGCAGAAGTGACGTTTTGCGAGGAGCGCGTGCGCAGCGCCGGCCTAACGCGACTGCAAGCAAGGATTGTCGCGCGCTATATCGAAGAACATCTCGATGAGGGACTACGCCTTGCTGAGCTTGCGCAGGTCGCGCACGTGAGCGTCAACCACTTCGTGCGCCAATTCAAACTCCGATTCGGCTGTGCGCCGCATGTCTATGTTATCCAGCGACGCCTCGCTCGTGCGCAGCATCTGCTTAGAAAGACGCAGCTTCCGATCAAGGAGGTCGCGGCGCACAGCGGGTTTGCGGATCAAAGCCATATGTCACGCACCTTTCAGCGGTATCTTCGTACCACTCCGGGTTCATTTCGCGATCGGACTAGCTCATAGGCTCCCGGTTGGTGTGATTCTTCCATATCCGAGGTGAGGACCTTCAATAACCTGAAGTAACAACTGCGGTACCTTCCGGGGAGAGTGGGGGTCTCCGTTCGGCGCGCGCCATCTTCGCCGGGATTCGAGCCGTTGGGCGACCTGCACCGGGGCTCACCTACGAGCGTCCGATCGTGATTTGGGAGAAGTGACGCTCAAAGAGGTACCGCGCTGAGTCGATACAGTGGTGCGTCACGAGGGCCGCGCGAGCTTTTGACGCCCGCGGACCGTACCTTCGTGTCAGGCTTCGAAGGCAGGGTCTATCCCCTGGGCCCGATCGCCACGATCGTGAATTCGCTGGCACGTGAAGGCATTCCCGCGTCACAAGCCCTGGCAGGCGCGCGGCTCACCGCTCGCGCTCTGCGCTCCCAGGACACGCGCGTTTCAGTGAATCAGATCCTTCGAGTGCTGCGCAACGCAACAGAACTCTCCCGCGATCCATACTTGGCGCATCACACAGGGCAGAGGTTCCACTTTTCGATTTTGGGAATGTACGGCTTCGCGATGCTGACCAGCCCGAGCTTTCGGCAAGGGATTCATTTTGCGGTGCGGTACCAGCAACTCGTCCTGCCACTGGTTAGTGTCTCTTTCGCCGAGGATCACGGCACCGGGATCTGGAATTTCGTGCCGATAGCGCACCCAAGCATCGATCCCGCGCTGGCTCGGTTTCTCATAGAGCAGCACTTGAGCGCCACCATAACGCTGCATCGGGACGGCATGGGGTCGTCGTTCGTCCCGCTGAAAATTCATTTGCGGTTTGGTCGACCTCGAGATGCCACGAAATACGAACAGATGTTCGGCTGCCCGGTGTTGTTTGACCAGGAAGAGCACCAGCTGATCTTTGATGCTGCATGGCTTGATCGCGAGGCGATCCTCGGTAATGAGATCGCGCACTACGAGGCGGTAAAGCTGTGCGACGATCTGCTGGAACAGCTGCAGCTCCGAGCGGGGATAGCTGGAAAGATACGGAACCTGCTACTGACGAATCGGCTTGCACCGATGAGCTGCGCGGAGGTCGCAAGACAGTTGCGCATGACCGGACGCACGCTGCGGCGCAGGCTGCGTGAGGAGCGGACCTCGTTTCGAAAAGTCGCTTACGAGCTGCGGATGCGGATGGCCGTCGAATATCTGCGCGATACCGATCTGACGATTCAGGAAATCGGGCGCTCCCTAGGATTCCGTGAAGATGCGAGCTTCCGACACGCATTTCGCCGCTGGACGAAGACTGCGCCACAGAGATTCAGGGGTCACCTGACGCGCGCGATTCGACGCAAGTAGGCGATGCCTTGTAGCGCTGGGCGCACACCCGTCTTGTTCGTGGCCCGCGTGCGTCTGGCCTGACAGGACCGCCA
>DASPSF010000105.1:0-12496 GCA_035624075.1 Steroidobacteraceae bacterium | reverse complement strand
GTGATCTTCTATTCGGCACTCGCGGCCGTGGACGTGTACCTGCTCACCCGCATGATTCGCCGCGGCCCGGACGGTCTGGGGTATTGGCCCGAGGGGGACGCGCGTGCCTGACTACGCGACGCTGCGCCTCATCTGGTGGCTGATCCTCGGCGCGCTGCTCGTCGGCTTCGCGCTCATGGACGGCTTCGACTTAGGGGTCGGGGCGACCTTCCGATTCGTCGGCCGCACGGACGAGGAGCGCCAGGCGCTGCTCGAGTCCATCGAGCCGGTGTGGGACGGCAACCAGGTGTGGTTCATTCTCGCCGGCGGCGCGGTGTTCGCGGCCTGGCCGCTGCTGTACGCGGCTTCCTTCTCGGGCCTGTATCTGGCGATGTTCGTGCTGCTGGCTGCGCTCATCCTGCGGCCGGTGGGTTTCATGTTCCGCAACCGCATTCACGACCCTCGCTGGCGTAACGCCTGGGACTGGGCATTGACCATCGGTGGCGCCGTCCCCGCGCTGCTGTTCGGCGTCGCCTTCGGCAATCTCTTTCTCGGCCTGCCGCTCGAATTTGACGCGCTCGAGCGCCCGGTGTTCAGCGGCAGCTTCTTCGGCCTGCTGCATCCGTTCGCGCTGCTCGCCGGGCTGGTGAGCCTCGCGATGCTCATCATGCACGGCTCGGCGTATGCGGCGCTCAAGGTGGGTGAGCCGATGTCGGGTCGTGCGCGCTCGGCCGGGTGTTGGGCGGCGGTGGTATTCATCATCGTCTTCCTGCTCGCCGGAGCCTGGGTGGCGACCGCCATCGACGGGCACAGGATCACGTCGGTGGTCGACAAGCTCGGCCCTTCCAATCCGCTCGCCAAGCAGGTCGCGGTCGCACCCGGCGCGTGGCTCGGCAATTTCCGCGCGCACGCAGTGCTCTGGCTGGTACCGGTGGTGGCCGTGATCGGCGCGGCGCTCGCCGCGACACTGCTGCGTTCAGCAAGGGCCGGGCTCGCCCTGGTCGCCAGCGGCGCCGCCGTCGCCGGGACCATCCTGACCGCGGGAATCGGGCTGTTTCCTTTTCTCATGCCTTCATCCACCCATCCCGACCAGGGCCTCACGGTCTGGGACGCCTCGAGCAGTGCACGCACCCTCGGCATCATGCTGGTTGCCGTACTGGTGTTCCTGCCCATCGTGCTCGCTTACACTGCCTGGGTATTCCGTGTGCTCAGGGGCCGGATCACGCTCGAGTCGGTCCGGCAGCATTCGGGGCTCTACTAATGTGGTATTTCAGCTGGATCCTCGGTCTCGGTCTCGCGTTGACCTTCGGCGTGCTCAACGCCATCTGGTACGAGGTGACGCAGGAGCCGCCGGCGCGGCCGCCGCCGCCCGCACGGCCCGACTCCCGGCCCTGACGTGGATCTGGCGGCGCCGGCGCTGCGCGTGCGCGAGCTGCGCAAGAGCTACCGCGAGGTGCTGGCGGTCGACGGCGTCTCGTTCGAGGTCGCAGCCGGCGAGATCCTCGGGCTCCTGGGTCCCAACGGCGCCGGCAAGACCACCATCATCAACACCGTCCTCGCGGTGCTGACACCGGATGCCGGCTCGATCCGCATCGGCGATCTGGATGTCTCCCGGCAACGCTCGCTCGCCCTGGCGCGCACCAACTTTGCCGCCGTGTATGCGAGCCTTCCGGGCAATCTCACCGTGGAGCAGAACCTGACTTTCTTCGGCCTCATCTACCGCGTCCGCCCGCTGCGCCGGCGGATCGAGGAGCTGCTCGGGCAATTCCGGCTCGAGGCGCTGCGCGACACCAAGTGCGGCGTGCTGTCCTCGGGGGAGCTGACGCGCGTGGCGCTCGCCAAGGCGCTGCTCAACCGCCCGCGGCTGCTGCTGCTCGATGAGCCGACCGCATCGCTCGATCCGGCGGCCGCGCGTGACACCCGCAGCGCCATTCGCGCGCTGGCGCGCGATACCCGCTGCGGCGTTCTCTGGACCTCGCACAACATGTACGAGGTCGAGCAAGTCTGCGACCGGGTGCTGTTCCTGTCGCATGGACGGATTCTGCTCGCAGGCGACCCGCGCTCGCTGCCGCGCGAGCACGGCGCGGGCAACCTCGAGGAGCTCTTCATCCAGCTGGCGCGCGAGCCGCTGGCGGAGCGGCTGGCATGAGGATCGCGCCGGTCGCGGCCATACTCCTGCGCCAGTGGTACCTGCTGCGCGGCAGCCCGGTGCGCGCGCTGCCGATGTTCGCCTGGGTGGGGATCGACATCGTGCTGTGGGGGTTCATTTCCCGCTTCCTCAACAGCGTGAGCGCCGCGGGCATCAATTTCACCACCGTGTTCCTCGGTGCGGTGCTGCTGTGGGACCTATGCGGGCGGGTGATGCAGGGCCTGACCACCGCGTTCCTCGAGGACGTGTGGTCGCGCAACTTCCTCAACCTGTTTGCGAGCCCGCTCAGGATCTCGGAGTACGTGACCGGACTGGTGCTCGCCAGCATCGCGACCAGCCTGATCGGGCTTACGGTGATGCTGGCGCTGGCCGTCCCGGTGTTCGGCCTGTCATTCCTCGCCCTCGGCGCGCACCTGCTGCTTTACCTGCTGGTGCTGTACGGCTTCGGGGTGGCACTCGGGATCCTCGCGAGTGCGATGGTCCTGCGGTTCGGCCCGGCGTCCGAGTGGCTGGTATGGCCGATACCGGCGCTGCTATCGCCGTTCTGCGCGGTGTTCTACCCGCTCAGCATCCTGCCGGCATGGATGCGCGGCATCGCCCATCTTTTGCCGCCGTCCTACGTGTTCGAAGGAATGCGCGCTGTGCTCGACCGGCGGCCCTTCGCGCCGCTCCCAGCGCTGGGCGCGCTGGCGCTGGCGGCGCTCGAGATTGCGCTGGCCGGCTATTGCTTCGTGCGTGTCTACCGCCGGGCGGTGCGCACGGGACTGCTGGCACGCTACAGCGCGGAAACGGTGAGCTGAAGGGCGGCGCGCCGCCCCTATGCACAACTACGGATTTCGGGCGCCGGCCATTGGGGCAGAGTGGGACTCATCGGCAAGCTGGAGGTTTTATGATCGTCAGCGAAATCTGCCGCCGCAACCCGGTAACGATCGGCACGCAGGAAGAGCTGGACGCCGCCGCGAAACTGATGCGTGAGCGGCACATCGGTTACCTGATCGTAGTGGAGCCGTACCCGTCCCACGCAGCGCCGCGGGTGGTGGGTGTGCTCACCGACCGCGACATTGTGGTCGGCGTGCTCGCTAAAGGCACGGATCCGCACCTCGTCAAGGTCGGTGACGTGATGACCCGCGAGCCAGTGGTCGTCTCCGAGGACGCGCCGCTCAACTCAGCCCTGGTGGAGATGCGCCGGATCGGCGTGCGCCGGATTCCGGTGGTCGACGTGGTCGGGCAGCTCGTCGGCGTACTTTCGCTCGACGAAGTGCTGGATACGGTCTCGCAGGAGCTGCTCGGCGTGATCGGCTCGATCCGGACCGAGGTACGTACAGAAGGCGCCCGGCGGCCCTGACCGCAGTCCCGCCGCTCTGAGACCGCGGCATTCACCGCGCCCTGAAGGGCTGTCGCCATGCTGGATGAGTTCTTGCGGGACGCGCCGGTCGCGTATTTCTCCATGGAGATCGCGCTGCGCAGCGAGATTCCCACCTATGCGGGCGGCCTCGGGGTCCTAGCGGGCGACACGCTGCGCTCGGCGGCCGATCTGTCGCTGCCGCTGGTCGGAGTGACGCTGGTGAGCCGCGCCGGCTACTTCCGCCAGGAGCTCGATCCCGAGGGCCGGCAGATCGAGCATCCCGCTGTCTGGGACCCAGCCCGCTGGGCGGCGCCGCTCGATGCCAAAGTGGCGGTGTGGATCGAAGACCGGGCGGTATGGGTAGGCGCGTGGCTCTACGTGGTCGAGAGCGACCTCGGGGGGCGCACGCCGGTCATACTGCTCGACACGGATCTCGCGGAAAATGCGCCGGCGGATCGCGAGATCACCCACTATCTCTATGGCGGCGACGATCGCTACCGGCTGATGCAGGAGATGGTCCTCGGGCTGGGCGGCGTGCGCCTGCTGCGGGCCCTCGGATTCGAGATCAGCGCCTACCACATGAATGAAGGCCATTCGGCGCTCCTGGGGCTCGAGCTCCTGCGCCGTTTCACCTACCCGCTGAGCGAGCTGCGATCCGGCGAATCGCCTTACGACCTGCCGCGTGTCCGACAACTCTGCCGCTTCACGACGCACACCCCGGTCGAGGCGGGACACGACCGCTTCTCTTATGAGCTGGTACAGCGGGTATTCCACCATAATGAGTCCGCGGGCTCGAGCGCCGTCCGCTTCGATCTCGCGGAATTGCAGCAGCTCGCGGGCCGCGACCAGCTCAACATGACGCAGCTGGCGCTCTCGCTGAGCGACTTCGTGGACGGGGTCGCCAAGCGGCACGCGGAGGTCTCGGCGCGGATGTATCCGGGCTACCGGGTGCGGGCGATCACCAATGGGGTGCATCCCTACACCTGGGCGGCCCCGAGCTTTCGCGCGCTCTACGACCGACAAGTCCCCGGATGGTGCCACGAGCCCGAGCTGCTGACCCGGGCCGCGGGCATCCCAGATACTGAGATCCGCGCCGCGCACCTCGAGGCCAAGCAGGCGCTGATCGCACGCGTGCGGGCGATCACCGGAGTCGCCTTGAGCGCAGACGTACCGATCATCGGATTTGCGCGCCGCATGACGGCCTACAAGCGGCCGGAGCTGCTGTTCACGGATCCCGGGAGGCTCGCGGCGATCGCGCGCCAGCGGCCCTTCCAGATCGTGCTCGCCGGCAAGGCACACCCGCGCGATGAGGCAGGCAAGCGCCTGATCGAGCTGCTGCACCGAGAGATGCGCTCGCTCGGCGGCAAGGTCGCGGCCGCCTATCTGCCCGATTACGATCTCGAGCTGGCGCAGCTGCTGGTCTCGGGCAGCGATATCTGGCTCAACACGCCGCTGCCGCCGCTCGAGGCCTCGGGCACCAGCGGGATGAAGGCAGCGTTCAACGGCGTTCCCAGCCTGTCGGTGCTCGACGGCTGGTGGATCGAGGGCTGCATCGAGAACGTCACGGGCTGGTCGATCGACGCTGCCGGACCGCTCTATGACAAGCTCGAGCACACCGTGCTGCCGCTGTTTTACGGCGAGCCCTCTGGCTGGGCCCGGCTGATGAAGGGAGCCATCACCACCAATGCCGCCTATTTCAACAGCCATCGGATGATGCGCCGCTACGCGACCGAAGCCTACCTGCGCTGAGGGCCGCCGATCGGCAGCGCGGCGTTCCCGTACGCGAACATGCGTAGTGACGGGGCACCGTGAGGATCGATAGGATTTTTCATGGGCGAGTGTTTTCATCAGGCTGGCATGAGCCCCGCGACACGCAATACCACCCTGGAGGAGCGGCGTTTCGTGGTGCTGCACGTCGAGGACGACGAGGCACTCGCCGCCAGCGTCGCGCGGCTGCTGCGGGCCGAAGGATTCGAAGCGCTGAGTGCGGTCGACTGTGCGGGCGCGCTCGAGCGGATCGCGCAGGGCGCGCCGGCTCCCGACGTGCTCATCATGGACGTCAGCCTGCCCGGCGGGATGGACGGCGCCGATGCCGCGCAGGAGATCTGTCATGCGCTCGGGCACGTGGTGCCGACGATTTTTCTCAGCGGCCAGCTGTCGAACGTAGGCCTGCCGTGGTTGCCCGGCGCGCCGCTGCTGTTCGTGGCGAAGCCGATCGATGCCGAGGTGCTGGTGAAAGTGGTCGAAGCGTTCGCCGAGCTCGGGCGCTTCATGCGCGCGCATCTGCACCACTGAGCGGCCCGGAGCGCCGCAGGCCGCAGCCGCAAGTCCGGCACTACGCCAGCGCCTGCGCCAGGTCCTCGACCAGATCCGCGGGCTCCTCGATGCCGACCGAGAGACGCAGCAGATTCTGCGGCGTGCGCGAGCCCGCCCCCTCGATGGACGCGCGATGCTCGATCAGGCTCTCGACGCCGCCGAGACTCGTGGCGCGCGTGAACAGCTGCGTGCGGCTTGCAGTCCGCATGGCCGCCTCGCGGCCGCCGGCCAGGCACACCGATAGCATGGCGCCGAAGCCGCCCGGCATCTGCGCGGCGGCCAGCGCATGTGCCGGGTGGCTCGCGAGGCCGGGATAGAAAACGCGCTCGACCGCGCGGTGGCCGGCGAGGAACTGCGCCACCTCGAGCGCTCCCCGGCACTGCGCACGCACGCGCAGCGCCAGCGTCGAGATGCTTCGGCGCAGCAGCCAGCAGTCGAAGGGAGCGAGCGGTGATCCCGCCATGCTTTGCCAGGCCCGCAGCCGCTCGAGCAGGGCTGCGTCCCCGCGCACCACGACGATGCCCCCGAGCACGTCGCTGTGGCCGCCGAGGTACTTGGTGGCGCTGTGGATCACGAGGTCGGCGCCGAAATCGAACGGCCGCTGGCACACCGGCGTCGCGAAGGTGTTGTCACACACGGCCAGCGCCCCGGCCTCATGCGCGAGCGCGACGACCCGCTTCAGGTCCGAGACATTGAGCAGCGGATTGGTGGGGGTCTCGTTCCACACCAGGCGCGCGCCGCCGCCGATCGCAGCCTCGACCGCCGCGGGGTCGAGAAAGTCGACGACCTCGAGTCCGGCGCCCCGCGTCCTGGTGAGCTCGTGGAACTGTTTGAGCGTTCCGTAGTAGATCTCGCGTGGTGCGACCAGCCGCTCGCCCGCCTCGAGGAGCTCGAGTACCGCCATGTTGGCCGCGAGCCCCGAGGTGAACGCCACCGCGCCGACTCCTCCCTCGAGTGCCGCGACACAGGCTTCGAGCGCGGCACGGTTCGGCGTGCCCTCGCGGCTGTAGCGATAGCCGCGCGGGTACCCGCCGTCCGCGTCGCGCTCGAACGTGGTGCTGAGGTAGATGGGCTCGGCGATCGAGCCGACCGCCGTGTCGGGGGAGTGCGCGGCGTGCACGCACCGGGTGTTCAGGCCGGAGGCTTTCATGAGCGCCGAGCGTACCTCAGCCGCGCAGCGTCCGGCAGCGCGGAGAAGGGCAGCGACCGGCCGCTATTCCGTCGACGCACCGCGACGGCCTGCGGACCGACTCGCGGCTGAAGCTACGGCTGCTTCGGGGTCCAGGAGCTGCACCAGCCGGTGGACTTGACGGCCTTGCCGGGGAACAGCAGGCAACCGCCCTGGGCCGAGCCGGCTGGGCCCTGGTAAAGGCTGCAGTTGCCGCACTTGCTTCCGGGCTTCGCGGCGGTCGCCTTGCTCGCGTCCGGGGTGTACTTGAGTGCCTTGGCGGTCGGGTCATCTGCTGAGACCAGGGGCAGGTCGGCCGCGTTCGCCGTCTTCACGACGACCGGAATCAGCACCGTGCCCAGAGCGACCTTCTTCAGCAGTTGGCGGCGGGACTCATCGAACACCGGCTTCATGCGATTTCTCCTCGACGACCGTGGGCACCGAAACGACGAGGGTACGCAAAGGGCCGGCTGCTGGGAAGTAGCTGAAAGTACCGATGCACCCCTCAAGCCTCGTGCCGGCCTGGAAGCGCCGCGCCTTCATGCGATTGCCGCAGACCTTCATGTCGCACCAGCGGCGGGTGTGGTTGCGGCTGGTATCGAGAAACAGCCACCGGCAGCTGTCGGCATCGCAGGCGCGCACCCGTTCCAGCGTCTCCGACATCAGCAGCTCGCCGGCGCTTTACCCGCTCGATGCCGCGGCCGGCGTCCTTGCCGCTGACGGCCGGCGCGCAGATGATGCTGGGAGGCGTGGTACGGCTGGCTCTGTCGCTCGCGACCGGCGAGCTGCACTCGATGCCGCACGTCTCGCTGCGTGCGGGCCTTGCGCTGCTCTATCTCATCGTCGGCGGCTGCCGCGGAGGGCATGAGGGCAGGGGGCGCCGTCAGGCGGGGACATCCGCGCTTCTTAACGCGCCGCTCACAGCGGGAGCGCTAGCCTCACCTCAATGAGCAACCTCGAAATCGCCTTTTACGTGGTGGGCACGCTGTTCGTCGTCTACCTGGTGGCGGCGACCTGGCATTCGCGCGACCAGGATCCGCACCCACGCGACCACGCCCGGCAGCGGCTGTCGGGACGATAGACATAACTACGGATGGCGGGCGCAGCGCCCGCAGGCAGACTTTTTCGCAGGATCCCGCGAGGAGGAGTCTGCCATGTCACTGCCGAGGTGCGGGCCGCGCCGCCCGTCGCTCCATTCGTTGTGGTTTGCGGGGGCGGTGTCCGCGCTTGCGCTGGCCTCGTGCCAGACGATTCGCATCTCGAGCGACTATGACCACGGCGCGAGCTTCATCGGCTACCACTCGTTCGCCTGGCTCCCGCGCGACCGCCACGGCTCGGCCAACCCACTGGTGGTGCAGCGCGCGCACGATGCCATCCAGGCCGAGCTGACGCGCAAGGGCTTCACCTACACTGACAACGCCGCGGCGGCCGATTTCGTGGTCGATTTCACCATCGGCTCGCGTGAGCGCATCGACGTGCAGTCTTTCCCGTCGACCTACACGGGGCCGGGCTGGTGGGGTCCGGGCTGGTGGGGCCAGCCCTACTGGGGCACCGACGTGGACGTGCACCAGTACCGCGAGGGGACGCTCTCGATCGACCTCTTCGACGGGCACAGCCATCGGGCGGTGTGGCACGGCTGGGCGAAGAAGGAGCTGACCCGCTCCGATATGGAGAACTCCGAAGCCCCGATCCGCGCGGCGGTCGCGGCGGTGCTGGCCAGATTCCCGCCGTCCTGAGCGCGAGCGCTCAGGAGCGCCGCGCGCGACCGCCCGGGCTCTTCTCCGGCGGATTCCACGGCCGGCCGGTGCGCTCCTCGATGTAGTGGCGGATCAGGCGCCGCACGACCTGCGAAGGGGTGGCGTCCTCGTCCGCGCACAGCCGCTCGAACAGCGCCTTCTTGCGCGGGTCGATCAGGATCGTTAGGCGTGCGGTGCGAACTTCGAGGGGCAAATGCGCCACTCCGGGGATGCGACGCGGCATCTAATATTATTATAATCCAGCGCGACTTCAGTAGTACCCCGCCGTGACGCCCGCGCCGTACTCGCCCCTCACCGCCTGCCTGGTGCTCCTGGTCCTCTGGGGCGTCATCGGCGTGGCGGGGCTGGTGCGTCCGACCAGCCTGCGATTCGTCGGCCGCACGCTCTTTCCGCTCAGTGCGCTCGTCAGCGTCGCGCTGGCGGCGGTCGCGGTATGGAGCTTAGGTTGGGCGCCCGAGCGGGCGATGCTCGCCATCGGACTGCCCGACCTGCCGATGCACCTGCGGCTCGACGGGCTGAGCAGCGTGTTCCTGTTCCTGCTCGGCGCCGCCTCGGCCGGCATCTCGGTGTTCGCGGCCGGTTATTTCCGCCGCGGCCACGGCACCTCGGCGGGGCTGCTGTGCCTGCAGTACCACCTGTTCCTCGCGAGCATGGGGCTGGTGATGCTGGCCGACGACGCCTACGCGTTCATGGTCGCCTGGGAGACCATGGCGCTGTCGTCCTACTTTCTCGTGACCACGCAGCACGGCCTGCCGGAGATCCGCCGCGCGGGGTTCCTGTATCTGCTGATCGCGCACGTCGGCGCCATCGCGATCCTGCTCGCCTTCGGTGTGATGCAGGGCGGCAGCTGGCAATTCACGTTCGACGCGATGCGCGCGGCCCACCTGCCGGCGTCCTGGGCTGCCGCCGCGTTCCTGCTCGCCCTGTTCGGCTTCGGCGCGAAGGCGGGCCTCGTGCCGCTGCATGTCTGGCTGCCCGAGGCGCACCCGGCGGCGCCCTCGCCGGTCTCGGCGCTGATGAGCGGCGTGATGCTCAAGACCGCCGTGTACGGGGTGCTGCGCATCACCTTCGATCTTCTCGGGCAGCCGGTGTGGTGGTGGGGCGTCGTGGCGCTCGCGGTCGGCCTGTTCACGGCGCTGTACGGCGTGGTGTTCGCCGCGGCGCAGAGCGACATGAAGCGCCTGCTGGCCTATTCCTCGATCGAGAACATCGGCCTCATCTTCACGGCCTTCGGGCTGGCGATCGTCTTTCGCGGCGTCGGTATGCCGATGCTGGCGGCGCTCGCCCTGATCGCGCTGCTCTATCACACCCTCAACCACGCGTTCATGAAGAGCCTGCTGTTCGTGGGCACCGGGGCGGTGCTGCACTCGACCGGCGAGCGCAATCTCGGCCGCCTCGGCGGGCTCATCCACCGCATGCCGTGGGTGGCGTGGCTCACGCTGGTGGGCGCGCTGGCGCTCGCCGGGCTGCCGCCGCTCAACGGCTTCGTGTCGGAATGGCTGCTGCTGCAGGCCTTCCTGTTCGCGCACCAGGTGCCACGCACCTTCGTCAACATGCTGCTGCCGATGGGGGCGGCGGTGGTAGTGCTGGCGGCGGCGCTCGCCGCCTACGTGATGGTCAAGTTCTTCGGCGTGATCTTCCTCGGCCAGCCCCGGGAAGCCTCGCTCGCCCGCGCCCACGACGCCGGCATCCTGCAGCGCCTCGGGCTGGTGTGGCTCGCAGGGGGCTGCATCGCGCTCGCGCTGTTTCCCACCCAGATCATCCACGGGCTGCGCACCGTGGTGAGAGAGCTGAGCGGCACCGATCTGCCGGCGCAGACCGCTCCCTGGTGGCTGCTCGAGCCGATTCCCGGCCGCCAGGCCTCCTACTCGGCGCTCGGCTTCCTGCTCGCCGTGACGGCGGTCGTGCTGCTCACCATTCTCGGCGTGCGGCTCTTCTATCACCGGCGGGTGCGGCGCGCCGATCCCTGGGATTGCGGCTTCGCCAGGCTCGATGCCCGCATGCAGGATACCGCCGAAGGCTTCGGCCAGCCGATCCGCCACATTTTCGCCCAGTTCTTCCTGCTGCGGCGCGAGCTGCCTTCGCCCTTTGACTCCGCGCCGCGCTACCGCGTGACGGTCGGGGACCGGATCTGGGAGCGTCTGTATGAGCCCCTCGGCGGGCTGGTGCAGCGCATTGCCGACGGGTTTGCCTGGGTGCAGCAGGGACGCATCGCCACTTATCTGCTCTACAGCTTCGTGACGCTGGTGGCGCTGCTGGCGCTGGTGCTATGAGGCCGATCGAGATCGTGACCCAGCTGCTCGAGCTGGCCGCGGCGCTCACCGCGGCCCCGCTGTTCCTCGGCTGGATCAATCAATGCCGCGCCTGGCTGCAGAACCGCAGCGCACCCAGCATCTGGCTGCCGTATCGCGGTATCCGCAAGCTCTTTCACAAGGACGCGGTGATTGCCGGCAACGCCTCGCAGCTCTTTCGCCTCGCCCCCTACATCACCTTCGGCGCCATGGTGGCAGCCGCCGGCATCATTCCCTCGATGGGCACCCGGCTGCCGTTCACCCGCATCGCCGATGCGATTGCGCTGGTCGGGCTGCTCGCGACCGCGCGCGTGTTCATGTCGCTGGCCGCCATGGACGTCGGCACCGCCTTCGGCACGCTCGGCGCGCGCCGTGAAATGATGGTGGGATTCCTCGCCGAGCCGGCGCTGCTCATGATCATCTTCGTCGCCTCGCTCATCTCGGCGACCACTGCGCTGCCGGCGATCACCGAGCATCTCGCGACCCAGACGCTCGGCCTCTACCCGAGCCTGGCTTTCACCGCGGTGGCGTTCACGATGGTGCTGCTCGCCGAGAATGCGCGCATCCCCATCGACAACCCCGCGACCCATCTCGAGCTCACCATGATCCACGAGGCGATGCTGCTCGAGTACTCGGCGCGCCACCTGGCGCTGATGGAATGGGCGGCGGCACTCAAGCTGTTCAATTACGCCTGCATCGGCTTTGCGCTCTTCATTCCCTGGGGCGTCTCGACCGGCCAGGGCGGCCCGCTGGCGCTACTCGCCTCGATTCCGCTCCTGGCCGTGAAGCTGATCGCCGCCGGCGGCGGGCTCGCCCTGATCGAGACCGTGTCGGCGAAGCTGCGGGTGTTCCGGGCTCCGGAGTTCCTGGCGACGGCGTTTCTGTTTGCGGTGCTGGGACTGCTGGTGCACCTGCTGCTGGGAGCCTGACCGTCATGAGCGCCGTTCCCCTGACCCTGCAACTGCTGAACTTCTGCGCCGCGCTGCTGCTGCTCCTGTCCTTCGCCATGCTGTCGCAGCGGCGCGTCGTCAATCTGGTCAACCTGCTCGCCGTGCAGGGGAGCGTGCTGCTGCTCGCGACCCTGCTGCTGGCCGCGCGCACCGGTCAGCATCACCTGTACCTGTCGGCCGCCCTGACGCTCGGCCTCAAGGTGATCCTGCTGCCCTGGCTGCTGCATCGTCTCATCCGCCGGCTCGGCGTCTACTGGGACGCCGAGCCGCTGCTCAACATCTCCGGGACCATGCTGGTCGGCGTGCTGATCGTGGTATTCGCCTTCGGCCTCGCCCAGCCGATCTCGCAGCTCGCCAGCACCGCCACCCGCAACGCGATCGGTATCGCGGTCGCGGTGGTGCTGCTGTCGTTCCTGATGATGATCACGCGCCGCAAGGCCATGTCGCAGGTGGTGGGTTTCCTGTCGATGGAGAACGGGCTGTTCTTCGGCGCCATGAGCGCGACCTACGGCATGCCGATGGTGGTGGAGTTCGGTGTGGC
>DASPSF010000098.1:0-6390 GCA_035624075.1 Steroidobacteraceae bacterium | reverse complement strand
GCTCGGCGTGCCGAGCGAGGATGCGTTGCAGGGCTACTTCACTGCCCGCATCGGCAAGTACCTCGCCGCTCACGGCCGCCGCCAGATCGGCTGGGACGAGATCCTCGAGGGCGGCGTGCCGCCGGATGCCACCGTCATGTCGTGGCGCGGCGTCGAGGGCGCGATCACGGCCGCCGCCCGCGGGCACGACACGGTGCTGTCGCCCGCGCCGACGCTCTATCTCGACAACCGTCAGGGGCCCACGCCCGCGGAGCCGGCGGGACGCGGCACGGTCATCTCGCTCCAGGACGTCTATCGCTTCGATCCTCTGCCCGGATCGCTCGCTCACGACCAGAGTCACGTGCTCGGCGTGCAGGCGAACCTCTGGACCGAGCACGTACGCACCGAGGCCGACGCTTCCTACATGACGTGGCCGCGCGCGGCGGCGCTCGCCGAGGTGGCCTGGTCGGGCGCCTCGCGCATCGACTGGGAAAGCTTCGAGGCGCGGCTCGCCGCCGAGTTCGAGCGCTATCGCGCACTCGGCGTCCGCTATTCCGAGGACGTGTTTGCGCCTCCCCGCAGCGTCGGGGCTTACCAGCGCCATTTCAGCCAGGATCTGAAGACCTGCTCGGAGAAGCTGGTCCTCAACCTCGAGGACGACGCCCCGCTCGAAGGTCCGCGCGCCGTCTTCCTGGTCGACATCATGGATCCCTGCTGGATACTGCCCGCGACGGACCTGACGCAGGCCGCCTCGATCACGGCCGCCGTGGGCCAGGTACCGTTCAACTTTCAGCTCGGCAAGGACGTCGAATCCATTCACTTGAATCCGCCCCGCACGCCGGCCGGTGAGCTCGAAGTGCGCCTCGATCGCTGCGACGGCGCACCGGTCGCGGTGCTGCCGCTCGCGCCGGCCGCGGGCAACGATGCCGTGACCGTGCTGCCGGCCGCCACGCTCGCGCGGCAAAGCGGCGCGCACTCGCTGTGCTTTCGCTTCGCGCAGCGCACGCTCGATCCTCTGTGGACGATCGACTGGGTGCAGCTCGGGCAATGAGTGACCCGACGATGTCGCCCGAGGCGGGGTCGATCGAGCTGGCGGCACCGCTCGCAGGCTGGAGCACGCCGCTCGATGAGGCGCCCGATGAGGTGTTCGCCTCGCGCATGATGGGCGACGGCATCGCCATCGATCCGACCGCCGGGCGGCTGCACGCCCCGTGCGACGGCGAGCTGCTGCTCATCGCTGCCTCGCGCCACGCGGTGACGCTGCGCACCGCGGGCGGCTGCCAGATCCTCATGCACGTCGGCATCGACACCGTGAACCTCAAGGGCGAGGGGTTCACGCTCTCTGCCGCCCAAGGTGCACGCGTGCGCACGGGCGATGTGCTGCTTACCTTCGACCTCGATCTGCTGGCGCGCCGCGCCCCGAGCCTCCTGACGCCGGTCATCGTGACCGCCGACAGCGGCTTTCGCATCGTGCGGCGCGTCGAGGGGCGCGAGCTCAAGGTCGGCGATCGCCTCATGGACCTGGCGCCGGAGCGAGCCGCCGCCGCCATTGCCGGCGCCTCCCTGGCAGAGGCCACGGTGCGGCGGGCGACCGTAGGCTTCGAGCACGGCATTCATGCGCGCCCCGCGGCCCTGCTCGCCGCCTCGCTGAAGAGCCTGGCCGCCGACGTGCGCCTGGCGTTACGCGGCCGCGAGGCCAACGCACGCAGCACGGTGGCGCTCATGGCGCTCGAGGCGCGGCACGGCGACGAGGTCGAGATCCGCGCCAGCGGGCCCGATGCAGCGCTCGCGGTGAGCGCGCTCGCGGCCGTGCTGGGCGCTGAAGCCGCCGCTCCCCGCAAGGCAACTGCGCCCGCGGGCCCTGCCAGGGCCGTGGCCGCGACCCCGGCCGCCGACACCCGCGTCGACGCCGCTCCCGCACCGGGTGGTGAGCTTGCCGGCGTCATCGCGAGCCGCGGCCTCGCGGTTGGCACGGCACTTCATCTGCGCCGCCCCGAGATCGCCGTCGCCGAGACAGGCGCGGGAGCTGCGCACGAAAGCCAAGCCTTCGACCGCGCACGCGCTGCGGTGCACGCCCGGCTCGAGCGCCGCGCCGCGGCGACGGGCGATGGGGCAGCGGCGCGGGCGGCGGGTGAGATCGCCGCGGCGCACCTCGAGCTCCTCGAGGACCCGGAGCTGCTCGCCGCGACGCGCGTCAGCATCGCTCAGGGCAGGAGCGCGGGCTTCGCCTGGCGCGAGGCGGTGCGCGCCGCCGCCGCCCAGCTCGGCACGCTCACGGACCCGCGCCTGCGCGAGCGGGTGGACGATCTCCTCGACCTCGAGACTCAGCTGCTGCTCGCGCTCACCGGCGCAGGCCCGGCGGCCGCGACCGAGCTGCCGGCGGATGCGATCGTGATCGCGCGCGAGCTGCTGCCGTCCCAGCTGGTGGCGCTCGATGCCGCACGCGTCGCGGGGCTTGCGACGGCGGCGGGCGGGGCGACCTCGCACGTCTCGATCATCGCCGCGGCGATGGGGATTCCGGCGCTGGTGGCGCTCGGGCCCGCAGTGCTCGCGCTGCGCGATGGCACCGAGCTGGTGCTGGACGCCGAGCGCGGCGCGCTCGAGGTGGCGCCGCCGCCGGCGCGGGTCGCGGCGGCGCGCGCCACGCTCAAGACCCAGCGCGAGCACCTCGCCGCGGAGCGCGCGGCTGCCCAGCGCGAGTGCCGTACCGCCGACGGTACGCGCATCGAGGTGTTCGCCAACGTCGGCTCGGCCGCAGAGGCGCAGGCCGCGGTGCGCAACGGCGCCGAAGGCTGCGGACTGCTGCGCACCGAGTTCCTGTTTCTCGAGCGCGACTCGCCGCCCGATGAGCTCGAGCAAACCGCCGCTTATCAGAAGATCGCGGACGCGCTCGGTGGACGCCCGCTCACCATCCGCACGCTCGATGCGGGCGGCGACAAGCCGATCGCCTACCTGCCGCAGCCGCCGGAGGAGAACCCGGCGCTGGGACTTCGCGGCGTGCGCACCAGCCTCGCCAACCCGCCGCTGCTCGAGACGCAGCTGCGCGCCATACTCGGCGTGCGGCCGCTCGAGCCGTGCCGGATCCTCCTGCCCATGATCACTGAGGCGGCCGAGGTCGCGGCCGTGCGCGCGGTGCTCGATGGGCTGCGCGGGCAGCTCGCCGTGAAGCAGACGATCGAGGTCGGCGTCATGATCGAGACCCCCGCCTCGGCCGTGCTCGCGGACCACCTGGTCGCGGTGGCGGACTTTTTCTCGATCGGCACCAACGATCTCACCCAGTACACGCTCGCCATGGATCGCGGCCACCCGCAGCTCGCTGCCCGGCTCGATGCGCTGCATCCGGCGGTGCTCAAGCTGATCGAGGCGGCCGCGCGGGCGGCGGCTGTCCGGGGGCGGATGGTGGCGGTGTGCGGGGGGCTCGCCTCCGAGCCCCTCGCGGCGCCGATCCTGGTGGGCTTAGGCGTGCACGAGCTCTCGGCGGTCGGCGCGGTGATTCCGCAGCTCAAGGCAACCTTGAGCCGCGTGACCGTCGCCGAGTGCCGCGCACTCGCCGGGGCGGCGCTGGCCGCGGCCGATGCGGCGGCGGTGCGTGCGCTCGCGCAACGAGCGCTCGGCGCGAGCGCCGAGGCGTTGCGATGAAGGGGCTGCTCGCGAGCCTGCAGCGGGTCGGCGGCGCGCTGATGCTGCCGATTGCGGTGCTGCCGATCGCCGGGCTGCTGCTGCGCCTCGGCCAGCCCGATCTCCTCAACTCCGCCTCGATGGCCGCGGCCGGTGGCGCGATCTTCGATAACCTCGGCCTGCTGTTTGCCGCCGGCGTCGCGGTGGGGCTGGCGCGCGAGAATCACGGCGCCGCCGGGCTCGCCGCCGTGGTCGCCTACCTGGTCGCGACCAAGGGCGCCGAGGTGCTGATCAGCGTCCCCGAGGGCGCGCTCGCGGACCTCACCGGCCGGGCGCGTGATCTCGGCGTCGCCGCCTACAAGGCCAGGGAGCTCGCGAAGCTCAGCGTGCCGGTGGGGATCCTGTCGGGCCTCATCGCCGGCGCGCTCTATAACCGCTTCTTCAACATCACGCTGCCGAGCTACCTGAGCTTCTTCGGCGGGCGGCGCTTCGTGCCGATCGTGAGCGGACTCGCGGGCCTGGGGTTGGCGCTGGTGTTCGGCATGGAGTGGCAGCGCCTCGAGGGCGGCATGGACGTATTGAGCCAGTCCGTGCTGCACGCCGGCGCCTTCGGCCTGTTCGCCTACGGAGTCCTCAACCGCGTGCTGATCGTCACCGGGCTGCACCACATCATCAACAACATCGCCTGGTTCCTGCTCGGGGACTACCACGGCACGACGGGCGATCTGAAGCGCTTCTTCGCCGGCGACCCGACCGCGGGCGCTTTCATGTCGGGATTCTTTCCCGTGATGATGTTCGGGCTGCCGGCCGCGTGCCTCGCCATGTATCACACCGCGCTCCCCGAGCGGCGCCGCATCGTCGGGGGGCTGCTCGGCTCGATCGCGCTCACTTCGATCCTCACGGGAGTGACCGAGCCGATCGAGTTCACCTTCATCTTCCTCGCCCCGGCGCTCTATGCCGTGCACGCGCTGCTCACCGGGGCTGCCTTCATCATCATGCGCGCGCTCAACGTGCACCTCGGCTTCAGCTTCTCGGCGGGACTCTTTGACTATGTGCTGAATTTCAACCGGGCGACGCGGCCGCTGCTGCTGCTGCCGGTGGGCGCGCTGTATTTCGCGCTTTATTACTTCCTGTTTCGCTTATGTATCGTCCGGTTCGACCTGCGTACGCCGGGGCGTGACGCAGGCGAGAGCATGCCGGCCGCCGCACCGCTGGCGCCGGCGCAGCGTGCGACCGATTACCTCACGGCCCTCGGCGGGGCCGCGAACATCGTCGCGCTCGATGCCTGCGCCACGAGGCTGCGGCTGCGGGTCGCGAACCAGGGCGCGGTCGATGCGGCGGCACTGAAGCGGCTGGGCGCGGCGGGTCTCGTTCGCCCGGGACCCGACGCGCTTCAGGTGGTGGTCGGCCCGGTGGCGGATCAGCTGGCCGGGGAGATGCGCGCGGTGCTGCGCACCTCGGGCGCCGGTGCCGGCGCTGCGCCGGCCGTGCCGGCGCCATCCGACATCCGGCCTGCAGCCGCGGCCGGAGCGGGCAGCGGCGTGGATGCGGGGCGCCTGCTGGCCGCGCTCGGGGGGCGCGCCAACGTGCGTGCGGTGGAAGCGGCGGGGGGCCGCCTGCGCCTCACTATGTTCGATACCGGACAGATCGACGCCCGTGCGGTTCGCGAGCTCGGACTGCGCGGCGTGGCATTGCCCGCGCCCGGGGTGGCGCATGTGCTCACCGGGCCGGGTGCGGCCGAGGCGGCGGCTGCTATTGAACGACTGCTTAAGTGAAGCCGCCTAGTACGGGTTTGCCCACGGGTTTTTGCATGGCGGGAAAGTTCAATCGCGAGCGGTATTGCGACGCGGCAAAATTTTTCTTCTGCGCGATTTCCGCGTACCCTTCCGCGGTGCGCACGGAGGCCTCTTGGCTCGGGTCAATGTCGCAGCCATAGAGAATGAACTATAAATTTGGGGGTCAATAGATGCTGATTCTCACGCGACGGGTCGGCGAGACGGTAATGATCGGCGACGACGTGACCATCACGGTTCTCGGGGTGAAGGGAAACCAGGTCCGCGTCGGCATCAACGCGCCGAAGCACGTCGCCGTTCACCGCGAGGAAATCTACGAGCGCATCAAGCGCGAGCAGCAGGGAGGCGGGTCGGAAGGCGGCAGCCCCGACGACTCCGACAAGGCGCCGGAGAAATCCGCCCAGTTCGCCTGACGAATCTACCGATAACTCGGCAATAGCGACCGCGCCAGCGACTGCACCTCGGGCAGCCGCACGGTCTGTATCGCCTCCTCGACATCGAGCGACAGCAGGCGATCGCTCTTGGCGAACGGCACCTTGAGCCGCAGCGCACCGTGTGCGCGGCTGAGCCTCGGGGAGGTCCGAAGCGGCGCGCGGAAGTCGATACCCTGCGCGGCCGCGAGGAACTCGATGGCGGCGACCGTGAGGGTGTTGCGCGTCATGCCGGTCAGGCGCCGCGCGCCGTGCGCCGCCATGCTGACGTGATCCTCCTGATTGGCGGAGGTGGGGATGCTGTCGACGCTCGCCGGGTGGCACAGCATGCGGTTCTCGGCCACGAGCGCCGCGGCGGTCACCTGCGCCAGCATGAAGCCGGAGTTGACGCCGCTGTCCTGCGCGAGAAACGGCGGCAGCCCGCTCATTTTCGGGTCGACCAGCAGCGCCACGCGCCGCTCAGCGATCGAGGCGATCTCGGTCGCCGCGAGCGCGAGGATGTCGGCGGCGAAGGCCACGGGCTCGGCGTGGAAGTTGCCGCCCGAGAGCGCCTCGCCCGAGTCGGCAAA
>DASPSF010000089.1:0-24730 GCA_035624075.1 Steroidobacteraceae bacterium | reverse complement strand
GCGCGCTCTCGTTCTGGTAGCGCACGCGCAGCGCGAGCGTCTTGAGTCCGCGGTTGAGCAGGAACGCGGCGTGCGGGTCGAGCGAGCCGCCGAGGTGATTGGCCTTGTGGCGGATGCGCTCGATCAGCGCCGTGCTCCCGGCGGCCGCGCCCGCGACGATGTCCGAGTGGCCGTTCAAATACTTGGTGGCGCTGTGGAGAACCAGGTCGAACCCGGCCTCGATCGGGCGGAAATTGACCGGGCTCGCGAAAGTGTTGTCGATGATGGAGATCAGGCGGTTGGCGCGGGCGAACTCGACCACCGCCTTCAGGTCCGCCACCTCGAGCAGCGGGTTGGTCATCGCCTCGACGTAGACGGCGCGTGTGTTGGGCCTGAGCTGCGCGCGCCAGCCGTCCGGCCGGTCGGCGTCGATGAAGTCCACCGACAAACCCAAGCCCGCAAACTCGCGCGTCACGAAGTCGTGGGTGCCGCCGTACAGGCAGCTCTGCGCCAGCAGGTGATCGCCGGCCGAGAGCACCGTGAGGAGGCTGGTGCTGATCGCGGCCATGCCGCTCGCTGTCACCAGCGCCGCCTCCGAGCCCTCGAGCGCGGCGAGCTTGGCGTGCAGCTGCAGCTGGTTCGGCGTGTTGTTGAGGCGCAGGTAGCGCACGTCGTCGTAGCGCTTCTCGCCGCGGTACTCGAAGGTGGCCGACTGGAAGATCGGCATCTCGACGGCCCCGTCGATGCGCGGCCGCGGATCTCCAGCGTGCACCAGCTTGGTCTCGAGGCGCTTGTAGGGGCCGGACATCGCGCTCCTCCGAACACTTCGGTGACGACATTGTCACGCGATTACGCTACCGTGTCCGTACGCCTTTATGGAGAGGCGCGCGGCGGGGCGGCCGCTCACACTGTGCCGCCGTGCCGCCAGTACAGCCAACATGACACGACCCACCGAGCGCTTCAGCTCCCGGGCGGACAACTACGCGCGCTACCGCCCGAGCTATCCGCCGGCGGCGATCGGGCTGCTGCGGGAGCGCTGCGGACTGGTCCCCGGCGCCCGGGTCGCCGATCTCGGCTCGGGCACCGGGATCCTGACGGAGCTGCTCCTCGAAAGCGGCGCGGAAGTGTTCGCGGTCGAGCCCAACGATGCCATGCGGGGCGCGGCGGAAGCGCAGCTCAAGGGTCACCCGCGCTTTCGCAGCGTCAAGGGCACCGCCGAGTCGACCACGCTCGAGGAGGCGAGCGTCGACCTCCTGGTCGCGGGCCAGGCCTTTCACTGGTTCGATCCGCAGCGCGCGCGCGCCGAGGCGCTGCGGGTGCTGCGCCCGCTCGCCTGGGCGGCACTCCTCTGGAACGAGCGGCCGCCGGAGGCGTCGCCGTTCCTCGCCGACTACGAGGCGCTGCTCAAGCGCCACGCGCCCGAGTACACCCGTATCACCGCGAGCCGCGCCAACGTCGGCACGATGCGCGAGTTCCTCGGCGCGGCGATGGAGGTGAGAACCTTCGCCAACGAGCAGATCCTCGATTTCGAGGGGCTGAAAGGGCGGCTGATGTCCTCCTCGTACGCGCCCGAGCCCGGAAATCCGGGCTACGAGCCGATGATCGCGCTGCTGCGCGAGGTGTTCGACCGTCATCAGCGTGACGGCCACATCGTCATGCCCTACAGCACGCTGGTGTATTTCTCGCAGCCGGGTTCCTGACTTACCAGACCCGTACGCGATCCGCCGGCGCGAGGTACAGCTTCTCGCCCGGCTTGACGCCGAAGGCCTGATACCAGGCGTCGAGGTTGCGCACCGTGTCGGCGCGATACTCGGCCGGCGCGTGGCTGTCGACCACCAGCTGCTGGCGCCGTGCCGCCTCGCGGATCTTCTGGCACCAGGACTGGGCGTAGCTCAGGAAAAACAGCTGATCGGCGCTGAAGTCCCCGGCGCCGGGTGCGGGCTTGCCGCCGAGCGTGAGCCGCCAGGCGTCGTAGGCGTCGGAGAGCCCCGCGACGTCGGCGATGTTCTCACTCAGGGTTTGCTTGCCGTTCACGGCCACGTCAGGAAATGGATGGTAGCCGTCGAACTGCTCCGCCAGGCGCTTGCCGGCCGCCTCGAAGTGAGCGAAGTCATCCTTGGTCCACCAGTTGCGCAAGCGCCCCGCGGCATCGAACTGCGCCCCCTGATCGTCGAAGCTGTGGCTGATCTCGTGGCCGATGGTGGCGCCGATCGCCCCGTAGTCGAGCACCGGATCGCGCCGCGGGTCGAAGTTCGGAGGCTGGAGGATCGCCGCCGGGAAGTTCAGGGCGTTCATCGCCGGCAGATTCACCGCGTTCACGGTCTGGGGCGTCATGACCCATTCGGAGCGGTCGACGGGCTTGCCGAGCTTCGCGAGGCTCAGCCGGTACTCGTAGAGCTCGGCGCGCTCGGCGTTCCCCAAGGCATCTCCGGGCACGACTTCGAGGCCCGAGTAATCGCGCCAAGTGTCCGGGTAGCCGACGCCCACCTTGAGCGTCGCGAGCTTGGCTTTGGCCTGCGCGCGGGTGGCCGGCGCCATCCACTCGAGCCGGTCGATGCGCGTGGCGAAGGCGGCGAGGAGATTGCGTACCATCTCTTCGGCGCGCGCCTTCTCTGCGGGCGGGAAATACCGCGCGACGTAGAGCTTCCCGATCGCCTCGCCGAGCGCTGAGTCGGTCGCATCGATGGCCCGCTTCCAGCGATCGCGCAGCTGCGGCGTGCCGGTGAGCACCCGCCCGTAAAAAGCAAAAGCTTCCTCGACGTACGCCTTGGGCAGGTAAGGCGAGGCGTGCTCGAGCGCGTGGAAGGTGAGGTACTCCTTCCAGCTCTCGAGCGGCTCAGACGCGACGAGGGCGGAGATGCCGACGACCGCGCCCGGCTGCCAGACGACGAAGCGCTCCTCACCACCGAGTCCGGCGGCGGCGAAAAACGCCGGCCAGTCGAGTCCCGGGGCGCGCGCACTGAAGTCGGCGCGCGACCAGTGATTGTTGCCCTTCTGCACGTCCTCGGAGTCGGCGCGGCTCACGTGCGCGCGGGCGATGTGCCGCTCGAGCTCGAAGATGCGGCGCGCTCGCGGCAGCGGGTCGGCCACGCCGGCGAGCGCGAGCACCGCGGCGATGTGCGCCTGGTATTTCTCGCGGATCGCCGCCATCGGGGCCGACGGGTTCAGGTAGTAATCCCGGTCCGGGAGGCAGAGGCCCCCCTGCAGGATGAACGGTGAGTAGCGGCCGGGCTCATCGAGGTCCTGCGCCACCCACAGACCCAGGAGGTTCGGCGTGTGGAGCGTGGTGGCATTCAGCACGTCGACGTCGGCGCGCAGCTCACCCCCGAGTGCCTCGGCGAGCCCGGCGCGGTCCTTGACGGCCTCGATGCGCTCGAGCGCCGCGGCGAGCGGCTTCAGCCCCAGCTGCTCGATGCGCGCGGCGTCCATGAAGCTCGCGTAGTAGTCGCCGATCTTGCGCGCGTCGGTTCCGGCCGGGGCGTGCGCGGCTTCCTGGATCAGCTTCGCGGTACGTTTCGCCGTCAGCTCGATGAGCATGTCGTCGGGGCCGTAGGTCGCGCGGTCGGCGGGAATTTTGGTGCGCGAGAGCCAGGCGCCGTTGGCGTAGCGGAAGAAGTCGTCCCCGGGCGCTACCGAGCGATCGATCGCGGAGAGGTCAAGTCCGTGTCCATCCGCCGCGGCGTGAGTGGCGGATGCCGTCGCCACGAGCAGGGTTGCCGCGGTCGCGAGCACCAGTGGAGTGCGGGTCATGGAGCGGCCTCCCTTCGGGTGGACGCCGCGAAGTCTAGCCTGCCTGGCTTTCCCCGACACTCAGGGTCAACATCGCGGCATGAGAAAGATCGGGGTGCTGGCCGCCGCACTGACACTGTTCGTCGCATACGTCCCGGGAGCCTCGGCCTGGGGGCCTCAGGGGCATCGCACGGTGGGCGCGATCGCCGACCGCCTGCTGACTCCCGCGGCGCGCGCTGAGGTCGCCACGCTGCTCGCGGCCGACCTCGACAAGTTCGACAACCCGTCGGGGCGCAGCACGCTCGAGTCGGTCGCGGTCTGGGCGGACGAGATCCGCGGCACGCCCGCCGATCGGCCGCGCTGGCACTACGACGATGTGCCGGTGTGCGGCAGCGCGCCCCGCGACAGCTACTGCGCGGGCGGTGAGTGCAACTCCGCGCAGCTCGAGCGGCTGACTCTCGTGCTGGCCGACCGCCACGCGGAGCTGCGCGCGCGCAACGAGGCGCTCAAGTGGATCGTGCACCTGGTGGGCGACATTCATCAGCCGCTGCACGCCGCCGACAACGGCGACCAGGGCGGCAACCGCGTGCGGGTCGCGCTCGAGGGCGTGCACACCCGCGGACGCCTGTCGCTGCACCGCGCCTGGGACTCGGAGCTGGTGACGCTCGCGCTCAAGACGCGCAGCCACCAGCAACCGCCGCGCGACATCGACGCGCTCGCCCGCGAGGCCGGGAAGCTCACCGCGGAGGCCGGGCAGGGCACGCCTTCAGAGTGGGCGAGCCAGTCGAATCACCTGGCGAGGAACGTCGCCTATCAGTATCCGGGCTTCGCCTGCGGCAGCGTGCCGGCGGGCGTGGTGGTGCTCGACCGCGACTACCAGCGCGAGGCGGAGGCGATCGTGCGCGAGCGGCTGCTGCTGGCGGGCGGGCGCCTTGCGAACCTTCTCAATGAAACGCTCGTAACTCGCTGAGACTACGTCGGATCTGGCCCCCGTCCACGACGCGTCGGCGCCGTGCTAGATTGAGCGCTCCAGAGTTGAGGAGCGTAAGCCCGTGAGCGCGAGCGAAGAGAGGCTGACTTCCGGCCGCAAGCACAACGAGAGTGCCCGTTCCGCCGCACAGAGCGTTGCGGAGACGCAAGAGTCCGGCGATGCGCGGTCGACGGACCGCTGGCTGCTCAGGCGCATTTCCGCGTTCCTCGGCGATCCGCCGATCGAGTTCGCCGTGCGCGGCGGCGCGCGCGTGCGCGCGACGTCGATGCCCATCGGGCGCGTCACCTTCGCGAGCCGCGCCGTGCTGGTCTCGATCCTGGCCGACCCGTGGGTGCGGATCGGGGATGCCTACAGCGACGGCACCGTGACCGTCGACGGCGATCTGGTCGAGGTGCTCGAGGTCGTGTACCGGGCGAGCACCCTGGGCGACAAGCCCTCGTGGCTGCGGCGCGCCGCGGGCCTGGCACACCGGCCGCACGGCAACACGCTGCGCGGCTCGCGCGACAACATCCATCACCATTACGACATCGGCAACGAGTTCTACTCGCTGTGGCTCGGCGACACGATGGCGTACACCTGCGCCTACTATCCGACGCCCACCGCGACGCTCGATGAGGCGCAGACCGCCAAGATGCACCACGTGTGCCGCAAGCTGCGCCTCAAGGCCGGTGAGAGCGTGGTCGAGGCGGGCTGCGGCTGGGGGACGCTGGCGCTGCACATGGCGCGCCACTACGGCGTGCGCGTGCGCGCCTTCAACATCTCGCACGAGCAGGTCGCCTACGCGCGCGAGCGGGCCGCCCGCCAGGGCCTCGCCGGCCAGGTCGAGTACGTCGAGGACGACTACCGCAACATCTCCGGCCACTACGATGCCTTCATGTCGGTCGGCATGCTCGAGCACGTCGGCGTGAAGAACTACCCGACGCTCGGGCGCATCGCGCGCCGCTGCCTCGGCAGCAACGGGCGCGGCCTCATCCACTCGATCGGCCGCAACCACCCGGCGCCGATGCAGCCCTGGATCGAGAAGCGCATCTTCCCCGGCGCCTATCCGCCGGCGTTGAGCGAGATGTCGCAGATCTTCGAGCCGTCGGACCTGTCGGTGCTCGACGTCGAGAACCTGCGCCTGCACTACGCGCAGACGCTGCGCCACTGGCTCTCGCTCTACGAGGCGGCCGGCGAGCGCGTGCGCTCGATGTTCGACGAGAAGTTCGTGCGCATGTGGCGGCTGTACCTCGCCGGCTCGGTGGCGGCTTTCTCCACCGGGACGCTGCAGCTGTTCCAGGTGGTATTCGCGACCGCCGACAACAACGACGTCCCCTGGACGCGGGCGCACCTGTACACCTGACCGAAAGCCATGCGCTCGAGCGAGGTCATCATCGTCGGCGGCGGGCCCGCGGGCTCGAGTGCCGCCCGCAGCCTCAAGCGCGCCGGTGTGGAGGTGCTGGTGCTCGACCGCGAGCGCTTTCCGCGCCTGAAGCTCTGTGCGGGCTGGATCACCCCCGAGGTGGTGCGCGAGCTCGAGATGGATATCGACGAGTATCCGCATCGCCTGCTCACCTTTCCGCGCCTCAAGGTGCATTACGGACGCTTGAGTCTCCCGGTACCGTGCGTGCAGCACTCCATCCGCCGCTTCGAGTGGGACGCGTGGCTGCTCGAGCGCTCGGGCGCGCCGGTCGAGCAGCACAATGTGCGCGAGGTAGTCGTAGACGGCGACGGCTTTTGTGTCGACGGCGAGTATCGCTGCCGCTATCTGATCGGCGCCGGCGGCACGCGCTGCCCGGTCTACCGCAACCTGTTCCGCGAGGTGAACCCGCGCGCGCACCAGCTGCAGATCGTGACGCTCGAGCACGAGATCGAGTACGACTGGCGCGACGGCGACTGCCACCTGTGGTTCTGCGATGAGGGGCTGCCGGGCTACTCCTGGTACGTGCCGAAGGAGAGCGGCTGGCTCAACGTCGGCATCGGCGGCTACGCCGAGCGCATCAAGAGCGCGGGCCAGGACATCAAGACGCACTGGGCGCACTTCGCCGCCAAGCTCGATGGGGGGCTGACGCGCGGCGCGCATTACGACCCCTCGGGCTACAGCTACTTCCTGCGCGGGCGCGTGGATGTCGTGCGGCGCGGCAATGCCTTCATCACCGGCGATGCGGCCGGGCTCGCGAGCCGCGATCTCGGCGAGGGGATCGGGCCGGCGATCAGGAGCGGCCTGCGCGCCGCCGCGGCGATTCTCCACGGCGCTCCGTACGAGCTCGACGACGTGACCGGCATGAGCGTCGCGAGCATCGCGCGGAGTATGCTGACGCGCGCGGCGCGCCCGCTCGCCCCGCACGGGCGGCGGCGCGCGAGCAACGGAGGACCAGCGCATGGCCTACGTCACGGTAATCAATGAGCACCAGCACGTACAGCAGGTGGTCTCCGGCCACCACCACCTGACCGCCGACGAGGCGGTCGCGGCCGGCGGCAGCGACGCCGGCTTCGGGCCGCAGGAGCTGCTGCTCGCGAGCCTCGGGACCTGCACCGCGGTGGCGCTGCGCAGGCACGCCGCGCAGAACGACTGGATGCTGGGAAAGATCACGGTCGGCGTACGCTGGTCGCGTGATGCGGAGGGCCGCGAGCACATCGAGCGGCGCCTGTCCTTCACCAAGCCGCTCACCGCCGCACAGAAGACGCGCCTGCTCGAAGTCGCCGAGACCACTCCGGTGAGCGCGCTGCTGCGCGCCAGCATCCGGATCCAGTCCGCGGTGGTGGATTGAAGCGGGCCCGACGCGCGGGGAGCGTCAGAGGGGTTCTTGGAGGCAATGTTCGATGCCCGTAGAACTCCGGGTCCTGAAGGCCCTGTATCGGGGCTCCCGGAGGCTAAGTTCGATGCCCGTAGAACTTTGGCTCGTTGGGGCCCTGTATTGAGGCTCCCGGGGGCGAGGTTCTACAACTATCGAACTTGTGTCCTGGGCAATATCACGCGAGCAGCCTCGGCTGCCGGCTCAGTAAGTCACGGTCACGGTGATCGTGTCGGTGTAGGTGTTCGGCGGCGCCCCGCGGTTGGTGGCGTTATCCGGCAGCTGGCCAAAGGCGGTGAAGACCACCGGTGTGGCCATGCCCGTGCCGGTGCCCGGCTGAGTCACCGAGGTGCCGGTGCCGTCGCCCCACACCGTACTGAAGGCGTTGGTGGTGTAGAGGTTGTACTGCAGCGTGTCGCCGGCCGCGCCGTCGGTCATCAGGCGCTGGGCGATCGTGCCGCCGGCGGTCGTGCCCTTGTTGAGCGCGACCGTGAAGGCGGTGCTCTTGGTGCAGCTCACCGAGACGGTGCTGTTGGCCGCCGGCGATACGCCGCTGCCCGGTGTGTAGTTCGCGAACACGATGTTGGTCGCGCCCACCGTGCAGTTCTTGACCAGCGTTTCGGAGATCGTGAAGGTCGTGGTGGCCGTGGCGGCCCCCGCCGCGCCGGCCGAAGCCAGCAGCACCCCCGCGCTGAGACAGGCAATGAAGTTACGCATGAGACTCCCGAACTTGGTCAAAAAATAACCATTGGTGGGCTTGCCGTCTGCTCAGTAGTTCACAGTCACCGTGATGGTGTCGGCATAACTGCCGGGCGCAGGATCCTGCAAGGCGTTGACCGCCCCGTAGATGGTGGCCGTTACGGTGGTGGGAAACCCGGGATTGAGCGTCAGCGTATCGATGAGGCTTCCGCCGCTCCCGTTGCCCCAGACCTGGGTGTGGGCGGCGTCCAGATAGAGGTTGTAGTTGAGGGTGTAGGTGCCGCTGGTCAGGGTGCGAGTGGTGTAGTTGCCGCTCGCGCCGGCGCTCAAGTCCACCGTGACCGTGGCCGTGCCGCCAAACACGAAACACTGCACGGTGACCGAGCCGGTCGAGGCGAGCGGCGTCGGTGTGAGCGGCGTGTAGGTGCCGAAGGCCACTCCCGTGGTTCCGGCGCTGCAGAAGAACGCCTGGGCGTGCGCAAGCGGCGAGGCGAGCGCACCGAGCGCGATCAGCATGAGGCACGCGTACAGGCCGCGCGCTCCGCGGAGAAGTCCGGGGCGGCGATTCACGGCGCGCTCCGGCAGGCGATCACGCCGAGGTCGGGCTGCGGCTCGCCGGACGGCGGAGGCGGCAGGCGGAAGCGGCACTTGCCGCCCTTCCAGTGCGCCTCGCCCGTGGTGCCGTGGTCGTAGTTGGTGATGTAGGCGAGCCCGTCGAGCCCCACCGGGAAATCCTCGCCCTGGAAGGTGACCAGCGCGCCGGCCGGCACCACGCTGCCGTCGGGGAGCTGCAGGCGGAAGAGCCCCGCGCGGATGCGCTTCACCGGGAAGTCGACCAGCATGCCGCTGCGGTAGGGGGGCACGACCTGCACCAGGGGGTTGGCGACCGCCGCATCGAGCGGCAGCTGCAGCGGATCGATGCTGAGGCGATTGACGTCGAAGGAGCGCAGGTCGCGCACGATGGCGAGTCCGTTGTCGTCGGTGCGGGCCACCGGCTGGTTCTCATAGTACACGGTGAGGTCGGGAATCCCGGCGACCTGCACCGTGGCGAAGCTGTCGGTGATGGTGCGCGTCGCGTGCAGCTCGCCCTCCATGAACGTGCTGCCGCCGCTCAAGGTGAGGCGCTCCGCGCTCTCATCCATGAAACGCGCCGCCTGCGCGTCGATGAGCAGCGCACTCATCTGGCGCTGATAGTCGAGGTTGTAGCTGCCGTCGGTGCCGGCGGAGACCACGTACCCCTGGCCGGTCCCTTGCGGCAGGTTCTGCTGCAGGGTCTCGACCAGGGCCGCGTTCGGGGTGGGCTGCTCACTGTCGTAGCGGAACTGCGTCGAGGTGTTGCGGCGGGCGCCGAGTGGCAGCACGTAGAAGATCGACACGTTCGTGTCGTTGGTGTCACCGGTGGTGCGGCTGGCGTAGGCGCTGAAGTTTCCGGGCCCGATGTTCAGCTGGTAGGTGATGCCGACCGTCTGCTGCCGGGTGTCGTTGAAATTCCGCTGCGTCACGAACGCGAGCTGCAGGCTCCCCGGCCGGCCCATATTCCAGCCGATCTGCGCGAGGTCGCGGTCGAGCGGCGGCGGCACGCCGCCCTCGTTGTCGAGATCCCGGTAGCCTGCGGTGGCGTGCTGAACCTCGAGCACGAGGCTCAGGCGCTGATTGACCCGCTGGATGCCGAGAGCCGTGTAGGTACCGGAGCTTGCCGGCTCGGGCCCGCTGCCCAGGATCCCGTTGTTGGCCGGCTGGCCGCCGACCGCGATGTCGGCCGTCACGATGGCCCAGTGATCGAGCGCCTGCGCGAGATCGAGGCCGGCGGCCCAGGGACCGTCGTGCGCGGCCTCGCCGTGCACCTCGCCGGTGAAGTCCGAGGTGAAGCCGTGGCGCCAGGTGCCGGAGGCGATGAGCGGTCCGTAGTCATTGCTCTCGAGTCCGTAGTTCTCGCGCACCGGACCCAGGTCGACGTCCCACAGGGACAGCCCCGGCTGCAGCATGACCGCCGCCGAATAGAACGGTACCGAGACGATCTGCTCCTGGCCGAGGGAGTTGCGCACCACGATGCTGACGTCACCGGCGCCATTCAGCGCCGGCACCTGGTTCACGATGAACGGTCCGGCGGGCACATCACTCGTGCCGACGGCCTTGCCGTTGACGAATACCTCGACCGTCGAGGGCACCACCGCGGTGCCGGTCGCCGCGAGCAAGGGCGTCGTCACGAGGTCCGGGCGGATGCCGTAGTTCGTTCCGAACTGCAGGCCGCCGAAGCGCACGGCGCTGCCCCAGGAGCCGGGCACGCTGATCGCGTCTCCGAGCCGCAGCGTCTCGAGCGAGTCGGTGAAGTCGTGGCTGAAGGTGCTCTGGAGACGCACGAAACTGGTGACGCCCGAGATATCCGTCCAGGTGCCGGTATCGAGCAGCACTCCGAGCGGGGCGAACAGGCCGAGCTCACCGTAGGCGCCCTCAACGTTGGCGCCGGTGTACTGTCCGGTCTGGCCGCTCAGCACGTAGTTGAAGAACGCCCCGGTGCCGCTCGGGGAGATCGGGGGACGGTTCGCTCCGGTGAAGACCACCGCCGAGCTCTCGAAGGCGGCGGCGGGCACGGTGATCGCGGCGGAGCTGCGCGCCTCGTCGAAGGCCACTTTGACGCCGGCGATTGCCGACACCGGGAAGTAGCGCCGGCCGTTGGCGAGGTGCGGGGCGCCGGGCGGCAGTTTCAGGCGCAGCCGCACGAAGTCGCTCTCCGCGAGCCACAGTCCGCCGGTGGCGTCGCGCAGCGCTACGACGTCCTGGCCCGAGGGCACGCCGTTGATGCGCAGCTCGAGCACCGCAGCGCGCCAGTCGGGATCAGGGGCGCCGATGTCGTCCGCGCGGGCGGCGGCCGCACAGCACCCGAGGAGCACTGCGCAGATTCCGGATAGGATCCGGTGCACTCTCCGCATGGCGCATGCGTCTTTGGTTATTGCGGGGCACCCGGGCTGCTGGTGACGGTGAAGTCACCGGCATCCGAGTGTCCTTTGATGATCAGGGCGCCGGCGGCTCGAGGCGGCTGGCCGGCACCCGGATGCAGCTGCCACTGTGCACTGCTGCCGGGAAGGAGATAACGCGCACCTTCGGTGCGCAGCGGCGCGCCCGCGTGCTCGCTCTTCTCCGCGTCCTGCACTTCGAAGTCGAGAATCTGAATGTGGGCACTGCCGCGGTTGTGCGCCGCGACCTCGAGCGTCCCGTCCGGCAGCAAGGAGTGGCTCCAGGCGAGCTCCGGGGCCGCCCTGGCGACCGGGCTCACGAACACCGGCAGCGTGATCCGCAGCGCGACGCGCAGCCCCGTGGACTCCGTCGCGGTGGGCGATGGCCCCTCCGAGAGCACCAGTCGGTAGTCGAGCTCGCGGCCCGGGTCCGGCTCGCGCAGCAGCGCGATCCGCAGCACCTGCTGCCCCTTCGGCGGTACCGTGAAGAGTGGCGGTGTGACCAGCAGGTCGCGTGTGTCGTCGAGCTGGTCCTGCATCTCGTGCTGCGACCAGGACGCCGGCCGCGCCTGCACGACCACAGCCGCGTCCTCCTGATTGCGCACGGTGATGACGGCCGTGCGTGTCGCTGAACTTAACTCGACGCGGATCGGGGCAACACTCAAGGTACTGGCTGCGGCCGGTCGGGCCGCAGCCAGTACACCCATTGCCAGTAGCGTCGCCGCGATCGCCCTCATGTCGCCTTAGTACGTCACGGTCACGGTGATCGTGTCGGTGTACGTATTCGGCGGCGCGGCCTGGTTGGTCGCGTTGTCGGGCACCTGGCCAAACGCGGTGAAGGTCACCGGCGTCGCCATGCCCGTGCCGGTGCCCGGCTGGGTCACCGAGGAGCCGGTGCCGTCGCCCCACACGGTGGTGAAGGCAGCCGTGGTGTAGAGGTTGTACTGCAGCGTGTCGCCCGCCGCGCCATCAGTCATCAGGCGCTGGGCGATCGAGCCACCGGTGGTCGTGCCCTTGTTGAGCGCGACCGTGAAGGCAGTGCTCTTGGTGCAGCTCACCGAGACGGTGCTGTTGGCCGCCGGCGATACGCCGCTGCCCGGTGTGTAGTTCGCGAACACGATGTTGGTTGCACCCACCGTGCAGTTCTTGACCACCGTCGCGGTAACAGTGAAGGTGTTGGTGGCCGTGGCGGCCTGGGCCGCGCCAGCCGAAGCCAGCAGCACCCCCGCGCTGAGACAGGCAATGAAGTTACGCATAAGACTCCCGAACGTTGTTGACAAACCACTCGCGGCTTTCCGTAGCCGCTTGTTGCGGCGTCCGTTACCGCTTATTGGCAGCAATTCTGAAGAAAAATGTCCGTTGAATTACGGACATATGTCCCATTTCTGGGGCACGCCTCATAGGTATTTTCGTGGATATGAGAACCGATCGAGGCCGGCCCCGCGCATGCGATCAGCGCGTCAGCGGCTTGAGAGAACTGCAGTGTGAGTCAGGTCTCACACCTGCCGCGCGTAGGACGACGGGCGTCACACGAGGCGCTTCTTAATAGGTGATGGTCAGCGTGATCGTGTCGGTGTAGAGCCCGGGTGCGAGACCGGCATTGCCGGGGCTATCCAGCAGCCGGCCGTAGACGGTCTCGGTGATCGCGGCGCTCGACATGAGGCCGTGCCCGGTGCCCGACACGGTCGCCGAGCCCTGCGTGCCGTCGCCCCAGACGGTGGTATGCGCGGGCGTGGTGTAGAGGTTGTACTGGAGGCCCGCCGTGCCCATCGTCATCACGCGTTGAGCCACCGAGCCTGCGGTGCCGGCATCGAGCGCGACCACGAAAGGGGCGCCCTGGGAGCAGAGCACGGCGAGCGTCGTGCGGCCCGACACCGGGCCACGCCCCGGCTGATAGCTGCCGAAGGCGAGAGGATTGGCCGAGACGGTGCAGCTCGCTTCGACCGTCACCGAGACCATCATGGTGGCGTTGGCCGTCGCGCCCGCCGCACCGTGCGCGCTCGAGAGCAGCAGCGCCCCGGTGAGCGCGCTCAGCATGCGCGCCTTGAAATGTCCCGAGCGGTTAAGTGAAACCATTCGCAGTCCTCGTCCCTGGACGCAGGAGTCCGCCTAACGGCTCACGGCCGTCAGATCCGTTATCGTCCGGATCGCCGCTTACTTGAGGCCCGGGAGTGGTCCTTTATGGGGGGCGCGGTGCGGCCGCGGTCGCAACAGCGGACCGGAGCACCGGGTACGAATTAAGTCGAGCTGCAGCCGCGGCTGCCGCGCCGCGACTTCAGGAGCCGAGCTCCTCGCGTGCGACCCCGAGCTCCGCGAGTATCGCCACGCGCAATTCCTGCGCATCGCTGTTGGACAGCCTGCGTGGATGGGGGAATGGCACGTCGAACGTCGCCTGGATCCGGGCCGGCCTCGAGGAGAGGACCAGAATACGGTCGGCCAGGTGGATCGCTTCCTCGACGTCGTGCGTGATCAACATGACCGTGTGGCGCTCCTGCACCAGGATGCGCAGCAGCTCGTTACGCATGCGCAGGCTGAGGAGCGCATCGAGCGCCGAGAACGGTTCGTCCATGTAGAGGATCTCGGGCTTGACCGCCAGTGCGCGCGCGAGCTCGGTGCGCTTCAGCATGCCGCCCGATAGTTCGTGAGGGTAGCTGTCCTCGAAGCCCCGCAGCCCGACGATATCGGCGTAGCGATCCGCGATCTCGATGCTGTTGGCCGGCGCGTGGCCGTTGAGGCCGAAGGTCAGGTTCTCCCGCACCGTCAGCCAGGGGAACACCGATCCCTGCTGCGAGATGAGGATGCCTTTGGAATTCGGTTTGGCGCGCGGCACACCGTCGATGATCACCGAGCCTGAGTCCGGAGTGATGAACCCGGCGATCATGTTGAGCAGCGTCGACTTGCCGCAGCCGGAGGGGCCGACGATGGCGACGAACTCGCCGTCGCGCACGCTCAGGCTCACATTCTCGATGACGGCGAGCGGCCCCTTGTCCGAGGCGAAGGATTTCCTGAGGTCCCGGACTTCGATCTTAGTGCGCATAGCGCCACCTGACCCACTTGAATCCCTCCAGCAGCCGCATGATGCCGTCGAGCGACAGGCCGATTACACCGATGATGATCATTCCTGCCACCACCAGATCGTAGCGATTCCCGGCGTTGCGGGAATCCATGATCATGTATCCGAGCCCCGAGTGGAGCGCGATCATCTCCGCCGCCACGACCACGAGCCATGCGACCCCGAGCCCGATGCGCATGCCGACCACGATCTGCGGCAGCACCGCGGGGATGACCACCCGGCTGAAGAGTGTGTGGCGCGAGACGCCAAAGTTCTCCGCGGCCCGCAGATAGCGCTTCTCGATGGTATGTACGCCCACCGTGGTCTGGACGACCATCGGAAACACCGACGAGATGAAGATGAGGTAGATGGGGGCGGCGTCGCCGACGCCGAACCAGAGAATGGCGATCGGGATCCAGGCGATGGGCGAGATCGGCCGCAGCATCTGAAACAGCGGGTTGAGCGTGCGGTACGCAGCGGTCACCCAGCCCATCCACAGGCCCAAGGGCACGGCCACGCACACCGCCAGCCCGAATCCGATCCCTACCCGCATGAGCGAGGCGCCGATGTGGCGCGCGAGGGTGCCGTCCTTCAGCAGCTCCCAGGCGCCGGTGACCACCGCCCAGGGCGTCGGGAAGATGACGCTATGGGTCGCGCGCACCGTGGCCCACCAGAGGGCAATCAGCGCGGCGATCACCGCCAGGGACGGTAAGGCTTGCTTGAGTTTCTGCATGGTCAGGAGCTTTCCGCGGGCTCGGAGAGCTCACTCAGCAGCTCGCGCGCGCGCCAGCGAATCCTGGCCCAGGGGCTCGCCGGGAAGGGCTCCACGATGATCGTCATCTGCCCGCTCAGGTGCGCCGTGCATTGGAACTGGTATTCGGACGCCTGCGCAAAGGGGAGCGAGAAGCTCTGGCCGGGCATCATCAGTGTGGGACCAAAAATCTGCGGCACCTCGTCGCGATTGCGCAGCACGAGAATATCGCGGATGCCGAGCGTCAGGCGGATGTGGTCCGGCAGGATCTCGACCTTGTCGCCCGACATGCGCCGCGCCCAGGTCCCCTTGGGGATCACGAAGACCTGGTTGCGGGAAGCGGCATGGATCGGCGCAAATCCGCCCCACGCCAGGGCCGCGCCGGCGACGGCCGCGATCGTCACGAGAGCTGCTGAACGCGCGCGCAACGGTCACTCCTCGAGGAGGAGGCGCAGATCGTTCACGAAATCGCCGGGGCTGTGCCCATAGGGCATGAGCGCGCGAATCCGGCCGCCGCGGTCGATCAGGTACACGAAGGAAGAGTGGGAGTACGAGTAGCCATCGGGTGTGACCAGCTTCTGCGCGCTGATGCCGTAGTCCTTGCGCACGGCGGCGAGCGCTGCGGGGGCGCCCGTTCCGCCGACGAAGGTGGCATCGAAGGCATGGAGAAACTTCTCGAGGCGCGCGGGATCATCCCGCTCCGGATCCACCGTCACGTAGAGCACCTGCACGTCGGATGCGGCCGGGCCGAGCTCGCGGCGCGCCGCGGCGAGCGTCGCGAGCGTCACCGGACAGACCGCCGTGCAGGAGGAGTAGCCAAAGGCGAGCAGCACCACCTTGCCGTGATAGCGGCTCATGCGGAGCTCGTGCCCGTCCGTGCCCTGGAGAGAAAAGTCCGGCGCCTGCCGCGGCGGGTCGAAGAGGCCGGCCTTGAACGCGGGCGCGCCGGCGGCTCCCGCCGCCACTGCAACCAAGAGCGACAGTGTCGCTACCGCAAGCCGGGGTACGTTCATGCCCGTCATGCGCCTCACAGCGGAATCTCGGCCGGATGAGCCGCGCGTGCAAAGCGTTCGTCCACGTACTTCTCGTAGGGAATCGGGTGACGGATCGTTCCGGCGGCGAGCGAGAGCTGCATCAGCTCCTCGAACTCCGAGCGGATCATCCTCAAATCGCCGTACGTGACGCGGTCGCTGGGATTGCGCATCACGAAGCGGATGATCGCGGGGTCCTGGTTGAAAAAGGTGGGCCCGGCAGCGATCCCGACCGCTTTCTCGCGGTTCGCGGGCTCCCGATCGAGCCACACGCCCGCACCCAGGATCTGGTTCACCAGGTCCTGGACCATCGCCGGGTTCTCGCCGATGAGCTCCTCGCGGACGGTGAGGACGCAGCAGATGTACCTCGGCCACTCATCCCGCGTCATGCGCAGCGGCCGTGCATAGCCGGCACTCTGCGCGGCAGCGCCGAAAGGCTCGCCCGTGCAGTAGGCGTCCACCGCCTTCGCGTAGAGGGCCGCGGGCATATCGGGCGGGGCCATCTCGACGACCTCGACCTCCTCGATGCGCATGTCCTCCTGCGCCAGCATGCGCCGCAGGAACAGGAAATCCACGGCGAAGCGGCTGGGGACGGCGATGCGCTTGCCGGCGAGCTGGCGGAAGTGCTGGTAGGGCGATTCAGTGCGCACCATGATGACCGCGCCCGAGCGGTGTCCGAGCGAGACGATCTTCAAGGGAATGCCCTTGTCCGCCAGATCCATGACGAGCGGCGCCAGCATGTAGCCCGCCTGAATGCGGCCGGCCATGAGCGACTCCTTTATCTCCGGCCAGCCGTTGTACTTGCTGTACTCGTACTCGAAGCGCGGCGCGCCGGGCGGGAGCGAGCGGTTGAGGGCATTCCGGCCGACGCACGCAACCGGGAGCGTCAGATTGCAGGTGACCGGAAGGCCGCCGACGACCAGTGAATTGGGGTTGGTCCGGCCGCAGCCGGCCGCCGCCATGGGAAGTGCCAGGGCGGCGAGGCTCTGTAAGGCGCGCCTGCGGGAGATGAGATTCTGTTGCCCCATCCCCTCGATGGTAGCAAAGGGGCCGGGTGCCTATATAAGACGGGCCGGACGCCTATATATATGAGGGCCAGCTGCCCTTGTATGATCGCGGGCCTCGCTACGCCGGAGGGCCGCCATGGTAGTTCCTTGTCGCGTGATGCGCGCCGCGTTGCTGCTCGCCTCGACCATCATTCCGCTCGCCGCGGCGGGAGCGGCCGGTGAGGCGAGCCCGGCGCTCTTTGGCTTCACGGTGCAGGAGGGCGCGGCGCAGCGCTCGCTCGAGCAGCGCTTCGATGCGGAGCTCAAGCCGGCGGAGCTGCGCGAGTGGCTGAAGAATCTCGCCTCCGCGCCCAACCAGGTGGGTTCGCCTCACGACAAGGCGAACGCCGAATTCGTGCGCGATCTTTTCCGGCAGTGGGGCTGGCAGGCGCAGATCGAGGAGTTCGAAGTACTGTATCCGACGCTCAAGGCGCACAGCCTCGAGCTGGTCGCACCGACGCATTTCACCGCGAGCCTCACTGAGCCGCCGGTCCCCGGAGATGCGACCTCGGGCGTCGCCGGCATCATGCCGCCCTACAACGTCTACGGCGCCGACGGCGATGTGACCGGCGACCTCGTCTATCTCAACTACGGCATGGCGAAGGACTACCAGGAGCTCGCGCGGCGCGGCATCGACGTCAAGGGCAAGATCGTCATCGCCCGCTACGGCTCGGGCTGGCGCGGCTTGAAGCCCAAGCTCGCGCAGGAGCACGGCGCGATCGGCTGCATCATCTACTCGGACCCGCACGAGGACGGCTACGCGCAGGGCGATGTCTACCCGCAGGGCGGCTGGCGCCCGCCCGAGGGTGTGCAGCGCGGCTCGGTGCTCGACATCACGCAATATAGCGGCGATCCGCTCACCCCCGGCGTGGGCGCGACCAAGGACGCCAAGCGCCTCGCGCTCGCCGACGCGAAGACGATCCTCAAGATCCCGGTGCTGCCGATCTCGTACGCCGACGCGCAGCCGCTGCTCGCGGCGCTCGCCGGCCCCGTGGCGCCTTCGAGGTGGCGCGGGTCACTCCCCATCACCTATCACATGGGGCCCGGGCCCGCGAAGGTGCACCTCGTCATCCGCTCCGACTGGGGCCTCAAGCCTCTTTATGACGTGATCGCGAAGATCCCCGGCCGCGAAAGCCCGGAGGCCTGGGTGGTGCGCGGCAATCACCGCGACGGCTGGGTGTTCGGCGCCTGGGACCCACTGTCCGGCCAGGTCGCGATGCTGGCGGAGGCGAAAGCGATCGGCGCGCTGGTGAAGAGCGGCTGGCGGCCGAAGCGCACGCTGGTGTACGCGAGCTGGGATGGCGAGGAGCCGGGACTGCTCGGCTCGACCGAGTGGGCCGAGACGCACGCGGCGGAGCTCCGCCGCGGCGCGGTCCTCTATCTCAACTCCGATACCAACACGCGCGGTTTTCTCGATGCCGGCGGCAGCCACTCGCTGCAGCACCTGGTGAACGAGGTCGCAGCCGGCGTCAGGGATCCCGAGACCGGCGTCAGCACCCAGGCGCGGCTGCGCGCGCGCATATTGGCGCAGGGCTACGGGCGCGAGAGCGACGATGAGGAGAATGCCGAGGCCCACGCCCGCGAGACGCGCCTTGCCCAGGCAGGCGGTGATCTTCCGATCCACGCGCTCGGCTCGGGCTCGGACTACACGCCGTTCCTGCAGCACTTAGGCCTCACCGCACTCAGCATCGAATACCACGGCGAGGACGACCAGGCCGGCGTCTATCACTCGAGCTACGACTCCTTCGATCACTATGTGCGCTTCGGCGATCCGACCTTCGCCTACGGCGTTGCCGAGGCCGAGACCGCCGGACACGTGGTGCTGCGCATGGCGGACGCGGAGGTGCTGCCGCTCGAGTTCGCGAGCTTTGCCGACACGATCGCTGCCTACACCGAAGAGCTGCGCAAGATGACGGACGAGAAGCGCAAGAAGGCCGCCGAGCTCGCGCGGTTGCTCGATGAGAACGCCTTCGGCCTGGCGGCCGACCCGACGCGGGCCGTCGCACCGCCCGCGCGCGAGCCGCTGGTGCCGCCGCTCGACTTCGCGCCGCTCGATAACGCCGCCGCACGCCTGAAGGCGAGCGCGCATGCCTACGACGAGGCCTACGCGCAGCTGCTCGCCGGCACGCTCAAGGTCGACGCCGCGCATCGCGCACGCCTCAATGCGCTGCTGCAGGGCATGGAGCAGAGGCTCACGGACGCGCGCGGCCTTCCCGGGCGCGAATGGTACCGGCACTTCATCTACGCACCGGGTCTCTTGACCGGCTACGGCGTGAAGACGCTGCCGGGCGTGCGCGAGGCGATCGACGCGAATCGCTGGGACGAGGCCGCCGCCTACATCCCGATCACCGCGGCAGTGCTCATGCACTACTGCGACGCGCTCGATGAGGCCACTGCGCTGCTTCATTAGGGCAAAAGTCGCCTGCGGCGCTTTTGCCGGACATCAGCTTCGTTTCCGGCGTCAAAAGGTGCGACTTTTGCCGCCTGTGCCGGGGGCAATCAACGCGCAAACAGCTGCCCGAGGTCCCGGAAGGACTTGAACTCGAGCGCGTTGCCCGAGGGGTCGAGGATGAAGAGCGTCGACTGCTCCCCGGCTTGGTTGGCGAAACGGGTGTAGGGCTCGATCACCCATTCCACCGGGTGCTGCTTCAAGCGCGCGGCGAGCTGCTGCCACTCAGCGCTCTCGAGCACCACGCCGCAGTGCGGGACCGGCACGCCGTGCCCGTCCACCGCACTCGAGAGCGAGCTGATCCGCCCCTCGCGTCCGAGGTGGGGATTCAGGTGGCACACCAGCTGGTGGCCGTAGAGGTTGAAGTCGACCCAGTCGCGGTCGCTGCGTCCCTCGGTGCAGCCGAGCACGCCGCCGTAGAAACGGCGCGCTTCGGCAATGTCCCTCACCTGGAGGGCGACATGAAAGGGCGTGAGCGTCACGGGCGGCGTCTGCGTGCGGCTTCCACCGCGATCGTATACGATCGGGCGCATGTCAGCCCACCTCGCCTGCAACTGGTCCGGGGTGTACCCGGCGGCCACCACCCAATTTGACCCGGCGCTCGGGCTCGACCTGCGCTCGACCCAGGCCGTGCAAGCGGCGCTGCTGCGCGACGGCGTGCACGGGCTGGTGCTCATGGGCACGGTCGGAGAGGGCAACTCGCTCTCGGCCGCGGAGAAGCGCACGGTGCTCAAGGGCGCGGTCGAAGTCACCGAGGGGCGCGTGCCGATCATCGTCGGGGTGTCGGAATTCACCACTGCCACCGCGGTCACGTTCGTGCGCGATGCGGAAGCGCTCGGCGCGAGCGGCTTCATGGTGCTGCCGGGCATGGTGTACGTGCCGACGGCGGCCGAGCTCGAGCATCACTTCCGCACGATCGCGGCGGCGACCGGGCTGCCGATCATGCTCTACAACAATCCGCCCTCCTATCGCGTCAACATCGAGCTGCCGACGCTCGCGCGCCTCGCCGACGTCCCCAACATCGTCGCCATCAAGGAGTCGGCGCCCGATCCGCGCCGCATCACCGATGTCTTCAATGCCTTCGGCGAGCGCTTTCTCGTCTTCGCCGGGCTCGACGACGTGATGTTCGAGGCCGTGGTGCTCGGGGCCTGCGGCTGGGTCTCGGGGCTCACCAACGTCTTCCCCGCAGAGTCGCTCGCCTTGTACGCCGCTCTCTCCGCCGGCGATCTCGAGCGCGCCCGGCGCATCTACCGCTGGTTCATGCCGCTCTTACACCTCGATGCGGAGCACGACCTGGTGCAGTCGATCAAGCTCGCCGAGCAGCTCCTCGGGCGCGGCTCCGAGCGGGTACGCCCGCCGCGTCTGCCGCTCGCCGGCGAGCGGCGCGCGCAGGTCACGGCCCTGGTCGAGAAGGCGCGCGCCGCCCGCCCGGCATGAGGCGCATCCGCATCGTCGACTCGCACACCGGCGGCGAGCCGACGCGCGTGGTGGTCGAGGGCGGCCCGGATCTCGGCGATGGCCCCTTGAGTGCGCGCCTCGCGCTGCTGCGCGAGCGCTACGACGAGTTCCGCTCGGCGGTCGTCAACGAGCCGCGCGGGAACGATGCGATCGTGGGCGCCTGGCTGGTGCCGCCGGCGGACCCGTCGTGCGCGGCGGGCGTCATCTACTTCAACAACGCGGGCTATCTCGGCATGTGTGGCCACGGGACCATCGGGCTCGCGGTCACGCTCGCCTATCTCGGCCGCATCACCCCCGGAGAGCACCGCATCGAGACGCCGGTCGGCGTCGTCACCGCAACGCTGCACGCGGACTCCTCGGTGTCGGTCACCAACGTGCCGGCCCACCGCGAGGTGCGCGGCGTGCGGGTCGAGGTCCCCGGGATCGGCGCGGTGACGGGGGATGTGGCCTGGGGTGGCAACTGGTTTTTTCTGGTCGAGTCGCACGGCCAGGAGCTCGCGCTCGGGAACGTCGGCGCGCTCACCGATTACTGCCTGCGGGTGCGGGCCGCCGTGAACGCCCAGGGGTACCCGGCGGTCGATCACGTCGAGCTGTTCGGGCCCGCAAAGCTCGCGGGGGCGGATGCACGCAACTTCGTCCTCTGTCCGGGCAGCGCCTACGACCGCTCACCCTGCGGCACCGGCACCAGCGCCAAGCTCGCCTGCCTGGCCGCGGACGGCAGGCTCGCGGAAGGCGAGGAGTGGGTGCAGGAGAGCATCATCGGCAGCGCGTTCCGGGCGAGCTATAGGCGCAGCGGCGGCGCTTCTGCCGTCATCCCCACCATCCGCGGCAGCGCATTCGTGAACGCGGAGGCGACGCTGCTCCTCGATGAACGGGATCCTTTCTGTTTCGGAATCCGATGAACGCGCGGCGGTCTCGAGCGCACTAACGAGTGGCGCACCGTTGCGCCTCAACCGAGATTGACTGCGCGATGAGCCGACGTTCCGTCCCGCTCGCTCTTCTCACCCTCCCAGGGGCGTGTGCGCTGCTTGCCTCCATCGCGGGGGCCGCCGAGGCCGGCTGGGTCACCGACCGGGAAGTGCAGCGGCGCCTCAACGGCGGCGAGGTCGTCGTGGAGGCTGCGACGGCTTCCGATCCCGATCGTCCCCGGGGACGCGTTCGCGCAGCCGTGCTCATCAAGGCCAAACCCCTGGCCCTCTGGGCCGTGATGACCGACTGCCGGGAGGCCGTCAGGTTCGTTCCAGGCATGAAGCTCTGTCGGCGCATCGACGGCGCCCCGGACGGGCGCTGGGCGAACATCGAGCAGGAGATCAGCTATTCCTGGTATCTGCCCGCCGTTCACAATGTCCTGCGGGCCGACTGCGACCCTCCGCGCCGCATCGACTTCCACCGCGTGAGCGGGGACCTCAAGCGCGAGGAAGGCACGTGGCTCCTCACGCCGACCCCGGACGGGTCGGCGACCGTGGTCGAGTACGAGATGTACCTCGACCCCGGCTTCTGGATTCCGCAGTGGTTGGTCAGCCGCACGCTGCGCAAGGACGTGCCGGGCGCCCTGGCGGGGCTCAAGGAGCGCGTCGAGCATCCTCGTTAGAAAGAGGCTCCCGCGTTAGTGTTCTCCGGCGGCTGCCGGTAATCTCTCCTTAAACCAGGGCCGAAACGACGGCCCCGGGGGGCAGGATGCCGGGCAGCGGCGGACACACCACGGTCATTCAGCGGGTCCTCGAGCGGCGCGGCCGCACGCCGCCGACCTCGGACGAGGGCACCACCGCGACGGTCGCGGTCATGGTGCGCGTGTTGCCGCCGCCGAAGGCGCTGCTGGCGTTCCAGGAAGCGCCCATGCGAGCCTTCATCGAGCAGCGGGTGCGTCCCGACATGCTCGACTTCGAATCGGTGGCGGATGAGGCCGAGGCGCTGCGCCTCTTCGAGGCCGAGTTCCGCCCGGTGGTGCTCACCGACAGTCCGGAGGTCATCCGCCGGATCCGCGCCCGCTCGGCCAAGCGCGCCCCCTACATCCTCTTCATCGCGGAGATCGACGATTCCGCCGAGCGCGAGGCGGGACTCGCGGCGGGCGCGGATGACTGCGTGGGACGGCGGGTGTCGGAGCGCGAGTTCGAGGCCCGGGTCGCCGCCGCCAAGCGCATCGCCGAGCTCGAGGCGGTGCTACGGATCACGCTCGCCGAGAACCGCAAGCTCTCGGCGACCGACGATCTGACCAAGGTGGCGAGCCGGCGCTTCTTCGGCAAGCACTTTCCGCGCGAGGTCGAGCGCGCGGCGCGCTACGGGCGCGCGCTGTCGCTGATCCTGTGCGACATCGACAACTTCAAGAAGATTAACGACACCTTGGGCCACGCCGCGGGCGATGACATCCTGAAGCAGTTCGGGCCGCGTGTGCAGCGCCAGCTGCGCAAGGGCGTCGACTGGGTCGCGCGCATCGGTGGCGAGGAGTTCGCGATCGTGATGCCGGAGACCGCCTACGAGGCGGCGGTCGCGGTCGCGCGGAAACTCCGCGCCGCGGTCGGCGGCGCGGCCTTCAAGGCGAGCAACAAAAGCCTGCAGGTGACCGCGAGCTTCGGCGTGTGTGGCATGGACAAGGTGCCACTCGGGGAGTCGCGCCTCGCTGAGCGGGTGCTGAAGATCGCCGACGCCGCGCTCTACCGCAGCAAGAATGACGGGCGCAATCGCGTCACCGCGGCGATTCTCAAGGGTCCTGCGAGCTGATCACCAGGCACCTCACGGGCAGTAGCGGCCGCGGGACTGCCTGGTCGCGCAAGATTGCAGCGGCATTAACATAACGTGACACGATTCGTTACGCGGGAACGCCACGCGAGCCCGCGAGGTGCGCGTGGCTTGTTGACTTGCGATCCGCTGCCGGCGTACGTTGCCCGCCAACAAGAACTGCGCACCTGGGGATGGTGCGCGCGCACCGATCAGGCAGGGACGCCCCGCACAACGCCAACAATTGCGAGGGAAATCCATGAAGCCATTCAAGTCATCCGTACTTGCAGCGGTGCTCGGAATCGCCGCGGCCGGCATGATGATGCCGGGCGCGGTCCGCGCGGCGGGCGCGCCGGACTCCAAACCACAGGATGCGGCAACCGTCGCCAGGGCACACGCGGCGTTCCACAAGTACATGTCGTCGCACCGGCCGATGCTGCGCAGCTACGCGCTGCCGGTCGTCTCCAGCGGAGGCGCCACCGAGTTGGGGTCGTTCAACTGGTCGGGCTTCGCCGACATCGAGGGCGGCGCCAATACCGTCTCGTCGGTCAGCGGTGAGTGGGTGATCCCGTATGTGGAGTGCCCGCGCGGCAACTACCAACTGCAGGACACCATCATCGCACAGTGGGTCGGCATCGACGGCGCCATCGACGACACGGTGGAGCAGCTCGGCACTGTTGCGTGGTGCTTCGAGGGAGTCACGTACTACTACGTCTGGTACGAGATGTTCCCGGCCGGCATGGTCGAGGAGGGCACGGTGGCCTGCATCAACAACAACACCGACTGCCCGCAGCCCGGCGACCGCATCGCCGCCTCGGTGACGGTCGCGCCGGGCGGCAATTACACGCTGTCGCTCACCGACTTCAACCGCCCGCAGGAGAGCTTCTCGGTGACGGCGACCTGTGCTCCGTCTGTCTGCACCAATTCGAGCGCCGAGTGGATCGTGGAGCGCGCGGCCTTCGAGCAGCCTTTCGGGCCGCTGTTCATTCCGCTCGTCGACTTCTTCCAGACCGGCTTCTCCAACGGCACGCTCACCTCCGGCGGCAAGACCTCGAAGATCGAGGGCTTCACGGACGGGGGCGTGTATGACATCGCGATGATC
>DASPSF010000083.1:0-2319 GCA_035624075.1 Steroidobacteraceae bacterium | reverse complement strand
CCCCGCCCGTGCCGGTGACGCCGATGACCGGCACCTTATGGCGCGAGCGGGCGAGCGCCCGCCGCACCTGCTCGAGCTGGGCTCCGCTGCCCGACTCACCTGCTCCCTCGAGCAGCGAGATGGTGCGCGCGATCAGTCCATGGTCGCGCGCGTTCAGCGGACGGAATTCGTACGGCGGGCGGGCGCTTGCCGCGACCCGTGCGAACACGTCATCGATCATTCCGGCGAGACCCAGGCGCCGGCCGTCCTCGGGAGTGTAGATCTTCTCGACACCGTGTCGCTCGAGCGCCGCGATCTCGTCGGGCGCGATGGTACCGCCGCCACCGACCACCACCCGCACGTGGCCGTAGCCGCGCTCGCGCAGCATGTCGACCATGTAGGTGAAATACTCGTTGTGCCCGCCCTGATAGGAGCTGACGGCGATGGCATCGACGTCCTCGTCGATCGCGGCGCGCACGATGTCGGCGACGCTGCGATTGTGCCCGAGGTGCACCACCTCTGCGCCACGCGCCTGCAGGAGCCGGCGGATCATGTTGATCGCGGCGTCGTGGCCGTCGAACAGCGAAGCCGCGGACACGAAGCGCAATGGCGGCCCTGCGGGCGCTGCGACGCTCACTGCCGCCGCGCCGCCCTTGAGAGGCGCGTTCATGGTCGTGCTGCCATTGGACTGTCTCTTTACTCGCGGGTAAGATCGCCTACTTATGAGTATGATAGACTCACGCTCGGGCGGTCAACGTAGCCCGCGGCGCCGTGCGCCGCGTGCGGGGGCCCCTCCCGCGCGGCGCCGCTATAATACGCTCGCCGCCATGAACAGCCGCCCAGCCAGCCCGGGGGCTGCCGCACGGGCCGTCCTACCTGCCCCCTCGCCCTGGCGGGCGAGCCGCGAGCGGCTGCGCGAGCGCGAGCTCAAGCGTGATGCGGTGATCCGTGCTGCGGCGCGCGAGTTCAACCGCAAGGGCTACCACAACACCTCCCTCGACGACATCGCCGCGCGCCTCGAGGTCACCAAGCCGACCGTCTACTACTACGTCACCAGCAAGGAGCAGCTGCTGTTCGAGTGCTTCCTGGCCGGGATCGAGCAGATCCGCGCCGCCTTCCGCGATGCGCGCGAGCTCAAGCGGCCGGCGCGCGAGCGGCTCAATGCCGTGCTGCGCCGTTATGGCGCCGCGGTCGCCTCCGAGTTCGGCTGGTGCATGGTGCGGGCGGAGGATCAGGACCTCTCGCCGGCGATGAGCCGCCACATCAAAGCGCTCAAGTCCGAGATCGACCACGGCATCCGGCGCCTCATCCGCGAGGGGGTCCAGGAGGGCTCCATCGAGCCCTGCGACCCGAAGATGGCGGCGTTCGCGCTCGCCGGGGCGCTCAACTGGATCGCGCACTGGTATCGTGAGGACCGTTCCCTGAGCGGCGCCGAGATCGCCGATGCGTTCGTCACCTTATTCGAGGCGGGCATGCGTCCGCGCAGCAACGCCTCCCGGGCAAGCGTCCGTGACCGCCCGCGCCGTCGGGCGCGGGGTTCCACGACGCGCTGATCATCCTAATTAACTATCCTCATTTAAAGCTCAAAGCGAGGCTCCCCATGTCCCCTTCAGATGTCGTCATCGTCGCCGCGCGACGTACCCCGATCGGCGCCTTCCTCGGCGCCCTCTCGCCGCTTTCCGCCGTGCAGCTCGGCAGCGCCGCCATCAAGGCCGCGCTCGAGTTCTCGGGAGTCGCGGCCACCGATCTGCAGGAGGTCATCATGGGATGCGTCCTGCCGGCGGGTCTCGGCCAGGCGCCGGCGCGCCAGGCCGCACTCGGCGCCGGAGTGCCGGTCGGCGTGCCTGCCACCACCATTAACAAGATGTGTGGCTCGGGGCTGAAGGCTGTGATGATGGCGGCCGATCAGATCCGCTCCGGCACTGCGGACATCGTGCTCGCGGGCGGTCTGGAATCGATGAGCAACGCTCCGTATCTGCTACCGAAGGCGCGCACCGGTTATCGCATGGGTCCGGGCGAGCTGGTCGATCACATGATGCGCGACGGCCTGCAGAGCGCCTTCGACGGCAAGCCGATGGGTGTCTTCGCCGATGCGACCGCCGCGAAATACAACTTCAGCCGCGCGCAGCAGGACGCCTTCGCCACCGAGTCGGTGCGCCGCGCCATGGCGGCGCTCGAGCGTGGGGACTTCGACACCGAGGTCACACCCGTCACCGTGAAGAGCCGCAAGGGCGAGACGGTGATCGCGCGCGATGAGATCCCCGGCACCTGCGATATCAGCAAGATCGCCAGCATGTAGCCCGCCTTCAACAAGGACGGCACCGTCACGGCGGCGAGCTC
>DASPSF010000077.1:0-15126 GCA_035624075.1 Steroidobacteraceae bacterium | reverse complement strand
TGGGGTGGACGATGGGACTCGAACCCACGACAACCGGGATCACAACCCGGGGCTCTACCAACTGAGCTACGTCCACCGTCCTACCCTAAGCGCCGGTGGCGTGCCCGGCAGGACTCGAACCTGCGACCCTCGGCTTAGAAGGCCGATGCTCTATCCGCCTGAGCTACGGGCACGACTTCAACGACGCCCCTAGCCGGCCCCGCCGCACGGGGGCGCGAATCATACGTAAGTGGCTTCCGGAGCGTCAATTTTCCTTAGGCCCCCGCGCCGCGGCCTTTGTTAAACTTAGACCATCCCGGTGAGGTGTCCAGATCCTTGAGCAAGGTCGTCTTAAGCGCCCGTGAGCCGGCCGCCGAGCGCGGCACCGACGAAGCAAAGACCCCAGTCGCGCCTCGCGCGACTCCCCCGCTGACTGAGCTGGACGGCTCGCTCGCGGCCGGTGAGGCCGCGCTCGCCGAGGTGCAGCGGCTCCTTGGCGCGTGGCTCGCGCATGAGCCGGGCGCACGCCTGGGCGCAGATCCCGAGGAGCTGCATCAGCTCCGCGTCACGGCACGGCGCATCGACGCCACCTTGAGCCTCTACAAGCAGCATCTGCCGGCGGCGCTCGTCAGGGCACGCAAGACGGCGAAGTCCCTGTTGCGCTCGCTCGGGGCGACGCGCGATCTCGACGTGCAGCTCGCTGGTCTCAACGCCTACTGTGAGGAGCTCCCGGAGGACGAGCGGCTGGCGCTCGAGCCCCTGAAGGAGCGTCTCACCATCGAGCGCGCCCGGGCGCGGGCGCGCATGCTGCGGGCGCTCGATTCCGAGGCGACGCGCCGCTGGATCGAGACGCTCACCGCCGCGACCGAGGCCCCGGCCGCCGCGAACGACGCGGGAGCGGTGCCCGTCGCCGCGGTCATGCCGCGCCAGGTGCGCCGGCGCTTCCGTCGCCTCCGTAAGGCCGTACGTCGACTGCGCGCCCATTCCTCGATGGAGGACTTTCACAGGGTCAGGCGCCGCGCCAAGCAGCTGCGCTATGCGCTCGATTCCGGGTTGGGTCTGTTCGGCAAGCCCGCCGATGAGATGCTCAAGGCTCTGCGCCGGATGCAGGACAAGCTCGGCGCGTACCAGGACGCGCACATGGCCCGCAATCACCTGAACGCCCTGGCCGCAGACCCCGCCTGCGCCCTGCCGCCGGCGACGCTTTTTCACATGGGGCGGCTCGCCGAGCACCACGCGCGCACGACCAGCGAAGCACACGCGACAGTTACCAGGGCCTGGCGCAAGGTACGCGGCCGGCGCTGGAAGGCACTGCGTGCGAGGCTCGGGGAGTTCGAGCAGAGCGCCGCAGAATCGGCCGAACCGGTGCCCGCCTCCGTCGCGGCCCTCGGCAACGCCTCATTAGCCGCAGACGCCACCCGCCTCAGTCACTGATCCTGCGCAGCGCGCATGGAGCTGCTGATCGTCCGCCACGCCATCGCCTTCGAGGCCGATGCCAGGCGTTGGCCGGAAGATGGCGAGCGTCCCCTCTCCCCGCAGGGTATCGCGCGCGCGCGGAAAGCCGCCGCCGGCATGAAACAGCTGGTGGGCCCGCCCGGGCGAGTGCTCGTGAGCCCGCTCACCCGGGCGCGCCAGACGGCGGCGATCCTCAGCGAGGTAGCCGGGTGGCCGAAAGCCACCCATTGTGCCGAGCTCGCGCCGGGTGGATCTCCCGAGGCACTGCTTGCGGTGCTGAAACGCCTGCCCGAATCACGCATCGCCGTGATCGGGCATGAGCCGGGGCTCGGGCGGCTCGTCGCCGCGTCGCTTCCGGGATCTGCGGGAGCGCAGGGTTTCAGGTTCAAGAAGATGGGGGCCGCGCTCCTCACGTTCCAGGGCGCCGCTCGTGCGCGCGGCGGCCGTCTTGCGTGGCTCGTGCCCGCCCGGGTTCTGCGCGCCGCGCGTTAGCCTTGAGCCGGTCAGTGTGCGCCGGAGGCCGCGGCACCGCCCGCGCCGCCGCTCAACTGCGGGCGCGCGAGCCACACGAGCGCAATCATGACGATGAAGATCATTCCCGAGACATAGAAGATGTCGTCGGCGGACAGCATGAACGCCTGGGCATCGACCAGGCGATTGAGGAGCGCGTAGCTCTGCTCCGTCCCCATGCCCTGGGCCTGGAGTTGCGCCAGGGCCTGGGACGCCACGGGGCTGCCCGGCGTCAGATGCTCGACGTGCTGCGCATGATGGAGTGTGGCGCGGTGGTCCCAGAGCGTGGTCGTGATGGAAGTCCCGAAGGAGCCCGCCGTGATGCGCGCGAAGTTGGAGAGTCCCGAGGCGGCCGGGATGCGCTCGGGCGGAAGTCCCGAGAGCGTGAGCGTGAGGAGCGGAATGAAGAACGTCGCGGCGCCCGCGCCCTGAATCAGAGTCGGCACGAGAAGCGTCCACAGGTTCGCGTCGGTACTGAAGTGCGACCGCATGAAAAAGACCAGCGCGAACACCGCGAAGGAGATCGTCACCAGCATGCGCGGATCGACGCGGTGCACGATCCGCCCGATGTAGGGCGTGAACACCATTGCGAGCAGTCCCACCGGCGCCAGCACCAGTCCCGCGAGCGTCGCGGTGTAGCCCATGTACTCCTGCAGCCATAGCGGCAGGAGTACCACGTTGCCGAAATAGAGCCCGTATCCCATGAGGAGCGCCACCGTGCTCACCCAGAAGTTGCGGCGCCTGAAGAGCGAGAGATCGACGATCGGGTGCTCCTCGGTGAGCTCCCAGATGAGGAAGATGGCGAAGGCCACGACCGCGACGCAGGCGAGCGCGACGATCTGCGAGGAGTTGAACCAGTCGAGGTCCTTGCCCCGGTCGAGGAGGACCTGCATCGCTCCCACCCAGACCACGAGCAGCCCGAGCCCCACCGTGTCGACCGGCACCCGCGCGGTGGGCGTCTCGCGCTTGTGATAGATCCCCCAGGTGAAGATCGCCGCCGCGATACCGACCGGCACGTTGATGTAGAAGATCCACGGCCAGGAGATGTTGTCGGTGATCCAGCCGCCGAGCAGCGGTCCCACGACCGGCGCCACCAGCGTCGTCATCGCCCACATGGCGAGCGCGGTCCCGGCGCGGCTCTTCGGATAGCTCGCGAGAAGTATCGACTGCGAGAGCGGGATCATGGGACCTGCGACCGCGCCCTGGAGGACCCGGAAGAGGATCAGGAGCGACAGGCTCGGGGCCAGGCCGCAAAGGAACGAGGCGAGCACAAAGAGCAGGGTCGATAGCGTGAAGAGCTTCACCTGCCCAAAGCGCCGCGTGAGCCAGCCCGTGAGGGGGAGCGAGATCGCGTTCGCCACGCCGAAGGAGGTGATCACCCAGGTGCCCTGATCGGGTGAGACCCCGAGGTCGCCTGCGATCGCCGGGAGCGACACGTTCGCGATCGACGTGTCGAGCACGTTCATGAAGGTCGCGAGCGAGAGCGCGATCGTGCCGATCGCGAGCTTTGAGCCCGTCAGCGGCTGTAGCTCTGCCGGCGCCCCTGCGGGCGGCGCCGTGGCAGGCTTTGCAGCGTCGTCGCCGGACATCCCTCGCACCTCCCTCAGGCGTGGGCGCTCAGGGCGTCCCGGCGTGTGCGTTGCCGCCCGCGGAAACCGGCTGTGTGTCGGCGAGAAGCCCCGGGGCGCGGGCGCCGCCGGCGGGAGTTACCGCGGCACGCGCTGAGGCCGGCTCGTTGGCGCTGATGATCGCGGCGACGCGCGCGTCGGCCTGCGCATCGCTCGAGCCGAACACCTCCGTCGACCAGGGGGTGGCGGTACTCGAGAGCTGCGGCAGTCGCGCGCCGCTCCCGTCGCGCACGTCGACGTCGGCGCGCATCGAGAGCCCGATCTGCAGCGGGTGCTCGCCGACCTCGCGCGGGTCGAGCGCGATGCGTACCGGCACGCGCTGAACGATCTTGATCCAGTTGCCGGTGGCGTTCTGCGCCGGCAGCAGCGAGAAGGCGGATCCGGTGCCCGCTCCAAAGCCGGCGACCTTGCCGTGGAACACGACGCGGCTGCCGTAGAGATCGGCGCTCAGGGTCACGGGCTGCCCGACCCGCATGCGCGAGAGCTGCGGCTCCTTGAAGTTCGCATCGACCCACACCTGATCGAGCGGCACCACCGCCATGAGCGGCGTGCCGGGCGCCACGCGCTGCCCGAGCTGAACGTTCCGGCGGGCGACGAAGCCCGAAACGGGCGCCGGCAGGTCGGTGCGCACCCAGGTGAGGTAGGCATTGCGCACGGCCGCGGCGGCGTCGCGCACCTCGGGGTGGTCTTTGAGCGTGGTGCCGTCGATGCGCGCGCGGTTGGCGGCCAGCTGCTGCCGGGCGGCGTTCAAGTCCGCCTGTGCGCCCTTGACCGCATCGCGCGCGTGCTGGAGCTCTTCGCCCGATACCGCACCCGATGCCCCGAGGCGTGCCCGGCGCTCGAGGTCGCTCTGCGCGCGGCCGAGCTCGGTCTCCCTCGCCTCGACGGCGGCCTCGAGCTGCGCGCTGGTGGCGAACTGGTTGCGCACGTCACGCACGGTGCGCGCGAGCTGCGCCTCCGCCTGATCGAGCGCGACTTTGGCGTCGGCGCGGTCGAGCCGCACCAGCGACTGTCCGGCCTTCACGAACTGAGTATCGTCGGCGCCGATCGCGACGACGGTGCCGGAGATCTGCGGCGTGATCTGCACCACGTTACCGCTCACGTAGGCATCGTCGGTCGTCTGGTGGTAGCGCAGCACCTGCGCCCAGTACAGGCCGTACCCGAGCGCGACGGCGAGCACTCCGCCGCCGACTCCGGCAAGCAGGCGCCAGCGGCGGGAGATGGCAGGGGCTTTGGGGGTCTCGTTACTCATGGCATTCCTTAGTCGGAAATCGTCGGTGCGCTTCAGGCCGTGGCACGGGCCGCGGGCTCGTGCGCGTTCTCGAGCATGCGGCTCAGCAGGCTCTCGAGCTGCCGCGCTTCGGCCCTGGTGAAGCCGCGGAGGAATCGGTTCGCGACGCTCATCGAGTGCTCCCGCATGCGCGGATAAAGCGCGCGGCCCTCGTCGGTGAGCTCGAGGTGCACCAGCCGGCGGTCGTCGGGACTGCGGTTGCGGCGGATCAAACCCTTGCCCTCCAGGCGATCGAGCATGCGGGTCATGGCCCCCGCGTCGTAGGAGATGCCCTTGCACAGGTCGGACGCGGACTTGCGCTCCTCGCCCGCGAGCGATGCGATCACGATGAACTGTGCCGCGCTCAGCTCGAGCGGCGCCAGGCGCTTGTCGGCGGCCAGCTCCTCATCGAGGGCCGCGAGCATTTCCACCCGCACCCGGCCCAGCAGTGCGCCGAGCGTCTTGCCCGGCTGGTAATTCGTGCTGTCGTAGATGTTGCCCAAGGCTGTTGCTCCTGGAATCTGCCGTTAGGGGGATCAGGATCCCCATCAGGGGACTCATGGTCCGCAACGATAGTTGCCTAGGCTGATGTTGTCAAGGCTTAAACTGCCGTTGGGTCAATTGCCCCGGCAGAATCATGGGTCCGGTGGCTCCTGACCCGGTCCTGTCACACGGCCGGGGGAGAATGCGCGCCGGCGTGTCCACGGATGCTTTTCATGCCTCAGCTGACTACTGCCGGGCGGTGGCGGGCGGCCCTGAGCCAGGCCGCGCGGCAGACCCTCTCCGCCCGCTGGCGCGGGACCCTCGAGGCGCTCGACGCCGCGCGGATCGAGTACCGGACGCTGCACGGGGCGGCTGCGATTGACGTGCGGGCGCTGCGCAAGGCCGCGCAGCGCGTCCATGACCTCGAGCAGCTGCGTGCCGTGCTCGCGCGCGAGCTCGGTGCGCCGCTGCGCTAACCTGCCGAGCACGACGATCCCGGCCTGCCGGACTCGATTCTGCGAGGCGCGACCTGGCAGCCACTTGATCTTCCAGATATCTGGATATATCTTGACAGATCAAGGTATTTCATGATGGAGCCAGCTGATGCGCGCGCTTCGCAAATATTCCTCCCAGGCAGAGCCTGAGCTGCTGGATGCCATGCAGGCCATTGCGGACCAGGAGGGTCGGCAGTTGCAGGCGGTGATCGGCGAGGCCATGCGGGAGTACCTCGGTCGCAGGCAGCAGCAGCAGCCGCGTCGCAACGTGCTCGAGGCGTTTCAGAAGAGCCTCAAAGAACGCGACGACCTCTACCGCAAACTCGCCAAATGACGGAATACGTCACGACCGCCGACGCCCTCTTCTTTCACAAACAGCTGATCGAGCGCTATGGAGGTGCGGGCGGGGTTCGTGACGTCGGCGCGCTCGAATCAGCACTTCACCGCCCGCAGACCGGCTACTACGAGACCCTGATCGACGAGGCAGCAGCGCTCATGGAGAGCCTCGTTCAGAGCCATGCGTTCGTGGACGGAAACAAGCGGGTCGCGTTCGCCGTGGTCGACGTGTTCCTGCGAATCAACGGCTTCGCCATCGTCGCCTCCTCGACGGCGATCTACGAACGTGTGATCAAGCTGCTCGAGCAAGGTACCTTCGACCTGGAGCATCTCGTGCCGTGGCTGCAGGGGGTCGTCGAGCGAGCACGGTAGCCGACTCGGCACCCGCCGATGCCGGGACACCTCGGCCGGACTGCGCGTGATGGTCGCTCATGGCAATGTTCGACCCTCATAGAACTTGGCCTACGGGGGGTCCTGTACAGAGGCTCAACGGGCCAGAGTTCTACAGCTATCGAACTTTGCCGAAATCGAACCCACGCGCGCCCCTGCGGAGCAGAAACTTGAAACAGCATTCGGAGCTGGCTTGAGCGGGTGCTGAGCAGCAAGCAGCCTTCCGCTTGCCCAAAGACTGTGACCGCGCCCACTATTTCTCGAGTCACGCCGAGCATGAACCAACCACAAGGGGCGACCATGAGAGGTCCTGTATACGCGCCGCATCGCGCCGTGCGGCGCATCGGCTTTGCACTTACGTTGTGGCTCTGTGGCGTAGTCCCCTGCTCCGCGGACGTGATCACCGACTGGGACGCGAAGGCGACCGCCAGCGCCTCGTTCGCCGGATTCGGGGAGCGGGAGGCGGCGATCGTCGACGCTTCCATGTTCGACGCAGTGAATTCGATCACCCCTCGCTATCGGGCGTACCTGGTCCAGGAACACGTCACCGAGCCCACCTCGCCCGAGGCCGCGGCCGCGAATGCGGCCGCCGCAGCGCTCGAGCGGCTGCATCCGCAGAAGGCGGAGGAATTCCGCTCCTCGCTCCGCGACTTCCTGGCCACGCTCTCCGCCCCGCGCGCCGACGTCGATCGGGGGGTGCAGCTCGGCGAGAAGGTCGCGGCACGGATCTTCGACGCGCGCGCGAACGACGGCGCCACTGCGCGCGAGTCCTACCGCCCGCGCACACAACCCGGCGTGTACGTGCCGACCGCGCCGGTGTCCCAGTGGACTCTGGCGACGACGCGGCCCTTTGCCCTCGAGCGCGCCGATCAGTTCCGCCCCGGCCCACCGGTCTCCCTCAGCAGCAAGGAATGGGTCACCGACTACAACGAGATCAAGGCCCTCGGAGCCATCGACAGCAAGAGCCGAACACCGGAACAGACTGAGACCGCGCGCTTCTGGCTCATGGTCGGCCCGCCGGCCTACCACCCGCTCGCCTGGCAGATCGTGAGCGCGCGCCACATGAGCCTCATCGACAGCGCGCACTTCATGGCCGTGTACACGATCGCCCTCACGGATGCCTATATCGCCGTCTTCGACGCCAAGTACCACTACGAGTTCTGGCGTCCCGTCACCGCCATCCGCAACGGCGGCGGTAACCCCGAGACCGAGCGCGACCCGTCCTGGCAATCGATCGATGCGACGCCGATGCATCCGGAGTACCCCTGCGCGCACTGCATTCAGAGCGGCACGGCTGCCGCGGTGATCGAGCTCCTGGGCGGAGGCCCTGCCATCCCGGAGCTCTCGCTCACCAGCTCGACAGCCCCCGGGGTCGTGCACCGCTTCACGAGTCTCGAGGCGTTCACGACTGAGGTGGCCAACGCCCGCATATGGGCCGGTTTCCACTACCGTTCGTCCACGAAGGTCGGCACCGAGATGGGGCGGGAGGTTGGCCGCTACGTGGCGACCCACTGCGCGCCGCCGCTGGGCGCGGGGCGCTGAGTAAAGTGTCACCCATGTCTCCGGAATTTGGTCGGGGCAGAGGGATTTGAACCCCCGACCCTCTGCTCCCAAAGCAGATGCGCTACCAGACTGCGCCATGCCCCGAGCCGGGTCGCCGTGGCGCTGAGGGCCCCGGCGACGATTGCGGCGTCATCCTAACCCACCCCGGTGCAGCCCCGCATCCGCAAGAGGTCCCTTCAAGCCCTCCGCCAGCTCGTCTTGCCCCCCGGCTTGTCCTCCAGCACCACCCCGGCTGCGGCGAGCTCATCGCGGATCCGATCCGACTCCTTGAAGTCCTTCCGGGCGCGAGCCGCGGCGCGCGCGGCGATGCGCTCTTCGACCTCGGTGTCGCGGAGCGGCGCGCCACCGGCGGCGCCCTGCGCCCTGGTCAGCCTGAACCACTCCTCGGCCGGCACCGTGAGGAGCCCCAACACGTTCCCGAGCGACCTGAGCTCCGCACCGAGCGCTGCCGCGCGCTTCATGTCGCCAGCGTCGCGAGCCGTGTTGATCTCGCGGGTCAGGCCCTGGAGCACCGCGAGCGCCTCGGGCGTATTGAAGTCATCGTCCATGGTTTCGTGAAAGCGATCGGTCGCGTCGCTCGGCCCCGCCGCTGCCGCCGGGAGCCCGCGGAGCGCCGTATAGATGCGCGTCAGCGCCGCGTCCGCCTGCTCGAGCTGCTCGAGGGAATAGTTGATCGGGCCGCGATAGTGGCTCGCGAGGAAGAAGTACCGCAGCACCTCCGGATGCCGCAGCGTCGCGAGCACGTCGCGCAGCGTGAAGAAATTGCCGAGCGACTTCGACATCTTCTCCTCGTCGACGTTGACGAAGCCGTTGTGCATCCAGAGATTCACGAACGCATCGCCGGTCGCTGCACACGACTGTGCGATCTCGTTCTCGTGGTGCGGGAACTTGAGATCCATGCCGCCACCGTGAATGTCGAAGTGCGTTCCGAGGAGCGCGGTCGACATGGCGGAGCACTCGATGTGCCAGCCCGGGCGCCCCTTGCCCCAGGGCGAGTCCCACCAGGGCTCGCCGGGCTTGGCACGCTTCCAGAGGACAAAGTCGAGCGGATCGCGCTTCGCCTCATCCACCTCGACCCGCGCCCCGGCGCGCAGGTCCGCGAGGCGCTTGCCCGAGAGCCGGCCGTAGGGCGCGAACTTCGCGACCGAATAGAGCACGTCGCCGTCGGAGGCGACATAGGCGTAGCCGCGCTCGATGAGCTTTCCGACCATCGCGATGATCTGCGGCACGTACTGCGTCGCGCGCGGCTCCTCATCCGGCGGCAGGATCGCCAGCCGCGCGCAGTCCTCGTTCATGGCGGCGATGAAGCGCGCCGTGAGCGCTTCGGTCGTCTCACCATTCTCGGCCGCGCGGCGGATGATCTTGTCGTCGATGTCGGTGATGTTGCGCACGTAGGTGAGGCGAAGCCCACGGTGGCGCAGGTATCGCGTCACGACGTCGAACACCGTCAGCATGCGCCCGTGCCCGATGTGCACGTAGTCATACACGGTGAGCCCGCAGACGTACATCCGGACTTGCCCGGGCGTGATGGGCTTTAAGTCCTGCTTCTCGCCCGTGAGCGAGTCGTGGAGGCGGATCATGCGAAGCGCGCCAGGCGCTCGCGCGCCTTGCCGGGCGGCATGGCCTTCAGGAGCGGCGCGAGCTCGGGCCCGTGCGCACGCCCGGTGAGCGCGAGGCGCAGCGGCATGTAGAGCTGCTTGCCGTTGCGGCCGCTCGCCGCGCGCGCCGCTCCCGCGATCGCCCCGAGATCGTTGCCGCTTTTGGCCGCGGCCGCCGCGGCGGCGGCGAAGTAGCCGGCGCCGGCCTCGCGCACCACGGCCTCGCCCCCCTCCTCGAGCGCCGGCGGCCCGCCGAACACTACCTCCGCCCACGGCAGGGCATCCTTAGGCAGCACGAGGTTGGGGAGAATCGCCGCGACAAACGCGGTCGCCGTGTGGCTCTCGAGCCCGGGCGGCAGGACGCCCTTGAGCCAGTGGCGCGCGGCCTCGGGGGTGAGGTTGTGCACGGCGTCCTTCTGCCAGACGGTGAGCTGCTGCTCATCGAAGCGCGCCGGCGCGCGCCCGAGATGCTTCGGGTCGAAGCCACGCACCATTTCCTCGAGCGTCAGCAGCCCGTGGAGTGCGGTCGAGTGGCCGAGCCGGAACAGGTGATTCAGCAGCGCGAGCGGCAGGTATCCCTGCTCGCGGTACTCGCGGACGCTGGTCGCCCCGTGGCGCTTGGAGAGCGGTGCGCCGTCGGCACCGACCAGGAGCGCCACGTGCCCGTAGCCCGGGGCGGTGAGGCCGAGCGCCTCGAGCACCAGCAGCTGGCGCGGCGTGTTGGCGAGGTGATCCTCGCCCCGCAGCGCCAGCGTCACTCCCATGCAGGCATCGTCGACGGCGTTGGAGAAGAAGAACGCCGCCGAGCCGTCCGCGCGCCGCACCACGAAATCGCCGATGTCATCGGTCGCGAAGCTCTGCGGCCCGTGCACGAGGTCGACCCACTCGACGCGCACCCCGGCCGGCACGCGGAAGCGCAGCGTCGCGGGTGAGCCCTGGCGCGAGCGCCGGGCGCGCTCCTCGGACGATAAGTCGCGGCAGGTCCCGGCGTAGCGCGGCGGCTTGCCGGAGGCGAGCAGGGTGCGGCGCGAGAGCTCGAGCTCGAGTGGCGTGCAGAAGCAGGGGTAGACCGCGCCGCTCGCCTCGAGCTGCGCGAAATAGCCGGCGTAGAGCGCGTGGCGCTGCGACTGGCGGTAGGGGCCGAGCGCATCCTCGCGATCCGGCCCGGCGTCCCAGTCGAAGCCGAGCCAGCGGAGGTCTGCGAGGAGGGCCTCCAGGTGGCTCTCGCGGCTGCGCTCGGTGTCGGTGTCCTCGATGCGCAGGATGAAGCGCCCGTGCGCGTGCCGGGCGAGCAGCAGGTTGAAAAGCGCGGTACGGGCATTGCCGAGATGCAGCTCCCCGGTGGGGCTCGGAGCGAAACGGGTGACCGTTGGCGGACTCATTGACCCCATGTTAACCCGCTGTCGGAGATCCGCGCCGCAGCTTAGAATTCGCCGCCGCGCGCGGAAACCCGCGCGCGAGAACCACTCTGGAGGATCGATGCCCGTCAAGCTCCGCGCGCCCCTCACCGCCGCCACACTGCTCCTCAGTCTCGCCTGCCTGCCCGGCATGGCGGCCGCCGAGGAACAGACCACCCAGGTGCGCGTGGTCACCACCCTGGGTGAGTTCGTCATCGAGGTGCGGCCCGAGCGCGCCCCGCTCACCGCCGCCAACTTCCTGCGCTACGTCAAGGAGGGCTTCTACACCAACACGCTGGTCCATCGCGTGGTGCCGAACTTCGTGATTCAGGGCGGCGGGCACGAAGCCACCACCATGAACCTGAAGACCACCCACGAGAACATCGTCAACGAGTCGGGCAACGGCCTGCAGAACAAGCGCGGCACCGTGGGACTCGCGCGCAGTCCCTCGCCGCACTCGGGCAACGCCGAGTTCTACATCAACCTGGTCGACAACCCGGATCTCGATCCGGTCCCGACCCGCTGGGGTTATGCGGTATTCGGCCGCGTGGTGCAGGGGATGGACGTGATCGACAAAATCGGCGAGGTGCCGACCGGCGCCATCGGCCCCTTCAAGCAGGACGCGCCCTTGAAGCCGATCATCATCCAGAGTGTGACCGTCGTGGCGCCCACCGCCGCGGCGCCGGCGGCGGCGCCGGTCAACCCGGCCGAGCCGCAGAAGATCCTCTCGCCGAAATAACCCACGCGGCGCGCGCCGCGGCCGCGATGACGCACCTCTTTGTCTCGGACGTGCACCTGGGCGAGGACTCGGCGCCCGCGATCGGGCAGTTCCTCGGCTTTCTCACGACGCGCGCCGCGCGCGCCGAGACGCTCTACATTCTCGGCGACCTGTTCGAGAGCTGGGTGGGCGACGATGACCGAAGCCCCGCCGCGCTCGAGGTGTGCGCGGCGCTGAAGGGCCTGACCGCAGGTGGCGTGCCCTGTTTCGTGCTGCACGGTAACCGGGACTTTCTCCTCGGGTCCGGCTTCTGCGAGCGCACGGGCTGTGTCCTCCTCAGCGATCCCGTGGTCGCCGAGCTCGACGGCGAGCAGGTGCTGGTGACGCACGGCGATGCGCTCTGCACCGACGATCACTCCTACCAGGAGCTGCGCAGCATCGTGCGCTCACCGCGCATGCAGCGGCGCTTCCTCGCGCTGCCGCTCGAGCGCCGCGAGCTGCTGGCGGGCGAGGTCCGCGCGGGCAGCCGGCGGCACATCGCGCGCACCGTGCCGACCATCATGGACGTCAACGCGGGGGCGGTAGAGCGCGCCTTCCGCGTCACGGGCGTGCGCCGCATGATCCACGGGCACACGCACCGGCCCGGCGTGCACGACCTGACGATCGACGGCGCGAGCGCCCAGCGGATCGTGCTCGGAGCCTGGTATGAGGAGGGTTGCTACCTGAGCTGCGAGCGCGGCAGCTACGCGCTCAATGTGCTGCCGCGGGAGCAGGCGGGCGGCTGACCGCCGCTGCACTCAAGCGCGGGCGCTTCCCTTCGCCCGCGCTGGCCCTCAGGGTTGGGCCTTCAGTTGCTGGGCGCAGCCGGTGCGCCGGCCGGCGGGCCGCGGCGGCCGCCAAACCCGTGGTGCATCTGCTGCAGCGTCTGGAACTTCTTCAGCTGGACCGGCGAGAGCACGCCCGAGAGCTTGGTCAGCGTGTCCTGGTGGATCTGCTGACCTGCTGCGTGCAGCGACTGGACGTCGGGCTGGCCGCCGCCCGCCGCCTTGGCCTGGTCGAACAGGGCCTTCATCTGCTGGTGCTCACCCTGGAGGATGGTCTGCACCTGCGGCTTCTGCGCATCCGTCAGGTCGAGCAGGATGGCGAGCTTTTCCATGTGGCTTGCCTGGTTGCCGCCACCCGGCCCGGCCAGTGCGGCCCCCGCCCAGAGGGCAGCCAGTGCCAGAAGCGAAACCTTCATCAACGCTTTCATGAACGATCTCCTCGTGACGGTGCGTAATTGGGTTGCACCGCAGGATTAGGCTAACGGCCGACTCGGCAAGGCAGCCGTGAGCAAGTGTGAGCGACTGTCGCCCCGCAAACCGGGGCCTCAGTGCCTGCGGGGGAGCCTCAGAGCCGCCTCGAGGCCTCCCTGCGGGAGGTTGGCGAGGACCAGCGTGCCGCCGTGCGCCTGGGCGATGTCCCGGGCGATGGTGAGGCCCAACCCCGTGCCGCCGCTGTCGCGGTTACGTGACTGCTCGAGCCGGTAGAAGGGCTCGAAGACCCGCTCGAGCTCTCCCTCCGGAATGCCTGGGCCCGCATCGCGCACCCGGATGACGAGCTCCCCGTTGTCCTCGATGAGGATGCTCGCGCGGGTGCCGAACTCGATCGCGTTGGAGATGAGATTCGTCAGGCAGCGCTTGAGGGCCTGCGCCTTGCCGACGAAGGGCGCGAGCGCCTGGCCGGTGACGGTGACCGGGGTCCCCATCTCGGAGAAGGCCTGGGCAACGGCGCTGATGAGCTCGTTCATGTCGACGGGAACTACGGGCTCGCCGTCGTCGAGCCCCCGGAAGAGCGAGAGCGCCTCGCGCACCATGAGCTCCATCTCGGTGAGTTCCTTGCCGATGCGTGCCTGCAGCGCCGGATCCTCGAGCGTCTCGACCTGCAGGCGCAGCCGGGTGAGCGGGGTCTTGAGGTCATGCGACATGGCCGCGAGCACACGAGTGCGGCTGTCGAGATAGCGGCGCAGGCGATCCTCCATGGTGTTGAAGGCGCGCGCCGCATCGCGCAGCTCGCGCGCGCCCACCTCGGGGAGCTTCTCCGGGCGCGCATCGCGGCCGATGCTGTCGGCGGCTCTTGCGAGCGCCGAGAGCGGCCGGGTGATGCTGCGCGCCGTGACATAGAGCGCGATCACCAGCAGCACCACCAGCAGTGTCAGGTTGACGCGCAGGTTTCGTGGCAGCGGCGCCCCGCCCGGCATGCGCGTGATGCGAAACACCTCGGTGCCGCCATCGGGGAAGCGCACCGCCACGTCGTAGCGATTCGCGGTCTCGCGGCGCGCGGCGAGCTCGCGCGCTTCGTAGAACGGCACCGGCAGTGCAATCGCCGGCCGGCCGGCATCGAGCGCGCGGCCGACGCTCACCTCGTAGCGCGCGCCGAGCGCCGCTTGCACCTGGTCCCGGAGCGTGCGCTCGAAGTCGGTGAGCAGCGGCACGCGCACGAAGGTGCGCTGCGGGTCGAGGAGATTGCGCGCCGCCCGCGGCGGATCGTCCGGCGGCGGCGGCGGGAGGGAGGGGAGCATCCCCCGCGGTCCGCGCGGCACCGCGAGCTGCGCGACCGCCGTGGCGCGTTCCTCGGGAGCCAGCGGCTCGAGCATCTGCACGGTCTCGACGATTCGCCGCGTCCACTCGCGCACGCTGCTCTGGAGCACGAAGCTCTCGCGCTCCCCGGCGATCAGTACGAGCCCCACGGCCTGGGCGACCAGCACCGCGAGCACCGTTACGGCGATCAGCCGGCCGAGGAGTGACTGCGGCCAGAGACTCAGGCGCACCTTGGAGAGCTCACGGACTTCCCTGGGGGCTCACGGACTTCCCTGGGGGCTCACGGACTTACTGGCTCTCGACGCTGACGCCGACCACATACCCCTCGCCGTAGACGGTCTTGATGATCTGCGGGGCGCGGGCATCGTCGCCGAGGATCTGCCGCAGCCGGCTGATCCGCACGTCGATGCTGCGGTCGAAGGGATCGGCGTCCCGCCCACGCAGGAGCTCGGTGAGCTGGGCGCGGGTGAGGACGCGGTTGCCAGCGGCGAGCAGCACCGCCAGCAGCCGATACTCGGCGCCGCTGAGCGCCACGTCCTTGCCCTCGGCGTCGGTCAGCGTGCGGGTGATGGTGTCGAGCTTCCAGCCGCCGAAGCTGAAGGAGCGCACCGTCTCCGGTGAGGGGTCGCGCGGGGCGTGCGCCGAGCGGCGCAGCACCGCCTTGATGCGCCCGAGGAGCTCGCGCGGGTTGAAAGGCTTGGCGACGTAATCGTCGGCGCCGAGCTC
>DASPSF010000052.1:0-7664 GCA_035624075.1 Steroidobacteraceae bacterium | reverse complement strand
CGAGAGCCACCCGCGGCACGAGCGCGCCCGGAGTCTCTTCGCCGGCTTCGGCGGCGTCCTGAGCTTCGAGCTCAAGGGTGCGCCGGAGCGGGCCGATGAGTTCGCCAGCCGCGTGACCATTCCGGCGGTCGCGCCGAGCCTGGGCGGCGTGCATACGCTCCTGACACGCCCGGCCAGCACCTCGCACGCGGGCCTCTCGCGCGAGGATCGTGCGCGCCTCGGAATCAGCGACGGGCTGCTGCGGCTCTCGGTCGGCATCGAAGCCACCGAGGACCTGCTCGAAGACTTCACGCAGGCACTTCAGTGAGGCGCTCGAGCGCAAGTTCCGGGTGGCGGAGCGGACGCTCCCCCCGCACCATGGCGCATGTCCACTGATCTCACCACACCGGCCGCGGCCGCGGCTCAGACCGCGGAGCGCTGGCGCACACCGCTCGAGCTCACCGTCCTCGGGGCGATCTGGGGCGGGTCGTTCCTCTTCATGCGGGTGGCCGCGACCGACTTCGGCCCCGTGCCGCTGGTCGAGGCGCGTCTCGCGCTCGGCGGATTGATCCTGACGCCCTTCCTGTGGCGCGCCCGCGCGCAGTTCAGCGCCGCTTTGTGGCTGCGCATCGCGGGCATCGCGCTGATCAACTCCGTCACGCCGTTCGTGCTCTTTGCCTGGGGCGCGGAGCGCGCCCCCGCCGGCATCGGCGCGATCACCAATGCGATGACGGTGATGTTCACGGTGCTGGTCGCGTTCCTCTTCTTCGGTGAGAGCATCGGCGCACGGCGGCTCATCGGCCTCACCGCCGGCTTCGTCGGCGTCGCGGTGCTCGCCAGCGGCAAGACCGCGGGCGCGAGCGTCTGGCCGGCGGCGCTCGCCGGCACGGCGGCCTCGGTCTGTTATGGATTCGGGATCAACCTGGTGCGCCGCCACCTCACCGGCTACCCGCCCGCGGCGGTGGCGGCCGCGACGCTGCTCTCGGGATCGGTGCTGCTCTCGCCGCTCGCGATCTACACCTGGCCGGCCGCTGCGATCCCGGCTGCCTCCTGGGTGAGCGCACTGCTCCTCGGCGTGCTCTGCACCGGCTCGGCGTTCGTCTTCTATTACCGCCTCATCGCCCGCATCGGCGCGGCGCGCACGGCGACCGTCACCTACCTGATCCCGCTCTTCGGAGTCGTGTGGGCGTGGCTGCTGCTCGGCGAGCCGCTCACCGTGACCATGGCGCTCGCCGGCGCCTTGATCCTCTCGGGTGTCGCGCTCAGCCAGCAGCGCGCTGCGAGGAAATGATGGATCTGACCGCGGATCCCCGCCGCCGGGTGGATTTCCCTCGCCTGCTGAACGCGCGCGACTTGGGCGGCTGCCCGACGCTCGATGGCGAGCGCACGCGCTGGCGCTCGCTGCTGCGCGCCGACGATCTGGCGCAGCTCGATGCCGACGGCCTGCGCGCGCTGGCCGGTTACGGCATCACGACGGTGGTCGACCTGCGCTGGCGCACCGAGACCGAGCGGCACCCGAGCCCGATCCCCGCTGCCCTGCCGCAGATCCATTACCGCCAGATCTCGCTCCTCACGCCCACGGAGGATGAGTGGCGCGAGCGCGGCGGCGATGCCACCAAGGAGCTGTGGAACTGCGTGGTGCTCGAGGAGGTCCGGCTCGAGCTGCGCGAGGTGCTCGGAGCGATCGCCGCCGCCGCTCCCGGCGCGCTGCTGTTTCACTGCATCGCCGGCAAGGACCGCACCGGCCTGGTCGCGGCGCTGCTGCTCGCACTCGCGGATGTGCTGCCCGAGTCCATCGCGCAGGACTACGCCCTGAGCACGGCGAATCTTCGCGCCGGCTATCTCGAGCGCTACGCCCACCACGACCCGGAGCGGATCCTCGCCGCCCTGCACTGTCCCGAGGAGGGTGCGTACAACATGCTGAAATTCCTCGCCCATGCGGGCGGCGTGCGCGCGTACCTGCGGGAAATCGGCCTCAGAAGCGATGAGATCGCGGCGCTGCGCGCGCGGCTGCGCGAGTAACGCGGCGGCCATTCACGGCGGGTTCAGCGACGCTCGCCGATACTCAGCATGCACCGGTTGTGCGTGCTCCCGAGCCGCCCCCCATTAAAGCGCGGGCACCAATGGAATCAGGCACGGATTTGGGCACGCCGAAAGCCGGTGCATTTCTTTATCCCCCTCCGTTATCCTCGCGCATCCTTCGCAGTCGGGGGTTCACGTGGAAATCACCGGCGGCTGTCTCTGCAGGGCGGTGCGCTACACCATTCGCGCCGCTCCGATCGTCACGCGCACCTGCTGGTGCCGCGTGTGCCAATACATCGGCGCGGGCAGCGCCACCGTCAACACCTGCTTCCCGAGCGAGGCGCTCGAGGTGACGGGCGAGCTGGCCGATTACCGCATGATTGCCGACAGCGGCAACGCCGCGCACCGGCGCTTCTGCCCGGTGTGCGGGACGCACCTGTTCAGCGCCTCCGAGGCGCGCCCGCACCTGGTGTTCGTGCGTGCCGGGACGCTCGACGACCCCGAGATCGCCCGCCCCTCGCTCACCATCTGGACGGCGAGCGCGCCCAGCTGGGCCTGCATCGACGAGAAATTGCCGAAGGTCGAGCGCCAGCCGCCGCCGGCGGCTTAGTCAGACCCGTCCCCTATTTCAGGCCGAGGGCTTTGCGCAGGCTAAGCCGAGCGCCGCACGCGCGCCGGCCGCCCCTCTCATTTGGGCGAGAACTCCACGTAGGTCTGCCAGCGCGGCAGGCCCGGATTGTCGGTATCGATGACGAGCGTGCCGTGCGCGCGTGGCGCCGTCGACGCCAGGGCGAGCTGCGCATTCTCGCCGCAGGTGGCCTGCAGCGGCATGGGCGTCCTGACCGAGATGGCGCGCGCGGCAGCGACATCCTCGGCCGAGGCGCTGGTCGGCTCGATGCGGGCCGCAGTGATGTCGGTCACGGGCATGGTGGCGAAGCGGTAGTTGACCGTGCCCTCCCACTCACCCTTGCCGCCGCTTTTGCCCTTGGCGCCCTTCTCGGCCGGCTTGGCGGTGTCGAAGCCTTCCTGCTTGGTGAGCGGCGGCTCCGTCAGCGTTATCTGACGTGGCTGCGGCGGCACCACGATGTTGCGCGTCGAGAGTCCCTGCAGCCGCCACACCGCGAGGATTTGCAGCGGGAAGGTGCTCTTGCAGCGCACCGAGTACAGGCCGTGCCAGCCGGAGCCGTCCGGGTTGGGGCTCAGGGGAATCTTCTGATTGTCGCCGATCGCAAACAGCACCAGCGACCCCGGCGTCACCAGCGCGCCCTGCGAGGTGGTCGCGGTGATCTCGTACATGGGGATGTTGCTGTTGGCCTGGTACTGGGCCGGGGTCGTGTCGTTCACCTGCACGTCGCAGGCGCTCAGGCAGAGCGCGGCCGGAATCCAGGAGAGCCGGATGAGCTTGTACATACTGCCCCCTTCGCGATCGGCGGAACGGTGAGCCGGGCACGCCGCTTGAGCTGCCCGGCCGCGAGGCGCGCTCCGCGCCTCTATTTCTTGCGCCGGGCCCCGGAACGCTTGGCCGCTCTGAAGGAGATCCCCGAGCGCATGGCTTTCTGCTGAACGGCCGCTGCGGTGCGCCCGAGCTTCTTGGCGACCTGACTGGTGGGAGTCCCCGCCTTCGCGAGTGCCTTGAGGGTCTTCAGTTCGCGCGCGCTCCAGGAAGCGCCGTCGTTCGGTGGACGTCTTGCCATCTCGGTACTCCGCTGTCACCCAACTCGGGGGCCGGACTCGGGATCATACACCGATTGAGCGGCGAAGCATGCTTCCCAAAAAAACGATCTGTAACATGTTAGGCGGGATGTTGCTGCGCCGCTCCGTGGCGACACTAACTTGCAACACCGTCGTGAGCACGCGTGGCCGCTGGCTCCGAAGCGTCAGCGCGTCAGGAACTGCGTCTAGCGCTGCTCTGTCAGATACGCGATGACATCGGCCCGGTCGCGAGCATTCGGCATCGCAAAGAACATCTTCGCACCTGGTACCAACCCCTGCGGGTTGGTCAGCCAGCGGTCCAGGGTGTCCGGACCCCAGACGATGTGAGAGTTCTTCAGGGCCGGCGAGTAGGCATAGCCCGGCACCGTTCCGGCCACACGCCCGACGACACCTCTGTGCCGCGGCCCGACGTCATCCTCGTCCAGGGAGTGACACCCCAGGCACACCTGGTACACCGTCTTGCCGCGAATCGGATCGCCCGTGGACTTCTCGGGCTCCGCAACCGCGTACACTGATGCGGCCGCAAGTGCCACCACGGCGGCTGCGACCGCGACCGAGCCCTTCCGACGTCGCCGCACGATCGCGCTCCTGGCTCAAGCCAGCGCGGTGTCGGCGAGCACCAGGGACTGCGGATGTGCCCGCAGCGTGATGCTCGTCACCCCGAGACGGTGCGTCAGCTCCTCCGCCGGTACCTTGAGCGGTCCCGGCCCCGGACCCTCGCCGGGAGCCGGCTGCGGGTAAGCGGTGGACCGCGCGGTGTGGAAGGTGATGTTGCCCTCCACCTTCTGCACGATCTGGTGGATGTGTCCGTTCAGCACCGTGACGGCACCGAACCGGCGCAGGTCGCCGAGCAGCGCCTCTGAATCGCTGGTGCGCCAGCCCCACGGCTCGTAAATATCCCACAGCGGCATGTGCGCGAAGACCACGACGGGGGTGCTCGAGCTGCGTCCCTTCAGATCCGCTTTCACCCAGGCGAGCTGCTCCTCGCCCAGGTAACCCGAGCCTCCGTCCTTGGCCTGCAGCACGTTGACGAGCGCGACAAAGTGCACACCGCGGGAATCGAAGCTGTAGTAGCCGCGACCGGCGGAGGCTTTGCCGAAGCGGTTGAAGTACTCGGTGACGGTTTCGTCCGCCACGTCATGTTCGCCCGGAACGGTATGCAGCTCGGTGGCGCGCAGCCGGCCGAGCAGCTGCTGCGCCAGGTCGAACTCCGAAGGTCTGGAGAGATGCGTGATATCGCCGGTGTGCAGGATCAGAGCCGGCTGCTCAGGCATCGCGTTCACGAGGTCAATGGTGGCTGAGAGCGTGCCATTCACGTCGGGATTCGCGTCCTTGTGAAAGCCGATGTGGCTGTCGCTGATCTGCACGAACAGCGGCCGGCCGAGCCGCGCCGCTGCCTTGGGATCGGCGGCGGCGGCGGCCAGCGAGCTCGGTGTCAGCACGCCGCCGGCGAGCGCGAACAGCGTCCCGGCGCCGCCGAACGCCAGGCATTTGAGCGCGTTGCGGCGCCCCGACGGGGGAGTCTCTTCGGGCATCGGTGTCTCCTTGCGGCACGTCTGTGCGCAGGAGACTCATGGGCCGGGCGATTTATTCCCCGGAACGCCCTTTGAGCCGTCAGCGCGCGTCGCGCGCTGCCAGATCCTCGAGGAGTTGGCGCAAGCTCCCAAGCTCCTCCCAGCCGGCATCCGACACCGCGCAATAGCCGAGATCGCCGCCGCGCCAGCAGGCGATGTGAAACCCAAGCCGGCTCGCCTCCGCGGGCAGCTCCTCGCGCCCCGGCATGAAGGCGAACACGTTGATGACGTGGGCGCCGTGCTGGTAGACCAGCACCGCCATGCGCTGGCGATCGAGGGAGTCCGCGCGGCCGCCGACCAGAGGAAAGCCCTGGGCGGCGAAGTCGGCGACCACCGGGGAGACGTCCGTGCGCCCGGCGAACCAGGGCTTCACGGTATGCCGGTCGGTGGAGATCACCGCCGTGAGCTGCCCCGGCTGAAGCGAGCGCAGATGGGCGGTGATCAGCTCATCGGGCAGCCGTGCGGAAAGGAGCGGCGCGAGCAGCACCACGGCGACGCTCGCCGCGAGCGCCGCTCCCGCGCCCGCCACCGTCCCGAGCCAGAAGGGACGCGCCCGCCACGTGGGCCGCGCCGCGCGCTTCTCGGCGGCGGCCTCGGCGTCCAGCATGCGCTCGATGCGCGCCCGTAAGTCCGGCGGCGCTCGCCCGTGGTCGAGATCGCGGCGCATGGCCGAGCGCGCGCGCTCGAGATGCTCGAGCAACGCGCGGCACTCGGGGCAGTGCTCGGCGTGACGCTCGGCCGCGGCCGCCGACACCGCATCGAGCTCGCCGTCGAAGGCAGCCTGAACCTTGAGGCTCTCAGCGCACTGCACGCGGCTCCCCCTCCATCTCGGGCCAAAGGGCCTTCAGCGCGGCGCGCGCCCGCGCGAGGCGCGACATCACGGTGCCGATCGGCACCTGGGCCACGCTGGCGATCTCGCGGTAGCTCATGTCCTCCAGCTCTCTCAGCACCAGTACCTCGCGCTGCTCCTCGGGCAGCGCCGCGAGCGCGCGGGCGAGCGCGCGCTGCTCGTCCCGCTCGATCGAGGAGCGCTCCGGGTCGGGCGGCGCGCCGGCGGCGGCGATCGCGGGCTGCCCCTCGTGCTCCTCGGTGAGCGGCTCGTAAGCGCGCCGGCGCCGCCCGGCGAGCGCGCTCAGGTGGCAGTTGCGCACGATCGAGAGCAGCCAGGAACGCGCGTCGGGTGAGCGCAGGCTGTCGAAGCCGCGATAGGCACGCATGAACGCCTCCTGCACGATGTCGTCGGCGTCGCCCGGGGAGCGGCTGAGCCAGCGCGCCAGGCGGTGCGCGGCATCGAGGTGCGGCAGAACCAGCGCCTCGAAGCGGGTGCGTTTGTCATCCACCGTGAAGGAGACTCCCGGCGGCGGAGTTTTATTCCCGGCGGCCGCTGCGCAGCTCCGCCGCATCGACGGTATTGGAGAGCAGCATCGCGATGGTCATGGGGCCTAAGCCCCCGGGCACGGGGGTGATCCAGCCGGCGCGCTCCGCGGCGCGCTCGAACTCGACATCTCCCACGAGCCTGCCCGAGGCGGTGCGGTTGATGCCGACGTCGAACACCGCCGCCCCGGGGCGAACCCACTCTCCGGGGACGAAGCCGGCCTTGCCGACGGCGACGACCAGGACCTCGGCCCGCTCGACCTCGGCGCGCAGATCCCGTGTTCCCGTGTGGCACACGGTGACGGTTGCGCGCGCGAGCAGCAGCTCGAGTGCCATCGGGCGGCCGACGATGTTGGAAGCGCCGACGACGGTGGCGCTCTTGCCGGTGAGCGCGATGCCGTATTCCTGCGCGAGACGGATGACGCCGAAGGGCGTGCAGGGACGCAGCCGCGGTCGCTTCTGCGCCAAGAGCCCCGTGTTGAGGGGATGAAACCCGTCGACGTCCTTGGCCGGGTCGACGGTGTCCATGACCCGATCGGCATTGACACCCTTCGGCAGCGGCAGCTGCACCAGGATCCCGTCGACGCGCTCGTCGCGGTTGAGCGCCGCGACGAGCGTGAGGATCTCGTCCTCGCTCGCAGAGGCCGGCAGGTCATAGGCGAAGGACTCGATGCCGGCCTCGACCGAGGAGCGGCGCTTGTTCCTCACGTAGACGCTGGACGCCGGGTCTTCTCCCACCTGCACCACAGCGAGTCCCGGCCGTCGGCCGTGTCGGGCGGCAAAGGCCGCGGCGCGCTGCGCCACCTCGGTCCGTACTTTCGCGGCGACCGCCTTGCCATCGAGGAGCAGCGCCCCACCGTGGGCGCGCGGCGGAGCCGCCGCCGCGTGGGCGGCGGCCCCGGTGTCGAGTGATCGGGCACTCATCGTCAGTACCGGTAGTGGTCGGGCTTGAAGGGGCCGCTCTTGTCGACGCCGATGTAGCGCGCCTGGGCGTCGCTGAGC
>DASPSF010000039.1:0-40101 GCA_035624075.1 Steroidobacteraceae bacterium | reverse complement strand
TGTGCATCGGCCAGCAGCGTCAGTAGCGCCTTGCCGCTCGCCACATCCCACGTTCCGAGGCGGTAGTGCGTACCGCCCTGTTTCTCGGTGATCGAGACATTGAGCAGCACGCGCTTGCCGTCATCCATGAACTCGGCCTGTCCGGGGAGCGCGCTCTCGTCGCCGATATTGAGGCGCGCGATCTTCGACCCGTCCGCCGTGCGCCAGACGTAGGCCGCATCGGCATCAGCCGCGGTGAGCACGAGGCTGCCGTCGTGGCTGAAGCGCAGCAGCTGGATGGGCTTGCGATGTGCGGAGCTGCGGCCGATGCGCTTGCCGGTGTCGAGATCGAGCAGCGCCAGCTCACCGCTCTTGCTGGTGGTCACGGCGGCGCGGTTGACGCCCGGCGCAAATTGCACCGTGAGATCGCCCTCGAGCTTGAGGGGCGCGCCAATCACCGTGTCGGTCTCCATCTTGATGACCGAAACCGCCCCGGTGTGCGAGACCGCGACCAGCCGTTGGTCGTTCGGTGACATGTAGGCGCTCTGCACGTCGGCCGCAGCCCGATAGGTCTTCACTGCGACGCTGTCGGCGGTGGCATCGAGTACGTTGACCAGGTGCTCATCCGACACACCTATCAGGTAACGGCCGTCCGCCGACAGGCTCGGCGCATCGAAACCCGCGTGCGTAAACACCACATTGCCGTTCGCCACGTCGAGAACCTTGAGCTGGCGATCCTGCGTCACCATGACGAAGCGATGGGCGTCGGGGGTGAATTCACCCACCAGGATGGGTGCTGAGAGCGCCACATTGGCGTTGAGCTCGTAGTTCTCGAGCAGCCGGCGCGGCACCAGCACCGGTATGAACTCGCGTGATCTGCCCCCGCCACCCGCGCTCGCCGTCATGGGGCGGATCAGCGCCGTACCGGCCCCCATGCGCGCGCGCTGCTCGGTGGTGGGGTTGAAGTAGAAGTCGCCGAGGAGCGAGGAATGTTCCCAGGGAATCTGCTCGCCTCCGGATTTCTGGCTGACTCCCATGCGCACGCGCTTGAAGACCTCCTCGACGCTCAGGCCGGGCTCGGACAGCGCGTCCAGAATCTCCGAGGTGTAGAGCCCGTTGGCGCCCTCGCCGTCGGCCGAAGTGCTGCCCGGGCTGGTGGCGAATTCGACGATCGTGCCGCTGCCCTCCTCCATGGGGGCGAGGCCGCGGCCTGCCGAGCGCACTTTGCGCGCCAGGGGATCGTTGCGACAGGCGTCGAGAATCACGACGTTGATGCGGTTCTTTGCCGCCGTCATCTTCTCCTGCACTTCGCTGGCGCTGAAGGCGCGGCTCGCGAGCTCGGTCTCATCCTGGATGTCGGCATCCACCGGAATCAGGTAGTTGACGCTTTGCGCCGACTGTATGCCGTGGCCGGCGTAATAGAAGAGGCCGACGTCGCTGAACTGCAGCTGGTTGCCGAAGTCGCGCACCAGCTTGCGCATCTCCTCGAGGTTGGCGTTCTCCTTCTCCATCACCGTGAAGCCGAGCTCCTTGAGCTTGATGGCCATCGCGCGCGCGTCGTTGTAGGGGTTGACGAGCGGTGCTTCGCGGTAGGTCGAGTTGCCGATGACGAGCGCCAGACGCTTCTCAGGTGCGCCGGCGTCGCGCGCGGCGGGGACCATGGCGCCGCGCCCGGCCGCCTCGTCCGGAGTCGCGGCCGGGCTCGCTGCCTGAGCCGGCTGGCTGACATCGGTCGGCGGCGCAGGTGTCGTGTCGGGAACGGCGGCGCGGACCGCCGCTGTGACGGCCACACCGATCAATCCATAGGCGAGAATTCCAATGAGGGAGACCTTGCGGAGGCTCCTCGGGTGCTGAGTGCTCATATCACCCTCGGCGTGCAGTCTGAGTTGGGAGACCGCGACATGGGGAAAAAATTCTTCTCTTTTCCCGATGTTAGCAGGGCCTGTATGCGGGCGCAGCCGCGCGGACCGCAGGCGCCTCGGCTGCCTCGTCGAGCAGCGGACACCCGCAGATTCCCGTTAGTTGCGCCGCAGCAGCAGACTCGCTATCAGGATTGATGTGTAACACACTCAAATCGCGCAAATTTCTGTCCGGGACCGCATGCTGCAGTCGCAGCAAAAGGGACTCGGAACCGGGAAGAGATGGCGGATATTGGCGCTGCATGCGGTGTCTCCCAAGGGTCACGCCTCATGGCACGCGCATTGTTGTTGGGAAGGCGGCGCCTGGGTAGTGACGTTGGTCATGAGAGCTGCGCGCTGCCGGCATGCGGCTGCCGGCGGAGCTCAAGCGCTCACTGCTTCTCGATGACGCCCGTTTCGGGCAGCGCCCCAGTCCTGCCCTGCGTCAGGAGCTGCGCCGACGCGGGGAAGAGATCGCGGCCAGAGCCGAGCAGATCGTCCGCGACCGTGCTGCGTCCTGCCGCACGTTGATCGGCGATGCGGTCGGCCAGCACTCGGGTCAGCATCTGCTCGATCGGCCTCGAGTCGTCCGGCTCGAGAGCTTCTATCTGGCGCAGCAGGCTGCGCAGGTCGGCGACGTCGAGCTTGACCGCCAATCGCAGCCGGTCGTACGCGTCACCGATCACCACGTAGTGGGCCTCGCGATCGCGCAGGGGCGCGGACTTGCCGAACTTGTGCCGTCCCGCGGCGAGCGTATCGAGCGCTGCGTCAACCTGTCCTGCAAGCATCTGACTGCGCGCGCGGACGCTGTAGGCGGTCTCCAGGGCGTGCGCGGCTTCACTCGGATTCTTTCCGGTTCGTGACCGCTCCTGGATTCCCTCCACCTCACCACGCGCAGCAAGCTCCATGAGCGATCCCAAAGGCGGACTCGCGCTCGCCGAACTCACGCTCCCGCGCTCTGCTGCTCTCGCAGGCGGCGGCCCGGCAGCCGCGCTCGGTTTCCTCTGCGTGAGGAAAGCCAGGTCGTAAAGGTCTGCCAGCGCGATGAGAGCGATGCGTTGGTCTTCCCTGGTGCGGACGGGATCGCGGTCGGGACCCAGCTCGCCACGCAGCACGCCGGAGAAGTTCTGCTTGCCGTCCTGCGAGCGGATGCCGATGTGCCAGGTGCCGGCTTCATACGCGACGTACCTGTCAAGATCGACGGCGCTGAGGCGAATCGTGCTCGGACGATAGACCGTGCGACCCGAGCACACGAGCGACAGAACTCCATCTTCGACCGCGTAATCCGCCGTCGAGCCGTCCGCGAGAACCTGGTGCCGCCAGACCTCAAAGGACTTCATCACATCGTCGAGAGAGCGCGTCGGCGTCCTATGTACCGTATAGGCGCCGGTGGCCTCGTTGAGTGCCACACCTTCCGGCTCAGCCGCAAGTCCATGGCTGCAATGAAGCAGCGCCGAACAAAGAAGGCCCGGCAATGCTGCAGCAAGGCGGGCGGGCGGGCGGCAACCGTTCACTTATCAGTGTTCTCCGGTACCTCCCCTATTTCACCATACCTGGGGTGCGGAAATCAGCCGCATGATCGATCAAGCGCCGGCGCGCTGCACCTCTCGCTCGGACGGCACTCGCGTCTGCAGTGCGATAGGCAGCGAGGACGGTTGCGATGCTGTCGCCGAAAGTCCTCAATATCATCGGCACGAACCTGGCGTCCTGGAAACCCTGGCAGGGATATATATAGAGCACCTGTGAAGTTCCTTCCCCTGGTCTGGGCTTCGCTCTGGCGCAACCGGGCGGAGTCGGCGCTCACGCTGCTGGCTCTGTCGGTCGCGTTCGCGCTCTTTGGCACGATGCTCACGCTGAACGCCGCTTACCAGCGCTCCATCGACGACGCGCGGATGGACCGCCTCATCGTCGCCTGCGCCTTCGATTGCGGAGTGATACCGCTCGGCTACCGCGAGCCGCTGGCCCGGATAGCGGGCGTCACCGCAGTCGGCGCCGAGTTGTGGCTCGGCGGATGGCAGCAGGACGAGCGTCATCCGATCGTGGTCACGCTCGTGGACGAGGGACTGCGATCCGCGTGGCCCGAGCTGCCGATGAGCGCGGCGGACTGGCGGGCTCTCGATGTCGCGCCCGCCGGCATTTTTCTCAGTCGCTCGGCAGCGGCGCGCCGCAATGTGCGGATCGGTGACACGCTGACGGTGAACACCCTCCCGGGCAGCCGGGCCGACGGCTCGAGCGCCTGGCCCTTCACGGTGCTGGGCTTCATCCCGGACCCACCGGGCTGGGGTCCAAGTACCGGCGGGCCGGCGTCGGACATGATCGTCGGGAATCTGCGTTACAGCCAGAACGCCGGTCGTCCCGATGAGCGCGACGACGCCACCAGCCTGCGCGTTGCGGTCGATCGCCCGGAGCACGCGCGCGCAGTCTGCCGGGAGATCGAAGCGCGCTTCACCAACGCGACGCCGGCGCTCTACTGCGTTCCGGCGCGAGAGGACGCACAGGAGCTCGCCGATGCGAACATCAACATGCGGCAGATCAGCCTCGGCATCGGCGCCGCCGGGCTCTTCATGATCCTGTTCCTGTGCGCAAATGGGATCGCCGAGTCCGTGCGCGAGCGGCTCCCGGAGTTTGGCGTCCTCAAGGCCGTGGGCTACCGAGACGGCCGCATCGCCGTGCTGGTGTTGCTGGAAGCCGCCGTCCCGACGCTGCTCGCCGCGCTGGTCGGCACCGCGCTCGCCCTGGGGGTGAGCGTGCTGGTCGCCCGCCTGGCGCTCAAAGGAGTGATCAATATGCCCGAGATGCAGGCATCGCCGGCAGCGTTCGGCTGGGCGCTCGCGGCGGCGCTCGTCATTGCTCTCCTGAGTGCGGTGACGCCTCTCTATCGGCTGTGGCGCAGCGACGTTGCCGCGGTGATCGCAGGGCGCAGGTGAGCGAGCTGCGCCAGATCGCTGCAGTTTGCCTGCTGGGCATCAGCGGACTGCGCGACAGGTATGCCACGGCGCTGGTCGTGGTCGTCGGCATGGCCTGCGTCGTCGGAGTGTTGACCTCGATGCTGTCGGTGACGGCCGGATTGGCGCGCGCCTATCTCAGACCCGAGGACGCCACGCGCGCCGTGGTCTGGCGTGGTGGAGCCAGATTCGACCAGGCCCGCGGCCTCCAGCCCGATGCGATCGCCACGATCCTCGATGCTCCCGGGATTGCCAGGGGAACCGATGGCACTCCGCTCGCGGACGCCGAGTTTCTCATGTGGCTGCCGCCGGTGGTGGGTTTTGCCGACGGCTCGCTGCAGTTGCGCGGCGTGGGTCCCGCCGGCTTCGCTCTGCGTCCTGACTTGCGGATGGTTGCCGGTCGGCCGCTCGGGGCCGGCAAGCGCGAGCTCCTGGTGGGCGTCGGGGCAGCACGAAAATTCGGCCTCGGCGTCGGCAGTGAAGTGCGCTTGCGCGACGGCGCGTGGCCGATCGTCGGGGTCTTCAGCTGCGGGGGCGACACCATGGAAAGCTACCTGGTGGGAGACGCGCTCACCGTGATGGCCGCGCGCCGACGGGCCGGATTCGCACAGGTGATCGCGCAGCTGGTCGATGACCGGGCCTACCCGGAGTTCCAAAGGTGGCTAACCGAAAATCCCGCGCTCTCGGTTTATGTCGAGCGCAAGACGGATTACGACCAGCGCGCGTTCGGGATCAAGACCGCCTTCTTCACGCGCATGGCGTACCTGATCGGCGCGATCATGGCGCTCGGCGCGATGTTCGGAGTGGTGAAGATCATGTACGGATCGCTGCGCGCGCGCGCCCGCGAGATCGGCACGCTGCGCGCCATCGGCTTTGGTGCGACTCCGGTCGTGGTGTCGGTGCTTGCGGAGGCGGCGCTGCTCGCGGTAATCGGAGCGCTGCTCGGAGCCGCGACCGCGTGGCTGATATTCGACGGGCGCGACCTGTGGGTGTGGGGCGCCTTCAGGCTGCGTGTCTCGCCGTCACTCTGGGCGCTCGGGCTCGTATGGGCACTGGTCACCTCGATCCTCGGGGGCCTCTTTCCGGCGCTGCGCGCCGGGCGGTTGCCGCCGGTCGAGGCACTGCGAGTCGAGTAGGCTCCGCTCAGCTTTCGTGCAGCGCATCGGCGACCTTCGACCTGACGGCTCGAATCGCCGGGACGACGCCGCCGAGCAGTCCGAGCGCGCAGGCCAGCAGAACCGCCGCCGCGGTCACGGAGCGCGTAATGGTCAACGAGTAGACGAGCTGCGAGTCCCAGACCGCTCCGCCGAGAGTGCTGATCGTCGTACCGTTGAAGGCGGCATAGGCGACGCCGACCCCGAGCGCTGCGCCGAGGAGCGCGAGCAGCAGCGCTTCGATCAGCACCGAGACTGCGACCGCACTCGGACCGAACCCGATCGCACGCAGCGTGGCGATTTCCACACTGCGCGCAGCAACGGCCGAGCTCATCGAATTGAGTGCCGCGAATAGTGCGCCGAGCGCCATGATCGAGCCGATCGCGTACGCGACCAGCCGCAACATGCGGTTGACTCCATCGGAGGCGGTCGCGAGGTACTCGGGCTCCCCGCGGACATCGACCTGCAGCGTCGGATCGCGCGCCAACGCATCTCTGAGGCTCGCGATGGCGCCCGGCGACTCGAGCATGACCCCCATGGTACTGAAGGCATCGAGCTTGTAAGCCGACATCACGGTCAGGGCGTCGGCGACCAGTTCGGATTCCCGCGCGCCGTTGGCGCCCGCGAAGATACCGACCACCGTCCAGTCGCCATCCTGCAGTCGGACCTGTTTTCCGATGTCCAGGCCTGCGAACTGCGCGCTTGCCGAAGCACCCGCCAGCAGTTCCTGATTGCCCGGACGAAACATCCGTCCGGAGACCAGCCTGAGCTCGGGACGCATGAGGAAGTACTGTCCACCGACGCCGCGCAACGTCACATTGACGTCCGAGTTATCGCCCTTGCGCGCCACCGGTGCCACCAGGATCACTTCGGCCGACACCACGGGCTGGCCACGCCCATCGTGCCTGATACCTGGCGCGTTCATGACGGCCGCTGCCGTCTCCCTCGAGAGGCTGCCTTCGTACTCCGTAGCCGCGCCCCGCGGCAATATGATCGCTCGATCGGCTCGCCCATCGCCCCGGATCGTCGTGCGAAAGCCCACGAACATCGTCAGGACCAGAATCAAGACGGCGACCACACCGGCGACGCCCACGACGATCACCAGAGAGTTGCCGAGCCGCCGCGGGATGCTGCGGACATTGGCGGCGGTCACGGCGAGGATTTGCGCGGGCAGCGCCATACGCTCAGCGCTTCCGCAGTGCGTCGACGATCGACATCCGCGCCAGGCGCGAGGCCGGCAGCGCCGCCCCCAGGAATGCCAGCAGCGCGGCGCAGGCCAACCCACTCAGCGCGACGCCGGGCGAGACGACGATGATGGCGCCGATCTGTTCCTTGGCAAGAGGAGCCGCCAGGTGCGCCAGCATCAGGCCAAGCGCCGCGGGCGGCAGGTACAGAAGCAGCGCCTCGGCGTAAGCCAGACCGAGGACACGGGCATCGCTGTAACCCACCGCCTTGAGCACGGCGAATTCCGGAATGCGCTCATGAATCGACTGCCGCAGGGTATTGCCCGTCAGGAAGGCCAGCGTGAACAGCACCGCGCCCATGATCGCGTTGGTAAAGAACTGCACGTCGCCTAATTGCTTTGCCTGGAATTCAGCGCGTTCCTGGTCGGAGCGGGTGCGGGTCTCGTGCGATGAATTGGCAAAGATCCTGTCGATCGCCGCCGCAGTCGCGACGGCCTTGGTGGGATCCGCGATACGCTCGTAGAAGCTCTCCGCGGTGCCCCGGTTCTCTACCCGATACTCATCGAAATAGGAGTAGTTGATGATGCCGAAGTAAGCGGTCGCCGGGTTCTTGACCGAGTCGAATGTGCCGACGATGTTGAAGGTCCAGTCCCGGCTGCCGTCGGTCTTCAGAATCTGCGAACGCAGAGTGATCGCATCGCCGACCTTCCATCCGAACCACTGGAGCAGCACCGGGGTCGCGAGCATGCCCGAGCGATTTTCGCGCATCGCGCGCAGGCCGTCCTGGTTGACGATCAGCCCAGGTCGAAGTTGGAAGAACAGCGCCGGTTCGGTAGCGAGCGCGGCGACCGTGTTATTCAGCACTGGTTCGCCGAAGGAACCCATGAAGTACGCTCTCAGCGTCACCTCCCTCACGCCTGGAATGCTTTGAATGCTCGCCATCGCGGCAATGGGCATCGGCGCGCCACCCCGAACCCTGGTATTCGTCACCAGCAGATCGCGATGGGCCTCCGCTATGGCCTGGGCGAATCCCGCGTTGACGCCCTCGAGGAGCCCGAGCAGCAGGAATGCGGTCACGATGCACAGCCCCGTGAGGACGGATCGGAGCGGCCTCCGCCAGAGTCCGGCCCAGAGCAGTGGAAGAAACTTCATGCCGCGTGCGTTTCCCGATCACGCGCCCTTGATGCTCAGACGGGGCGCGCCGCCCAGTCGTCGCATTTGCCCTTGGGATTGGCGGGCCCGTTGAATAAGTCGCACTTGCCGCAAGCCGCTGCTTCGGCGCCAGGAGTGAAGAAGCGGCACCCGCTGCAGGTCTTACCGGGATCCGGCGACTTCTCGGTGTAGTTGTCCAGTTCGCGTTGGCGCTTCTCGGCTTCGCTGAGGCTGCCCGGTTTGGCGCAGACGAGCCGTTCCGCTTCCCTTCCGTGCGAGATGGAAATCCCGCCGCTCGCAGCGGCGACCAGGCACGCCGTCAGCCGCCGCAGCGTCGCGCGGCGTGCGCTCGCCGGATCGCAATCCATCCGGACTACTTGAGGGCTGCCTGTGCTTCCGCGGCCGCTTTCTTGGCCGCGGCCGGGTCGTCGGATTTGAGCCCCGCCTGTGCTTTCGCGAGCGCCGCGGTCAGCTTGGCCTTCGACGCCGAATCGGTCGTGTCGGGAATCGCGCCGTTCCCGAGCTTCTGGCAAGGATTGGCTTCCTTGGCGTCAAATCCCTCTCCCTTGGGCCCCACCAGGCAATTGACGGTGTGGTGCAGGTGCATGTGGACCTGCTCGATGGCCGCCCCCTGGGCCGCGAGCCCGGCGTGCACGCCGGCCGTGGCCGCTTCCTGGGCAGGATCCGCCGCTTGTGCGAAGGCAAGTGAGGCAGTGAGGATAGCGGTGGCGACACCCGCCACAGACAGATGCGCCGCCAGGCTTGATTTACGCAGCATGGATAACCTCCCTCTGAATGGGCTCGATGCCAAGATACTACTCCGAGGTGCTCGGCGGGTAACGACCACATGAGTGACCACATCCGAATCCGCCCGCAACCCATGCTTGCCACACTGGTGGCCGAGCCCTTCGACCGGCCGGGCTGGGTCTACGAAGAAAAATACGATGGCGATCGCATGCTCGCTTACAAGGAGGGCACGCGCGTGCGCCTCCTGTCGCGCAATGGCAAGGACAACACCGCGCGCTTCGCGCAAATCGCCAGCGCGATTTCCGGCCTGCGGCCCGCCACGCTGGTGCTGGACGGAGAAGTCGTAGTCTTCGACCGCAGGCGTGTCTCGCGCTTCCAGCTCCTTCAACAGGACCGGGGTGAACCGACGTACGCCATCTTCGACTGCCTGTTTGCCGACGGCAGGGACCTGCGCGCCGAGCCGCTCTCGGCCCGCCGCGCTGCGCTCGAGAGGTTCGTCTCGCCCCGGGGCGTCCTGCTGCTTTCAAATCGCCTGGCGGCCAACGGGCTCGAGGCCTACCGGCAGGCGAAGCGCAGCGGCTTCGAGGGGCTGGTCGCCAAAGATGAGTCTTCGCCCTACGTGGGCCGCCGCTCGAAATCCTGGCTCAAGGTGAAGGTCCATCAGGAGGACGAATTCGTCATCGCCGGATATACGGCGCCCGAAGGCTCGCGCAAGCATTTCGGCGCGCTGCTGCTCGGAGCCTATGAGGGTCGCAAGCTTCACTATGTGGGCAAGGTGGGCACGGGATTCGATGCGAAGGCTCTCGCCGGCCTCTACCGGGAATTTCAGCCGCTGATCGCTCCCGAGCCGGCGCTCGCCGACCCGCCGCGCGAGCGCGGCGTGACATTTCTTCGGCCGCATCTGGTCGCGCAGATCTCCTACCAGGAATTGACCGCGGATCGAAAGTTGCGCCAGCCCGTCTATCTCGGCCTGCGACAGGACAAGCGCGCCAGCGAAGTCACGCTCCCGAAGGCCGTCGCCTGATCGGCCTCAGTGAAGACTCACGGCGTGCGCCGTCGTCCCTTCACGACTGAAGTCGAAATGAATCTGCATGAGGCGCTGGGCGGGGGTATCCGCCGAAGGAAAGGTCCACTTCTTGGCCGCCTCGAGCGCGAGTCGCTCGAAATACCTGCTCGAGCCGGCGCGGTCGGGCGTCGCGGCGAGCACCGAGCCATCCTGGTTGACGATGACTCGCACCCACACCTTGATGTGTCCGCGGATCGTGCGCTGCGCCCTGAGCGGAACGTCGGGAACGACCTCGTGAACCGCGGGCGGTGGTGAGGCGCTCCGCGACGCCTGAGGCGCGGAGCCCGAAGAGGCAGGCGCGCCCGCCTCCGCCGCCGGCGCCACGGGAGCCTGAACCGGAGGTGGAGGGGGCACCGGCGCTGAGTGGCCGCCAAACAAGCTGATCCCCGCCCACACCAGCGCGAGGATCACGAGCGCCCCCAGCGTGAGGAACAGCGAAGAGCGCGGCGGCGGCGCCTCCACGGGCGGCTCGGGCCCGGCCGCCGCGGCGGTGTCCTGGTCCGGCCGATCCGAGAGTGGTGCCGGTGAGGCCGGCATCGGCTCTGGAGATGTCGGCGGCTCAGGGCTGACCGCCTGAGCGGTCAGCGGCTCGACCATCACCGGCTCCTCTGGCCCAGGCACTGCCGTCATCGGCTCAGGCGTGATCGCTTCGGTTGGCTCGGGCAGCGTGAGCGCCGGGATCTCGATGGTCACGGCAGACGCCGACTCGGCCGCTTGCCCGCGGGCGAAGTCGGCGAGCTCCGCCAGGGTGGGCCGGTCGTGCGGGTCGAGGCTGAGGCAGCGGGCCACGATGTCGCGGAATCCCGGTGAGAAATCCGCCGGCAGCACCGGGGCCTCTGCGGGCTCGCCCAATCCCGAAGGCAGGCGCCGGGTGAGTGCCTCGAACAGCGTCACGCCGAGCCCCCAGACGTCGCCGGCAGGCGAGGTGCTCCCCTGCCGCGCCTCGGGAGGATCGTAGGGAGTAGGTGCGTGGGTGCTGATCGCGCCTTCGCTGAGGCGGCGAACGGTGTCACTCGCGAGCTTCAGCTGATCCCCGGCGACCAGGATGTTGGTCGGCTTCAGCTGGCCCTGCACCAGGTCCTGACCGTGGAGAAACGCCAGCGCGTCCAGCACCGGCAGCAGCATCTCCCGCGCTTCATCGTCGGTCAGCGCGCGGTGTACCAGGAGTTGCGCCAGAGTCTGATCGGCATACTCCATGAGAGCGTAGAGATACGGCAGCCCCTCGAGCTGGGTTCCGCCCCACTGCAACAATGGCAGCAGGCTCGGATGCGCGAGCGCGCCCGCCCGCTTCCAGCGCGGCAGCATGAGCTCCGCCAGGGCCCGATTGGTCGGGACGAGTTTGATCGCGACATCCGCAGGGCCGCGGGCGGTGGAGGTGGTGAGGAAGACCCCGCTATGGTCCGAGGAGCCGAGACAGCGTCCTAGGGGGAACGTGGCATTGATGAGCTGTCCCTGCCATCGGGACCAGACCTCCCCCGTCGCCTCACTCGGTTCCACACTCATACAACCCCCGAAGATGCAGCGAAGCGGCGGACACTGTCACCTTGTCACCTTCCCACGACACCGCAAGCCGCAACGATACTCCGCGCCGCGCTCACTATAATGAGCACCAGCACTCGGAATGGCACATGCAAAACCCCAGCAACGAACCCGGCGTAGGCTCTGGCGTGACCAATCGTTGCGCGCGCCTCGGCCGTGCACTCCTGCCGGCGCTCGCGCTTGCCTGCGCGCTGGCGGCGCCCGCGCGCGCCGCCGAGACTGCGGCCGCCCCCACGGCCCGTCCGCCGGGGCTCGCGCCGCTGCCGCAGGTCAGCTCGCCGCGCCTCTACGTGATCGACTGCGGCACGCTCACCTACAACCGGCCTGAGGATTATCAGCTGACGCGCGAGCAGGTGGCCGATACCAACATGTCGGTGCCCTGTTTCCTCGTCATCCACCCCAAAGGCATTCTGCTGTTCGACACCGGATTGTCCGATCGGCTCGTGGGGCGGCCATTGTGGGAGAACGTGGACGGCGGCTATGGTCAGATCAAGTTCAGCACGCTGCGCAGCCAGCTGGCCGATATCGGCGTGACGCCGGCCGACATTACTTATCTCGCCATCTCCCACTCACACTGGGACCACGTCGGCAATGCCAACGACTACGCCGGCTCGACCTGGCTCACACAGAAGGCGGAGCTCGAGTTCATGTTCGGGCGCGACGCGGATCCGGCATACCTGCCGCTCTACTCGGCGCTGGCTCAGTCCCGCAAGCAGGTGTTCGCCGGCGATCACGACGTCTTCGGCGACGGCACGGTGATCCTCAAGTTCACACCCGGCCACACCCCCGGGCACCAGGCGCTCTACGTGAAGCTGGCGAGAACCGGCGGCGTGCTGCTCTCGGGGGATCTGTGGCACTACGCCGAAGAGCGCACGCTGCAGCGCATGCCGAAGGAGGAAGAGAGCACGGGCACTCCGCAGTCGCGGGAGATGATCGAGCGCTTCCTCAAGGAGAAGAACGCGCAGCTGTGGATCGGCCACAGCACCACGTTCTTCAGGAATGCGATCAAGTCACCCGGCTGGTACGACTGAGTCAGAATCGGTAGCCGAGCCTCACTCCCAGCACCCGCGGCCGCGTGATGGTCTGCTGCAGGGCGAACTGCGCGGTCGAGGTCCAGGTGCTGGTCACCACGTTGGTGAGATTCTGCGCATAGAGCTCCGCCGTCCAGGCGTCCTTGGCGATGCCGGCCGACGCATCGTAGGTCGTATAGGGCGGATTCTCGAACCGCGTCTGGGTCGTGCTGATGGCCCCGGCCGTCGGCAGGGCCGGATTGCTGCCGAACTGGGTGAACGAATGCGCGGTGTGCGTCGCACCCGTCTGTGCGAACAGGTTGTAGGAGCTCATCACCCACTGATAACGCAGCCGTGCGTTGAACTGCAGTGGCGGGCAGTTGGCGCTCGGCGTACCGAGTGGTCCGTAGGGATTGCCGATGATCGTGATCGGCTGCCCGTACTCGCCGGCGGTGGCGGCGTTTTGCAGCAGCGCCGGATTGTTGGCGATCAGGTAGGGCGAGTTGGTCTGCTCGCTGCTGTTCCAGGCCGCCCCGCCTTCGAGCGTGAGGCCGTCGGTGATCACCGCGATCAGTGAGGTCTCGAAGCCCCGGATCCGGTAGTCCGGACCGTTGGCGTTGAAGCCGACGTTGCCAAGCACGCCGGGATCGAAGAACGAGACCTGGACGTTCTTCCAGTCCTCCTGGTAGAGCGCGCCGTTCCACTGCAGCCGGCGATTGAGGAGCTCGGTCTTCCATCCGATCTCGTTGTTGGTCAGGTCGTCGGACTCGTACGCGAGGGGCGAGCAGTAAAGATTGGTCCCGGTTGCATCCGGGATGTAGCAGGCGGCGTTACGGTTGAACGCCCCGGGACGGAAGCCTTGCGACCAGGTGTAGTAGGCGAGCGCGTCCGGCAGAAAGTGCCAGGTCAGATTCGCGCGGCTCTTGAAACCCTTGTAGGTGGTGTGCAGGTTCTCGGCGTCGATATTGGTCGCGTAATTGAGGCATGGCGGCAGACCGGCCTCGTAGCAGAAGAAACTGCCGACCACCGCGCCTTTCTCCTCGTTGTCAAAATGGTAGTAGCGCGTTCCGGCCGTGACGGTGAGCACCTTGGGAACCAGATCGAAGTCGAGCGAGGCAAAGGCCGCGGTCTGGGTGTAACCGCGCTTGACGTCGTTGAAGAAGGCGACGTTGTCGCCGCGAATGGGGGCCGGGTTGTTGACGCTCGAGCCGGGCAGCGGCCCGATGTCGGTCAGGCAGCCGAACACCACGGTGGTGGTGCAAGGCGGCAGCGTCTTGTACAGCCAGTTCAACTGGTCGTCGATGCGGAAGTCTTCCCAGAAGACCCCGCCGATCCCGCGCAGCCGCCAGTCGTCCGGGGTGCTGAGCCGCAGCTCCTGGCTCAAGTGCGTGTTGCGCTCGGTCTCGTTCCAGGTGGCGGACGGCGAGTAGCAGGTCGCGGGCAGGCCATTATCCGCGCCGTGGCACTGGTAATAGTCGGCGTACTTGCCGCGCGCGTAGTTGGTGTAGTCCTGAACTGTCTCGACGTTGCGCACCAGATAAGACGCCGCGTAGACCAGCTTGAGGTCGCCAAGCTTGCCGGTGAGCGTCAGGGCCGTATTCTCGAACTGGTCCTTGTTGTAGGACGGGTTGAAGAGCGTCACCGACTGCGGTGGCAGCGGCACGCCGTCGGAGCTGGTCGGCATCTGGTAGAACACCCCGGCGGCGTCGATGTCCTGGTAGCTCTGGGTGATGAGAGCGTTCCAGTCGTCGTTGATGTGCCAGAGCGCCGAGACGCGCAGGCCCTCGTAAGTGACCGGATTGATCGCGTCGTTCACCAGCGGGTAGTTGTTGATCACCGGGCTCCCGGGCGGCACCTGGCAGTTGCCCGTGGCCGCGCAGCCGGCAGGATAGTTGGCATACGGTATGCCGAGATCGGTCGGCTCTCGCGTGAAGGTGGAAGGCAGGTTGTTGATGTAACCGCCGCGCCGGTCCTCGTAGACTACCGCACGCACCGCCAGCGTATCGCTGATCAGGGGCAGGTTGACCACGGCGGTGATGTCGGAGTTGGGATCGCCGCCCGCGGTGGTACCGTAGCCTGCAGTCGCGCTGGCCTCGGTCACATTCAGCTTCGGCTTGTTGGTGATGTAGCGGATGACGCCTGCCTGCGCGCCGGCGCCGAACAGCGTCCCCTGCGGCCCCTCGAGCACCTCGACACGCTCGAGATCCGCCGCGTACACATCGAGGTTGCGGCCGGGCAGCTGACCTGACTGCTCGTCGAGATAGATGGCCACGTTGGGAAAGCCGCTGATCGAGCCGCCCCATTGCCCCGCCGCACTGCCGGCGCTCAGGCCCCGCATGACGATCTGCGACTGGCCGGGCCCCGCGGAGGGCGCGGTCACGTTGGGCAGATAGCGGATCAGATCGTCGAAGTTCGCGATGTTCAGCTGCTGCAGCGTCTCGCCGGTGAGCGCCTGGATCGCGATCGGTACGTCCTGCGCGTTCTCGGAACGACGCTGCGCGGTGACGACGACTTCCTGAATTCCGGCCGACGGGGCGGCCTCGGGGCCTGCGGGCTGGTCTGCCGCGACCACAACGCTCATGCGCGTGCCGAGAATCGCCGCGACCGCAGCCGCACACTTTGGATTGACCTTCATCGAGCGAGCCCCCCTTGTTATAACCGGCAAGCATCGGCCCCCGGGCGGTGCGCGCCCCGCCAGGCGATGAAATCATCCGTCGTCCGTGGCCGCTATGCCAAATTGAGCGGCCCCTATGTCGAATTGAGAGGTCTTCGCGGATCGGGGCGATGGACCTTCCGAAGAGCAACGGGCGGATCAGCCAGCTCTCCCCTCCCAAGGCACTCGCCTCCACCTCGATGCGCTAGGCTTCGGGGCAGCGTATGCGCCGTGGCAGCCGCCCGGGGAAATACGCGAAAGTACCGAGAGCTTCTCCGAGTGAGTTCCGACCCGTTGGCACAAGCCTCAAGCGCGCGAGGTCGCGCGATTCCCCGCGCGGTGTGGACGCTCGGCTTCGTCAGCCTGCTCATGGATATCTCCTCCGAGATGATCCACGGGTTACTGCCCGTATTCCTGGTCTCCGTGCTCGGCGCCTCCACGACGATAGTCGGGCTGATCGAAGGTGTCGGCGAAGCCACCGCCTCGATCTCGAAACTGTTCTCCGGCTGGTTGAGCGACCGGCTGGGGAAGCGCAAGGCGCTCACCGTCGCCGGCTACGGCCTCTCCGCGCTCTCCAAGCCGCTGTTCGCTCTCGCAACCAACTCGTCCATGGTGCTGGCCGCGCGCTTCTCCGACCGGATTGGCAAAGGCATCCGCGGCGCCCCCCGCGATGCGCTGATCGGCGACCTCGTACCGGCAGGCAGCCGCGGCGCGGCCTACGGGCTGCGGCAGATGCTCGACACGGTCGGCGCGTTCGCCGGACCACTGATCGCGATGGCGCTGATGGCCGGCTTCGATGAGAACTTCCGGCGCGTCTTCTGGCTGGCGCTGATCCCGGGCCTGCTGTCGGTATTGGTGCTGGTCATCGGCGTGCACGAGCCGCCACACGCGCCGGCGGTGGCGCAGGCGCCGGTCAGACTCGAGGAGTGCCGCTCCCTCGGCCAGTCGTACTGGGCGGTGGTCGCCGTCGGCGCGGTATTGACGCTGGCGCGCTTCAGTGAGGCCTTCCTCATCCTGCGAGCGCAGGGGGCGGGGCTGCCGCTCGCGCTCGCTCCGCTCGTGCTGGTGGTGATGAATATCGTTTTTGCGGCGTCTGCGTATCCGCTCGGGGCACTCTCCGACCGTGTCAGCCGCAGGCGCCTGCTCGCGCTCGGCTTCGCGACGCTGGTCGCCGCGGACCTGATCCTCGCCTGGGGCCCCAATCTGTGGGTCGTCATGGGCGGGATCGCGGTCTGGGGGCTGCACCTCGGGATGACCCAGGGACTGCTCTCGGCACTGGTGGCAGATGCCTGTCCGGCGAATCTGCGCGCCTCCGGCTTCGGCGTCTTCAACTTCGCAAGCGGCGTGGCCCTGCTGATCGCGAGCGTGCTGGCCGGTTTGCTCTGGGCGCGTATCGGCCCGTCTGCCACCTTCATCGCCGGCGCGGCCTTCACCGTTCTCGGTCTCTCTCTGCTGCTGCCGCTGCGCTCGCGCTAAGAGCGCGGGCTATGTGTTTGCCCTGATGGTCCGGCTGCACTCGCCGTGGCAGCCTGCTAGGAAGCTCGTCACTGCGGAGGCCGGCAAATGAACGACGAGATGAAGCAGACCATCCTCGGGCTCCTGAATCAGCACCGCATCATGACGCTCGCGACGTTGAGGCCAGACGGCTGGCCGCAGGCGACGACCGTCGGCTATGGAAACGAGGGACTGACGCTCTACTTCCTCTGCGGGCTCGACAGTCAGAAGGCGGCCAATCTGGCGCGTGACGACCGGGTATCGCTGACCGTCGACCACGACACCCCGCAGGTAATGGAAATCACGGGCCTGTCCATGGCGGCTCACGCGCAGGCGGTGACCGATCCGGTCGAGGGCGAGAAAGCCGTGCGGCTGATGATGCAGAAGTATCCCGAGCAGAAGTCGCTGCCGCTGCCCATGCCGAAGTTCTCCGAGGTGCGCGTGTTCCGGGTGATACCGAAGTTGATCTCGGTGCTCGATTACTCGAAGGGCTTCGGGCATACGGATCTCGTGACCTGCTAGGGCAGGCAGTGGCGTGGGAGTAATCTTGCAGCTCCATGCCGCCCGCCTCTGCCGACGACCGTAACGCCGACCAGATCGCCTATTGGAACGGGCCCGCCGGACAACGTTGGGTGAACCGGCAGGAGCAGCAGGATGCGCTGCTCGCGCCGGTGGCCGAACTGCTGCTGGAGCGTACCGATGCGCGCGCCGGCGAGTTCGTTCTCGACATCGGCTGCGGCTGGGGCGGCACTGCAATCGCGCTCGCCCGGCGCGTGGCGCCGGGCGGCCGGGTTGTCGGCGTCGACGTGTCCGAGCTCATGCTGGCGCGGGCGCGCGAGCTCGCCCCGTCGGAGTTGCCCCTCGAGTTCAAGCTGGGCGACGCGACGGTCTATCCCTTCGAGCCAGCCACGGCGGATCTGCTGTTCTCGCGCTTCGGCGTCATGTTCTTCGCCGATCCCGCGCGCTCCTTTGCCAACATGCGCAGAGGTCTGCGCCTTGGTGGCCGCGTGACGTTCGCCTGCTGGCGCGAGCCGCGCGAGAACCCCTGGCTGCTGCTGCCGCTGCAGGCAGCGTATCGTCACGTGCCGCGCTTGCCCGACGTCGGCCCTGAGGATCCGGGCCCATTCTCGTTCGCCGCGGAGTCCCGGGTGCGCGACATCCTCGGGCGCGCCGGCTTTGCTGGCATCCAACTCGAGCCGGTCGGCCTCGAGCTCGACCTCGCCATCGGCGGAGGGATCGAGGCCGCGGTTGCTACCGCTGTTGGAATCGGTCCGACCAGCCGCGCGCTCGATGGTCAGCGGGAAGAACTGCAGGCTGCGGCCATTCAATCGATCCGTGCGGCGCTCGAGAGACATCGGGTCGGGAATCGAGTGCCGCTCGCCGGCGCGATCTGGATCGTCACTGCAATTAATCCCTGATCTGCCGCAGCGCCCGTGAACGCGGCGGCGGGCTGGCAATCCTGCCAGCCCGCCGTGCGCTACCCTCCTCGGTTACGCGGAACCGAGTCGAGTGGGGCTGGTGCTCAGTCCGGCTTTACCCGCGTCGCGGTGACGGTGCCGGCGCCGGAAGCAACCTCGGTGGTCTCGTCAAAGGGATCGGCCGGGCTCACCGCAAAAACCCCAGCCGTGTAGGTCCCGGAGAACGAATTGCCCGTTGGATCGAGCTTCACCTTCACGTGGAAGTGAACCCGGATGCCAAAGCCCGCCCCGGGGGCGAACCAGCCCATCGCGATGTGGTTCAGCGTGTAGGTGGACGGACCCACCTGGCGCCATACGCCCTGGCAGACGTCCCCGGTCTCCGGGTTCTGACCGCCCGAGAACATGATCTCGGTGCCGTCCGAGTGCCAGGCCTGCGTGCCCCAGTCCACGGAGAATCCACTCATCTGAAATTGCCAGAGGCCGACAATCGAACGTCCGTCGCCCTCATAGTCGTTCACCGGAAGAAGCGATCCCCACGCCGGCCCGTCCGGGCGATATACGGCCGGCACCATGGATCCGGCCACCGTTTTGCCCGTCGGTGCAGTGGGGAACTTCAGGTCCATGCACGCCGCACTCGCCTGGCCGGCGAATGCCAGCGTCAGCAGGCCGAGCGCGACCGTCGAGAAAGTCGCCCCGAGACCTGGCCCGTTCGTCTTCTTGCCACTCATAGCTTCGTCTCCTGTTATGACTTGTTGGTGGAAAAACCACCGGTTCTCGCGCCGTCAGTTCGCCGCTACCTGTGCGGCTCCCACGACACCGCGTGCTACCGCCTCGCGGAAGGTGTGTGTCTCGAGATAGATCTGCGTCAGGAGCGGGTTCCCGGCGGAGCGGATCGCCCGTGCGAGGGCCTCCCCATAACAGCCCTGCGGATCCGGCAAGGGTGCGAGGCCCACCCGGTTGCCGTCGGTGCACGCCACCCATGCGGCGTCCGCAATGCGCCTGTAGAAGGTGTGTACGTCAGCTGACTGGCTGAGATTCAGGCCGCGGCTGTTGACCGCGATCGCGATCGTGACCGGCTTATCGCGGGCCGCGACCCGCCCCGGGTTCACGGTGAGCGCGGCGGCGGCAACGGCTGCGGCCGTGCATAACAGACTGAACGTCCTGGCACTCATGTCACTCTCCTCGCTCGGGTTAGTTGGGTTGCTTCCTCAGCCGATCGATCGGCTTTCATGGATAAACGAGTGCACCGTGCGCGGAATGGACACCTGGAAAAATTCTGGTTGCCAATTCGTGCCTTCCCCACTCTTATACATAGAAGGGGAGGACTGTCTTGCTTGCCGCGCTTCATGGCTGACGCGAAACCATCGCTGGTCGAGCGGCTGTTTGCCGAGCATCGGGGCGCGCTGCAGGCGTTTTTCCGCCGGCGGATCCGCACCAAGACCGATGCACCGGACCTGGCGCAGGAGGTATATCTGCGGATGCTGCGGATCAGCGACCAGGACGCAATTCGCAACCCGGTCCTCTACCTCTATACCGTCGCCAACAATCTGGTGAAAGAGCACGCGGTGCTCGATCGGCGCCGCGCGGGCGGCGTCGACATCGACGAGATCGCCGAATACGAGCAGCTCGAAGCGTTGCCCGGATTCGACGCGGACCTCGATACCGCGCAGCGGCTCGAGCGGCTGCGGGTGGTGCTGCGGCAGCTGCGCCCGAAGTGCCAGGCAGCGGTGGCCCTGCGCTTCAGCCACGGGTTGTCGTACCGCGAGGTTGCGATCCGCCTGGGCGTGTCTCCGCAGATGGCCAAGAAGTATGTGGCACAGGCCTTGAGTCACTGTCGCCGCCGCATGGGGCGGCTAGGTTGAGTCCATGAACTCCAGCGAAGAGCAGGTCCGGGCCGCGATCGCCGCACAGGCGGGCCAATGGTTCGTCGCCAACGACGAGCGGCCGCTCGACTCGCAGGAGTCCGCGGCTCTGGTCGCCTGGCTCAAAGCCTCACCGGCTCACGTCGAGGAGTTCCTCGGCGTGTCAGTGATCGCCCGCGACCTGGGCAAGGCCTGTGATGATCCCGGGTTTTCGATCGAAGCCCTGCTCGCGAGAGCGCGCGCGGACGACGACACCAGCTCGCCGTCGTTCTGGCGGAAGGCTCGTGAGACCCTGGCGGTCGCGTCACTGCGCTGGCAGCGAGTCGCGGCGACAGTCGCCGCAATCGCCGTGCTGGCGCTCGGCGCGCTGCTCGTGCGGAACCTTTGGCCGGTCGCCAGGGCACCCGTGCCCCCCGCAGCGGCGGCTGTGCGCTTTGAGACCCGCCACGGCGAGCAGCAGACCTATCGCCTGGCCGACAATTCGGTCGTGCACCTCAACACCGACACGACGGTCACCGTGCGCTATGGCGCCACGGAGCGCGTGGTCGTGTTGGGCTCCGGAGAAGCGTTCTTCGAAGTCGCCCATGAGGGAGACCGCCCGTTCCGCGTCTTCGCCGGAGCCGCGGAGGTCGTCGATGTCGGTACCCGCTTCGACGTGCGCCTCGAGGAGCACTCGACCCTGGTCACCGTCAGCGAGGGCCAGGTGGCGGTGGGGATGCCGGCGGCGGCCAGCTCGAGCCAGGATCCGCTCGCGGGCTTTGTCCGGGTGAGCGCCGGAGAGCAGATCGTCGTCGCCGAGGGAGAGCGGCCAACTGCGGTGCCTGCAGATGTCGACCGCACCACCGCCTGGTTACGCCGGCAGATCCTCTTCGACCATGAGCCGCTCGACCTCGTGGCCGCGGAATTCAACCGCTACTCCCGCAAACCGATCGAGATCACGACGCCGGCGCTACGCAGTCTGCGGGTGAGCGGCGTATTCGCTACCGACAACACCGCGGCCTTCATCGCCTTCCTGCGCACCCTCGAGGGCGTGCACGTCGAGGTGACTGCCACCCGAATTCTGGTCTCGCAGGACTAACCTCGGCCCGCGCGGGTACACTGATCGAGCGATCTGAAACCACAGCAACGAGAAGTGCATGGGAGCCCGATGCGCGCGCCGCCGCTCGGCGCAGATCGCCACGACTGTGTCTGAAGCACTTCGGGCACTGCCGATCTGGGTGCCCGCCGCGCTCATCGCAGGCCCGCCCGCGCTCGCGGAGGCACCGGGAGCCGCAGCCGCGGTACGCCTCGACGCGGACATACCCGCACAGCCGCTCAAGGAGGCGCTCGCAGCCTTTGCCCGCAACACGGGGTTGCAGCTGGTATACGTCTCCGGAGTTGCCAACAGCCGCAGATCGCGCGCCGTCCCGGCGGGGCTCAGCGCCGATACCGCGCTCACCCGGCTGCTGCAAGGGACGGGGCTGCGCTTCGAGTACCTGACGCCCGACACCATCCGCATTTTCGCCCTGACCCCGAACACGGGCGATGCGGAGCCGTCCGGCGAAGTCATCGTCACCGCGAGCCGCCGCGAGCAGAACCTCCAGGACGTGCCTATTACGGTCGAGGTGCTGACCGGCGCCGCGCTCGCCAAGCTCAACGCGACCACTCTCGATGACTTCGCGCGCTACCTGCCCGGGGTCACGGTGCATGGTGTGGGTCCTGGTCAGAACAGTATCTTCGTACGGGGTCTCGGCACCTCCGAGCCCGGGGTTCAGGGAGCCGGGATCGGTGCTCTTCCCAACGTAGCCTTGTACCTCGACGAGCAGTCCGTGCAGCTCCCCGGCCGCAACCTAGACATCTACGCGGCTGATCTCGAGCGCATCGAGGTCCTGGAAGGACCGCAGGGGACGCTCTTCGGCGCGGGCGCGCAAGCCGGGGTGGTGCGTTACATCACCCACAAGCCGCAACTCGATGTCACCGAGGCAAACATCAATGCCGGTGTCGCAGCGACCGCGCACGGAGACCCGAGCTCCGCTCTCGATGCCACCCTCAACGTGCCGCTCGTACCCAACCGGCTCGCCGTTCGCGCTGTGATCTACGACGAGAAGCGCGGCGGCTACATCGACAACATCCCCGCGACCTTTGCGCATTCCGACTCGGACGTCAGTATCCGTTACGCGACCGGTCCGATCCCCACAAACAACCTGGTCATCAACAACGCCGCGCTGGTCAAGAGCAACATCAACCCGGTCACTTACCAGGGCGCGCGTCTCGAGGCGCTATGGCAGATCGATGCCGATTGGAGCGCGCTGATCGCTCAAAGCTACCAGCGCATGGAAGCGGATGGGGTGTTTGCCGAGATGGCAGCGGATGCCTTCGGCCAGCCGCAGCCCGATCTCACCGTGCAGCTCTTCAACCCCTCCTACGATCGGGACGCGTTCACGAATACCGCCCTCACCATCGAGGGCCGCCTCGCCGCCCTCAAGGTCCTCTATGCCGGCGCATACCTCGAGCGCAAGGTCGATCAGGTTGGGGATTACACCGAATACGCGCACGGTGGCCTGTACGTCGACTACTACCAGTGCATCGCCGGCCCTGCACCGCAATGCTTCTCACCGAGCTCCACCTGGCGCGACCAGGAGCGCAACGTGCACCAGAGTCACGAGCTGCGCCTGCAAACACCCGAAGAGCTCAGGCTGCGGGCCGTTGGCGGCCTGTTCTACGAGGATTACACGCAGCACACCCAGATGGATTTCTATTACATCACGGCGCTGCCGTACTTCAATCCCATTGCGCCACCCACGGAGTACTGGGCGTTGAACGGACAGGCAGTCTGCGGGTGCACACCAGGCGCGGTGTTGGTGCCCGGAGGTGTGACTTCGAACAATCCCAACGTTCGGCCGCCGGGGGATGGCTGGTTCAACGACATCACGCGCGGCTATAACCAGAAGGCCGCCTACGCCTCGGTCGACTACGATCTCATCCCACGCACCCTTACACTGACCGCAGGCACGCGCTACTACAGTACCAACACCTGGGAAGTCGGCTCGACCGTCAGTAGCTTCGGCTGCAGCACTTTCTATAACCCTCCCGGCAGCGTCCCCAACCCCTGCGTGAATCGCGTCTTCCAGAATCTCAACTCGCTCGGCCTCGATCGCACCTACAGCGGCTTCCGTAGCCGCGCGAACCTCAGCTGGAAGATCACCGACGACGCCCTGCTCTACTACACCTGGGCCCAGGGCTTCCGCCCGGGCGGCTTCAATCGCGGCTTCACACCGGCTTATAACGCGCCACTCACTCCGGGTCCCTACCCCTGGCAGGCTCAAGCCACCCTCCATGGCGGGTGGGTTGCCCCGCTTGCCTACTCACCCGACACCCTCACGAGCAGCGAGCTCGGCTGGAAGACCGCCTGGTGGGATGAGCGCCTCCAATGGAACGGGGCCGTATACCAGGAGGATTGGAACCACGCCCAGATCGGCTCCTTCGATGCCGAGTTGTTCGGCCTCACGGCCTTCAACACCGGTGACTACCGGGTGCGCGGCGTGGAGATCGCCGGCAGCGCTCATCTTACGACCCGCTTCACCGCCGAGCTCGGCGCCGCCTGGAACCACAGTGCCCTGGTCAGGCAACCGACATTCCTGTGGGAGGACGGAACCCCCATCGACTTCGGGACTCTCAAAACCGCTGCGGGAGTGCAGCTCTCCAATCCGGCCGGACCCCTCGGCAGCCCGCTCGCCGGTGCGCCTCCGTTCCAGGGCTACCTCCGGCTCCGCTATGACGTTGCGGTGAACGGCTACGATGCATTCGCCCAGATCGGCGCGGTGCACCAGTCCCATTCCATCGCCTCGAATGACTGGCTCGCCACCGACCTGCAGGGCAACTCCATCGCCTATAATCTGCCGCCCTTCACGACTTACGATGCGGCGCTCGGTGCGGGCAAGAACGGATGGCTGGTACAACTCTACGGCGAGAACCTCACCGACACGCGGGGTGAGCTCTATGAGAACTCCCGCCAGTACTACCGGGCGATCACGGTCAATCGTCCCCGGACCATAGGACTGCGCTTCAGCTACCGGTTCCGCGGCTGAGCCCCCGCGCGCAGGAGCGCACGCGCAGTCCCCCACTATTAGAAGGCAAGCGACAGTCCGAGCCCGTACAGGGGATCGACCGGATTGCCCGGCGCATGGGCCCACCCATGAGTCCAGCGTACTTTGATGTCGGGACGCAAGGCCAGGCGCCGTGAGCGATCTGCGCTCTCCCACATCCCGATGAGTGCGCCCAGCCCGGGCTGGATCATGAACTCCGTGTGAGCCTCGAGCCCGGTCTGCGATGCAGCGTTGTTGTGCGTCAGCCCGAGGCCGACGGACAGGTAGGGCGCGAACCGCGTGGGTCGATTGAACACCCGCACCAGCGCGAGCGCGCCTCCATAGAGCCCCGTATGCCCCGTGCCAGACCGGTCGGTGAGCGGCGCGCCGCTCAGATCGAATTCCGCGCTCCAGTCACTGGAAAGATCCATCCCGACGTCGAGCCCATAAAGCGGAGCGCTGCCGCTCGCGCGCCACGGCTTGTCGGGAGTGATGGCCCCGAGGTAGGGGTTGAGGTACCCCTGTGCATGGGCGCGAGCAGCGTGCACCGCGGCCGCGAGGCACAGCACCCCGGCGGCGAGCCCATCACGCGGCCAATGCTTTAAGATTCCTGCCTCAGAGATAGGGGTTCCGATGAGAAGAATAATCGCACTACTCGCAGTGCTCTATACCTGCGCGCCGGCGCTGGCTGAGGAGTCCAAAGCCTTCGATGCCGCGGCGGCCTTCGGCGCCCGCCCGAGCGTCTCCGGCATGACGCTCTCTCCCGATGGCAGGAGCGTTGCCTATCGGTCAGCGCTCCAAGGTCAGGGGTCGGTGCTCTACACCCTGAGCCTGGCTGAAGGCGCCAAGCCCAAACCGGCCCTGGCGGCCGACGGCAAGCCCGAGCGCCTCGGGAACTGCTCCTGGGTCGCGAACGATCGGTTGGCCTGTCACATCTACGCCAACCTGAAGGATCCTACCTACGGCATCCTGCCCGTCAGCCGGCTGGTCGCCGTCAACGCGGATGGCACGAACCTGAAACTCCTCAGCAAGCGGGACAGCGTCCACGAACATGGTTTGAAGCTCGGTGGAGGCTCGATCATCGAGTCGTCGGAGGACGGAGTCGTGCTGATGACGCGCCCCTACCTGGCCGATGATCGCATCGGCAGCCACCTGGGATCGAGCGCCCAGGGGCTCGGCGTCGACCGGGTTGACACGCGCACCCTCGATGTCAGGCGCGTCGAGGCGCCGCGCGCCGACGCCGTGGAGTACATCAGCGACGGGCGCGGCGCGGTGCGCATCGTCGGTCTCAGCAGGAAGGTCAGCGCAAGCACCACGACGCAGGAGAGCGGCGTGATCGACTACCTCTACCGCGCGCCGGGTTCCGAGGACTGGCACAAGCTGAGCGAATACGACTCCCTCGAGCGCACGGGCTTCAACCCGTATGCGATCGATCCGGAGCACAACCTCGCCTACGGTTTCAAGAAGACCGACGGCCGCCTGGCCGCCTATTCGGTGAGCCTCGACAACAGCCTTGCGGAGCAGCTCCTCTACGTCAATCCCGCGGTCGACGTCGACCGGCTGATGCGCATCGGCCGCCAGGGCCGCGTGGTGGGCGTCTCCTATGCCACCGACCGGCGTCATAGCGTTTACTTTGACCCGGACGTCAAACAGCTGCTTGCCTCACTCGCCCGGGCGCTGCCGCAGCAGCCGATACTCGACGTCGTCGATTCGAGTGCCGACGAGAACACGCTGCTGATTTTTGCCGGCAGCGATTCCGACCCCGGCGTCTATTACCTGTTCGACCGGAAGGCGCGCCGGCTGGAAACGTTCCTCGTCGTGCGCGGAGAGTTAGAGGGCGCGAAGCTCGCGAGCGTCAAGCCGATCACCTATCCGGCCACGGACGGCGCCATGGTGCCGGCCTATCTCACCCTCCCGCCGGGCGCGACGAGCGCCAAGGGACTGCCGGCGATCGTGTTGCCGCACGGCGGGCCGAACGCACGCGACGAATGGGGCTTCGACTGGCTGTCGCAGTTCTACGCCTCCCGCGGCTTCGTCGTGCTGCAGCCGGAGTTTCGCGGCTCGGTGGGCTACGGCGATGCCTGGTTCCAGCAAAACGGCTTCAAGTCCTGGAGGATCGCGATCGGGGACGTGCTCGCCGCCGGACACTGGCTCGTCGATCAGGGTATCGCCGATCCCCGGAAGCTCGGCATCCTCGGCTGGTCCTATGGTGGGTATGCTGCGCTCCAGTCGGCCGTCGTCGAGCCCGGCCTTTTCAAGGCCGTGGTCGCGATCGCGCCCGTGACCGATCTCGCCGCGGCCAAGGAGGAGTTCCGCCGCTGGTCCGGGTACTACGAGGTGAGCACGCTCATCGGTGACGGCCCGCACGTGCGCGAGGGCTCGCCGCTGCAGAACGCGGATAAGATCAAGGCACCGGTGCTGCTGTTCCACGCCGCCATGGACCGCAATGTGAGCATCGAGGAGTCCAAGAGCATGGCCGAGCGGATGAAGGCGGTGGGCGGAAAGTGCGAGCTTGTCACCTGGGACGACCTCGACCACTATCTCGATGACTCGAGCGCGCGCGCGCTGATGTTGCGCAAGAGCGAGGCATTTTTGCGTCAGGGCTTCGGGATGTGATACAGACGGATTCCTTCGCGACCCACCATCGGCGCATTCTCGGGGAGCTCGAGGCCCGGTTGGCGCGGGGGACCGCGTTCACCCTCTGCGTCGTCGTACACTCGACGGGATCCACATACCGCAAGCCGGGCGCCCTGGCCCTCGTGGGCGCGGACGGCGCACGCCTCGGCGTCATCTCGGGCGGGTGCCTCGAGTCCGATCTCGAGTCCGCGGCCCGGACGGCGCTCGCGGAGAACCTCCCGCGGGTCATGCTTTTCGACACGCGCAGCGACGACGACCTGGTGTTCGGCTCGGGCTCCGGCTGCCGCGGGCAGATGCAGGTGCTGCTGCTGCCGGTCGCTGCCGGCACGACTCACCCCCTGTGCGAGGCGCTGTTGTCGGCCGAGCGCGCGCAGCGGCCGCTGAAGGCCGCGCTCCTCACCAGCGGTCCGCACGTCGGCAGCGGCTTCCTCTGGTCGGCGAATGTCGAGATGGAGCTCCCCCCGCGCATCGAGCCGGCCCGCGCACTCAAGGGGCAGGCTGCGGGAGAGCAGCACCTCGAAGGCGGCCTGACCTGCGCGGTCGTCCTCTTCCCCCCCTCGCCGCGCATCATGCTCGTGGGCGCAGGTCCCGAGGCGCCGGCCCTGATCGACATCGCCAATCGGCTCGGCTGGCGGGTGACCCTTTCCGACCATCGCGAGGGACTGCTGGCCGCGCGCGGTGCCGAGGCCGAACGCAGGATCTGCGCGCGTCCGGCCGAGGCGCTCGCCGCCGTCGGCGATCAGCGGCTCGATGCCTGTATCGTGATGACCCACACCGCGGCCAACGACCGCGAGGCGCTCGCGGCGCTTGCCCGGCGCCCCGATCCGTTCATCGGACTGCTCGGGCCGCCGGCGCGGCGGGACGAGCTGCTCGCCGAGCTCGACCCCGCGGCCCGGGCAACGCTCACGCCGCGGCTGCACGCCCCGGTGGGAATCAAGCTCGGCGGATACGGTCCGGAGACACTCGCGCTGTCGATCTGCGCCGAGCTGCAGCGCTTTCTCGCCGCGGAGGCAGAGCTGCGCGGCTAGGCCGCAGCCGATGCCGGCCAGCGCAGCGCGTGGCCCGTACGGCGCTCGAAATCCTCGATGTCTTCCGGCGTATCGACGTCGAGCGTGAAGCGCCGGTTGTCGGTATCGAAGTGCGACACCGCCTCCGGGTGCGCGTTGCGCCATTGGCGGCAGCCGATGTGGGCATCGCCCAGGAGAATCTGCTCGCGGACCTGCGCGCCGAAGATCACCGGGTTGCCCGGGTCTCCGGCCACGCGCGGCACGACCACCGCCGTACCCTCGGGCCGCCGCTTGAAAGCGCCGATGACCTGGGTGATGTCCTCGACGTCGATGAGCGGCTGATCGGCGAGCGCCACCAGCACCGCATCGGCCGCGGGATTGAGCGCGGCCAACCCCAGGCGTTGCGAAGACACCTGGCCGTCGTCGGGCCGCGGGTTGTGAACGACGGTCACGGGGAACGACTCGATGACGGGCATGATGCTCGCCGCGTGATGGCCGAGCACGATCACCAGCTCATCGATCCCGGCGCCCGAGAGCGCGATCAACTGGCGCAGCACCAGCGGCACGCCGCCGAGCTCGAGCAGTGCCTTGGGCCGCCCGCCCATGCGCTCGCCCCGGCCCGCCGCCAGCAGCACCGCGCCGATCGACATGCGGCTGTAGAGGCCGCTCTTCTTGAGAAGACAGCCCACCTCAGAGCCCGCAGCAACCCTTGCGGGGGCCAGGCCCCGGCTCTGCTCCCGCCGCCACGGCCTGGGCTTCCGCCGGTGTTTCTGCCGCGGCGACCGGTTGCACCGCGCTGCGCCCGGCGCGGCGCACGGCGACGACGGCGGCCAGCACCGAGAGCGCGATCTCCTCGGGCGTCTGCGCCCCGATCGGCGCACCCGCAGGCGCAACGATCGCATTCACCGCCGCCGGGTCGTGCTGCGCTCCGATCAGGAGCTCGCGCAGCACCTGCGCCTTGCGGACGCTGGCGACCAGCCAGATTCTCCGCGCGTTGAGCGCGAGCGCCGCCCGCAGGCCCGGAAGATCGCGCCGGCCCTGGGTGGCAACCACGACGAAGGCACCGGCTGCGACCTGACCGCTCAGGGCGGCGGTGTCGTCGGTCTCGATTACCTGGCCGGCGTCGGGGAATCGCTCCCCGTCGGCTCCCTTGGCGATCACGGTGACCGGCAGCCCGACCCGCGGCGCGAGCCCCGCGAGGGCCACTGCGACCGGGGAGTCGCCAATGATCACCAGCCGGGTCGGCGGCAGGATCGGGTCGATGAACAGCTCCAGCGTGCCGCCGGAGTGGCAGCTCATGCCGAACTCGGCCGCATCGCGCAGCATCGACTGCGCGTCGCGCGGCGCTTCCGCCTCGGCGGGCGCGATGCGGATGAGCCGCGCGCGTCCATCTTCGAGCGCCGCGCGCACCGTATGCAGCACCGCGGGCTGCGCGCAGCCGCCGCCGATCCAGCCGTGCACGATGCCCTGCACGGTCACCAATGCCTTGTCGCCGGGTCGCGCCGAGGCCGGCGCCTCGGTGTGCACCACGCTCACCAGCGCGTACGGCTGGCCCTGCTGCTGCAGGCGCTGCGCGGCGGCGAACAGGTCGTTGCTTGGGTCGCTCATTTGAGGGCCTCGATCACTTTGGGAAGCGTCGCTTCCAGACTGCGAAGATCCGCGCCCGCAGCGAGGAGGTCAAGGTGCGGGAGCGCCGCCTGCATGCCGCCGCTCAGCGGCGCGTAGTCGGCGCGGCCGGCGAGTGGGTTGATCCACACGATGCGCCGCGCCCGCCGGCGCAGCTCCGCGAGCGCGCCCGTGAGCGCTGCCGGATCACCGGCATCGTAGCCGTCGCTCAGAATGATCACCGCGGTGCGCGCGTGCACACAACGCGGCGCATGCTCGCGGTTGAACTCCTCGAGGCTCGCGCCGATCCGGGTGCCCCCTGCCCAGCCCGCGGCGAGCAGATGCAGCCGCTCCTGCGCGCGGTGAGGGTCGCGGTCGTGAAGCGCTTCGGACACCGCGGTGAGGCGCGTATGAAAGATGAAGCTGCGCACGTCGGCGAGCTCGGCGGCGAGCGCCCGCGCGAGGCGCAGATAGAAGAAGCTGTAGGCCGCCATCGAGCGGCTGACGTCGATCAGCAGCACCAGGCGCGGCCGCACGCGCCGCGGAGCGCGCCACGAGAGCTCGAGCGGCGTGCCGCCGCTCGCGACGCTGCGGCGGATGGTCGCTGCAAGGTCGAGGCGCCGCCCGCGCCGCGCGCGCGCCGCGCGCCGCAGCCGGATCGCCTTGAGGCGCCGCGCAAAGCGGCGCATCAGGGCCTCGATCTCGAGCAGATGCTCGCGGCCGGTGAGGGTGCGGAAGTCCGCCGAGGCGAGCGCCTCACGCTCGCTCGCCAGCTCGCGCCGCTGCGTGGCGTCGGTCTCCTCGCCTTCGGCCGCCGCCGCGGCCGATGCCGGCGCACCTGCCGCGGCGCGCCCGCTGGCGCGGCGCTCCGGCGTCTGCCAGCGATTGGCCGGCAGGAACCAGGCGTCGAACAGCAGATCGAAGCGCCGCCACTCGGCGCTTCGCCCGCAGAGCAGCGCCTTGAGCGACCAGCGCAGCGGCCCCGCCTCGAGCACGCCGACGCGCTCGGCGGTGCGCAGGACCTCGACTGCGTCGCCCCCTCCGACCATGAAACCATTGGCGCGCAGAAACGCCGGGAAGGCGGCGAGCCGCTCCGCCGCGCGCATCTCGGGCGCCACGGCCGGGCTCCTCAGCATGCGGCCGCCAGCCGCGCCACCACCTCGCGCGGAAAGGCCGCGCGATCGTCGCGCGTCTTGATGAGCGCGCTCAGCGTCTCGAGGATGCGCTCGGCCGCATCCGCATCGATCACGCTGACTTCGAGCCCGAGCAGCGCCGCCGTCCAGTCGAGCGTCTCGGCGATGCCCGGTCTTTTCTTCAGGTCCATGCGCCGCACGCCCTGAACGAACGCCACGATCTGCCGCGCCAGCCCTTCGGCGACCTCGGGCGCGCGGGCGCGCACGATCGCGAATTCCTTCTCGTAGTCCGGGTAATCGATGTACTGGTAGAGGCAGCGCCGGCGCAGCGCATCCGAGAGCTCGCGGGTGCCGTTGGAGGTGATCACCACCAGCGGCCGGCTGGTGGCGCGCACGGTGCCGAGCTCGGGGATCGAGAGCTGGAAATCCGAGAGCAGCTCGAGCAGGAACGCCTCGAAGGCCTCATCGGCACGGTCGATCTCGTCGATCAGAAGCACCGCAGGCCGTTCGCCGGTGATGGCCTCGAGCAGCGGTCGCTTGAGGAGATAGCGCTCGGAAAAGATGTCCTGCTCCTTCTGCTCGATGCCGCGCTCGTCGTGTTCGAGCAGCTTGATGGCGAGCAGCTGGCGCTGGTAATTCCACTCGTACATGGCCGCGTGTGCATCGAGCCCTTCGTAGCACTGCAGGCGGATGAGGCGCGTGGCGAGGATGGTGGCGAGCACCTTCGCCACCTCGGTCTTGCCCACACCCGCATCGCCCTCGAGCAGCAGTGGCCGGCCGAGCTCCCGCATGAGAAGCAGCGCGGCGGCGAGCTGCGGCTCGGCGATGTAGCCGGCGCCCCGGAGGTCGTCCTGGAGCGCGGCCAGCTCGCCGGCGCGCGCACCCGGGCTCATGTGCCCCTCGCGCCGAGGAGCGAGCGCAGCCAGGAGCGCACGACCGCCCAGAGGAGCGCGAGTCCGTTGAGCGGCCTCGCGGGCGCCGCCGCGGAGGCCGCCGGCGGCGCCTCGCTCCCGGCGCCCGGCCCAGCGCCGGAAGCGGCGCGCGCCCCGAGCTCCGCGATGAAATTGAGAGCGAACTGCTGCAACACCTGCTGTGCGACGGGATCCGCCACCCGTGCCCCGAAAGCGGCCGCCTTGCCGCTCATGGAGGCCTCACCGCGGCCCACGAGGGTGGATGCGGCCGCATCCTTTCCCTCGATGCGTGCGGTGAGATCGAGCGCGGCCGCCGAGCCTCCGCTCGCGTCGGTACCCTTGCCGCGCAGCTGCAGCGTGCGACTGCCGGGCTCGAGCGTGAGCACTTCCAGCTCGCCGCGGAAATTGAGGCTGGCGGGGCCGAATTTAACGGCCACGGTTCCCTTGAAGTGCCGCTCGTCCAGGCGCTCGCTGATCCTTGCGCCCGGCATGCACGCGGCCACCCGCTCGACATCCGCGAGCAGCTTCCAGGCCTGATCGGCCGAGGCTGGCAGGGCGAAGGCGCGTTCGAGGGTGACTTTCAAACGTCGCCCGGGCGCTTGTTCACGCCGAGCTCCTGGCACTTCTGCCACACCCGATAAGAGCTGTGTGGCATGTCCATGTGCGTGACGCCGAGATGCGCAAACGCATCGATCACTGCGTTGCTGAAGCAGGGGATGCCGCCGACGTGCGGCGACTCGGCCACCCCCTTGGCGCCGATCGGGTGATGGGGGCTCGGCGTCACGGTGTGATCGGTCTCCCAGTGCGGCGTCTCCATCGCGGTCGGCAGGAAGTAGTCCATGAGACTGTTGCCGAGGTGATTGCCGTTCTCATCGAAGGGCAGCTGCTGGCCCATGGCGACCGCGAACGCCTCCGTCAGGCCGCCGTGGATCTGGCCCTCGATGACCATGGGATTGATGCGCGTGCCGCAGTCATCGAGCGCGTAGAAGCGCCGCACCTTGGTCTCGCCCGTGAACTTGTCGATGTCGACGACGCACAGGTACGCGCCGAACGGGAAGGTCAGGTTCGGCGGGTCGTAGTACGCCACGGCGTTGAGCCCCTGCTCCATGCCAGGCGGCAGGTTGCCGGTGTGCGATACCAGGCAGATCTCCTTCATGGTCTTCGCCTGGCTGGGGTTGCCTTTCACCTTGAAGCGATCGATCTCCCACTCGAGATCGCCTTCGCCCACCTCGAGCAGGTGCGCCGCGATCTTGCGCGCCTTGTCCTTGATCTTGCGTGCGGCGGTCGCCGCGGCGGCGCCGGCCACCGGCGTCGAGCGCGAGCCCCAGGTGCCGGCCCCGTAGGGCGCCTTGTCGGTATCGCCCTCCTCGATGACGATGTCGCTCGCCGGGAGTCCCAGCTCGGTGGCGATGATCTGCGAGTAGGTGGTCGCGTGCCCCTGACCCTGGCTCATGGTCCCGAGGCGGGCGATGACCGCGCCGGTGGGATGCACGCGGATGTCGCAGCTGTCGAACAACCCGATCCCCAGGATGTCGCATACCTTGGTCGGCCCGGCGCCGACGATCTCGGTGAAGGTCGAGATGCCGATGCCCATGAGAGTCGGGCAGTCGGGATCGGCGCGCTTGGCGGCCTGCTCGCGCCTCAGGGCCTCGTAGTCGACCGCCTTCAGTACCTTCGCCAGCGCTGCATGATAGGCGCCGCTGTCGAGCGTCCAGCCGAGGGAGGTCGTGTAGGGGAACTGCTCGGCCTGGACGAAGTTGCGGCGGCGGATCTCGGCCTTGTCGACGCCGACCTTCTGCGCCAGCACGTCCATCATGCGCTCGATGAGATACACCGCCTCGGTGACCCGCAGCGAGCAGCGGTAGGCCACCCCGCCCGGCGCCTTGTTGGTGTAGACCGCGTCGACGCGGCAATAGGCGTTGGGAATCGCATACGAGCCGGTGCAGATCGAGAACAGCCCCGCCGGCAGCTTCGACGCCGAGACGTGCGAGTTGAACGCGCCGTGATCGGCGAGCGCCGTGAAGCGCAGTCCCTTGATGCGCCCGTCCTGGTCCGCGGCCAGCTCGCCCACGCCGTGGTAGTCGCGCGCAAAGCCGGTGGTGGAGATGTTGTCGATGCGCGACTCGATCCACTTCACGGGGACGCCGGTCACGATGGAAGCGACGGTCGCGACCACATAGCCGGGATAGATCGGCACCTTGTTGCCGAAGCCGCCGCCGATGTCGCCGCCCACCACGCGTATCTTGCTCTCGGCGAGGCCCGAGAGCATCGCCAGCACCGTGCGAAACAGGTGCGGGATCTGCGAGGTCACGTAGACGGTGAGATAGCCGGTCGCCTTGTTGAAGCTCGCGACGCAGCCGCAGGTCTCGAGCGGGCATGGGTGCACGCGCGGATTCAGGATCTCCTCGCGCACCGTGACGGCAGCGCCCTTGAAGGCCGCGTCCGCCGCCGCCTTGTTGCCCGCTTCCCAGGTGAAGACGTGGTTCGGGTGGGTGCGCGGACCGTGGCCGACGTCTTTCTTGTCGGCGATGTCCTCGCGGATCACCGGCGCCCCCGGCGCGAGCGCCTTCTTCGGATCGGTGATGGCCGGCAGCTCGTCGTAGATCACCTCGACCAGCGCGGCGCCGTCGTAGGCTGCAAAGCGGTCGGTCGCGAGCACCATCGCGACCTCCTGGTACTGGAAGCAGACCTTCTTGTCGGCGAGCACCGCCTGCACGTCGCCGCCAGCGGTGGGCATCCAGTGGAGGTTCACGGGCTTCAGGTCATCGGCGGTCAAGACCGCCACCACCCCGGGGGACGCCAGTGCCCTGGCCTTGTCGATCGAGGTGATGCGGGCGTGCGCATAGGGGCTGCGCACGATGGCGCCGAACAACATTCCCGGGAGCTTCAGGTCATCGATGTAAGTCCCCTGGCCGCGAATGAAGCGCGCGTCCTCCTTGCGCAGCAGCGATGCGCCCATGCCTTGAAGCTTCTGCTCGCGTTCCCTGAGTTCCGCCGTGTCAGCCATGATGTGCTCTCCGACAGCGTTACGCCTTCAGGCAGCCGCGGGCTTGGCCGCGAGCTTGCGGGCGGCCGACTGCACCGCCTTGACGATGTTCTGGTAGCCGGTGCAGCGGCAGAGATTCCCGGACATCCCGTAGCGGATCTCCGCCTCGCTCGGGTTCGGGTTCTCCTCGAGCAGCCGGTAGGCGCGCATCAGCATGCCCGGAGTGCAGTAGCCGCACTGCAGGCCGTGCTCCTCGTGAAAGGCCTGCTGCAGCGCATGCAGCGCGCCGCCGCGCTCGAGGCCTTCGACGGTGAGCACATCGGCGCCCGCGCACTGCACGGTCAGCACCGTGCAGGATTTCACCGAGGCACCGTTGCAGTCGACGGTGCAGGCGCCGCAGTGCGAGGTCTCGCAACCGATATGCGCCCCGGTATGTGCGAGGCGTTCGCGCAGCGTGTAGATGAGGAGCTCGCGCGCCTCAACCTCTGCCGCGACCGCCTTGCCGTTCAGCTTGAAGGATACGTTGTGAAGCTTCGCCACGAGTCGCTCCTTGAGAAGCCCTAAGCGCGGGCGCGCGCCAGCGCCGCCTCGAGCGCCCGGCGGGTCATTTCCCCGCACATCGCGGTCTTGTAGGCGCCATCGCCGCGAAGATCCGCCGCCGGTTGACAGATGCCCATCGCGAGCCTGGCGGCCTCGGCGAGGCTCGCGGCGTTGATCGCCTTGCCGACCAGCGCGCGCTCGGCCGCCGCGGCCCGCAGCGCCGTCGGAGCTGCGTTGGTGAGAGCGATCGCAACCTGGGCCACCGTCGTGCCCTTCATCCTGAGCAGCACCGCGCTGGCCGCGGTCGCAAAGTCGCCGGTCTTGCGCTTGAGCTTCTGGTAAGACCAGCCGGTGCCGGCCGCAGGAATTGGAATGCGGATCTGAGTGAGGATCTCAGCAGGGGCAAGCTGCGTGGAATACAGCCCGAGGAAGAAGCCGTTGGCCGGGAGCGTGCGCTGGCCCCTGGGGCCGGTAACAACGAACGAGGCATCGAGCGCCAGCATCAGCGCCGGATGATCGTTGCCCGGATCGCCGTGCGAGATGTCTCCGCCGATCGTGCCCCGGTAGCGCACCTGCGGGTCGGCGATCTGGCTCGCGCCTTCGGCGAGCAGCGGCAGTTTGTTGCGCACCAGTGCCGACTGGAGCAGCTCGGCCTCGGTCGTCATCGCGCCGATCACGAGCGCCCCGTTCTCCTCGCGGATACCGCGCAGGTCGGAAATCGCGCCCAGGTCGATGAGGTGAGCGGGCTGCGCGAAGCGCAGCTTCATCATCGGCAGCAGGCTATGGCCGCCCGCGAGCAGCTTCGCTTCGTCTCCGAGGCTCGATAGGAGCGAGACGGCTTCGCCGAGGGAACGCGGGGCATGGTAATCGAATGACGGAGGGATCACGGCGTCTCCTTATGCTTCAGGTTCGCCTCGCCACCAGCGTCGATGAAAGCGGTTATCTTGCTCGCGCCCTCGGCTGAAAATCAATTCATCGCCCACGCTCACGTGTCCCCGTGTAACACGCTGAATCGGCAGGCTAAACGACGCACTCCCGGCCGGCGTGCAACAATGCGCGCCGTGCCAATCGTCAGAGGATTGCTCGACCGGGTGGTGCTGGTAGCCGCCGCGGTAGGCGGGGGACTCATCCCCGGCTTCATCGCGCAGTATCGCCAGCGCCTCGGCGGCCGGCTCGACCAGGCGAAGCTCGACCTCGCGCCCTGGCAGAAGCTCGCCGACCAGTTCTATCAGGGCGACATCGACCGGCTGATTCAGTACCACCTCTCCAGCACCGACCCGACCTTCCATTCGGAAGGCGGCGTCATTCGCGCCCTGGTGGCGACGGTGAATCAGCTGCAGAACGCGGTGGACGCGCTGCACGGCAGCCTCGCGAGCCAGGCCGCCTGGCTCGCCGTGCACGCCGACTCAGGAATCGCGCGAGCCACGCTCGGCGACTGGGTGCCGACTTTTGCGCTCTCCGCCGAGGGCCTCGCATTCGCGCTGGTGTTCGCGCTGCTCGTCTGGCTGGTGTTTCATGCTCTGTGGTGGGCGCTCGGGCACGGCGGCCGGCGGCTCTTCGGCCGCCGCCCCCACAACCGCTCGTGGGAGCGGCGGGCTCGGCAGCTCGATTCAGGATCGTTCGAACAATAAGGGGAAGAAAATGCCCACAGGTCTCATGCGCGGCGTCGTCCTCGCCGCGTTGCTCCTCGCTCCCTGTCTCGCAGCCTCCGCAGAGGAGCCCACGGGAACGCTGCTGCTGCGCCAGCCGACGCTGTCGCGCGAGCATCTCGCATTCATCTACGGCGGAGATATATGGGTCGCCGACCGCGACGGAGGGCACCCGGAGCGGCTTACGGTGCACGCCAGCGCCCACTCACCGCGCTTCTCGCCTGATGGGCAGTGGATCGCGTACTCGGCCATCTACGCGGGTAACACCGACGTCTACGTGATTCCCGCGGCCGGCGGTCAGCCCCGCCGGCTCACCTGGCATCCGGCACGCGATGAGGTGGACGGCTGGAGTCCCGATGGCCGGCGGATCCTGTTCGCCTCGCCGCGCGCGGTCGCCAACAGCCGCTCGAACCAGCTCTACGAGATTCCGCTCATCGGTGGCTTCGAGCGCAAGATCATGGAGGCGGTCGCCTTGGAGGGTGCCTGGTCGCCCGACGGCACACGGCTCGCCTACCGGCCTTACTCCTCCGCCTACGAGGGACCAGCCGGCTGGCGTCGCTATCGCGGCGGCACCACGCCCCCGATCTGGATCCTGAATCCCACCACCGGCGTCTGGGAGCAGGTGCCGCACGAGAACGCCATCGACCGCGCCCCGGTGTGGGCGGGCGATGAGGTCGTTTTCATCTCGGACCGCAGCGAAGGGGCGGCGAATGTCTTCGCTTACGACACCCGCAGCAAGCAGCTGCGGCAGCTGTCAAAGGAGACGCTGTGGGACGTGCGCAGCTTCGGTGTCTACGGCCGCACCGCGGTCTACGAGTCGGGCGGCCGCCTGAAGGAGCTCGACCTCGACTCGGGCCACACCCGGCCGCTCACCGTCACGGTCGCGACCGAGGCGACGCAGCTGCGCCCGCAGTGGAAGGATGCGAGCAAGACCATCACCTCGGCGTTCCTGTCGCCGACCGGCAAGCGCGTCGTGGTGTCGGCGCGCGGGGATGTCTTCACGGTGCCGGTCAAGGACGGCTCGATCCGCAATCTCACCCAAACCTCCGGAGTGCGCGAGAAGGATGCGCTGTGGAGCCCCGACGGGTCACGCATCGCCTACCTCACCGACCTGGGGTGGCAGCACGCCATCGTGGTGCGCGATCAGGCCGGCCTCGAGAAGCCGCACGTGTACCCGCTTCCCAAGGGGATCTACTTCCACCTCACCGCCTGGTCTCCGGACGGCGCCACGCTGATCTACCAGGACGCTCACCTGCATCTCTATGGGTTCGCGCTCGACAAGGCCACGAGCACGCTGATCGACAAGTCCCTCGACCGCGCGCCGCTCGAAGTGAGCTTCTCCCCCGACAGCCGCTGGCTCGCCTACACCGTACAGGGGGAAAACCACTTCACCCGCATTCGCGTGCATGACTTCAGGTCCGGCCAGAACGTCGATCTCACCGACGGCCTGAGCGATGCCGGCACCCCGGTCTTCTCGCCGGCGGGCGAGTACCTGTACTTCACCGCCTCGATCAACTCGGGCCCCAGCCAGGTCGGTCTCGACCTCTCGAGCCAGGAACGCGCGCTTCGGCGCGGCCTCTACGTGGCGGTGCTCGCCGCCGACGGCCGCTCGCCGTTGCTGCCGAAGGCGGGCGATGAGGATGCAGGCAAGGCGGACGCGGACGACAAAGGCAGCTGCAAGGGCCCGGGCAAGCCCGATAAAGCCGCGGATGCCGCGGGGGATAAGAAAGAGGCCAAAGCGGACAAGAAGCCGGACGATAAAGCCGCCAAGCCGCCGAAGCCCGTGAAGATCGATTTCGAGGGGCTGCAGAACCGCATCACCGGCTTCCCCGTGGCCGAGCGGCGCTACGAGTCGCTCGCGGTTGGCTGCGACGGCGCCCTGTTCTACGTCGAGCGCCGCCAGCCCGGGATCACGCACGAGCCGCCCGAGGTCGAGCCGGGGAACGACGGCGAGCTCTACCGTTTCGATTTCACCGAGCGCAAGGCGAAATCGCTCAAGCAGGGGATCGAAGAGATCTCGATGAGCGCGGACGGCAAGAAGCTGCTGCTGGTGTATGCCAAGGGCAAGCTCGAGATCGGCGACGCCAACGACAAGCTCGATGCCAAGCCGATCGACCTGAGCCAGCTGGGTATGTACGTGGATCCGGCCGCCGAGTGGGCGCAGATCTTCGACGAGGCATGGTGGATGGAGAAGGAATTCTTCTACGACCCCAATATGCACGGCCTCGACTGGAACGCCGTCTATGCGCGCTACCGGCCGCTGCTCGGGTTCGTGCAGCGCCGTGAGGACCTCACGGAGCTCCTGATCGAGATGATCGGCGAGCTGCAGGTCGGCCATAACCGCCTGAGCGGCGGCGACGTACCCGCGGAGGCGCCCAGCAAGACTGGCCTCCTCGGCGCCGACTTCGCGGTAGAGAACAACCACTACCGCATCCGGACGATCTACCGCGGCGACCGCTGGAATCCCTTCCTGCGCGCGCCGCTCGCGGTTCCGGGCGTCAAGGTCAGCGAGGGAGATTACCTGCTCGCCGTCAACGGACGGCCGCTCGATGCCAGCGAGAATCTCTACGCGCTCTTCGAGCAGACCGTCGACCGGCAGGTGACGCTCAGCGTCGGCGCCGATCCCTCCGGCGCCGGCGCACACAACATCGTGGTCCAGCCGATCGCCGAAGAGGCGCCCTTGCGCCAGTGGCACTGGATCGAGCGCAACCGCGAGTACGTCGAGAAAAAGACCGGCGGCAAAGTCGCCTATGTCTACCTTCCCAACACCGCGGCCGACGGCTTCCAGTACTTCAACCGCATGTTCTTCGCACAGATCGACAAGCCTGCGCTCGTCGTCGACGAGCGCAAGAACAGCGGCGGCCAGGCGGCGAACTACATCATCGAGATCCTGAGCCGCCCGTATCTCGCCAGCTGGAAAGACCGCGACGCCCAGCTCTTCAGCACCCCGGGCGGTGGCATCTACGGGCCGAAGGTCATGCTTGCCGACCAGGACGCCGGGTCGGGCGGCGACTTCCTGCCCTGGGCGTTCAAGCATCAGAAGCTCGGCACCTTGATCGGCACGCGCACCTGGGGCGGACTGATCGGCATCCGCTCGAACCCCGATCTCATCGACGGCGGTCAGCTCACGGTGCCCTACTTCCGCTTCTTCACGCCCGAGGGCGAGTGGCGCGTGGAGAACGAGGGGGTCGCCCCCGACGTCGAGGTGACGCTCGACCCCGCGGCCGTCAACCGCGGCGAGGATCCCCAGCTCGATGCCGCGATCGCGACCGTGCTGACGCAGCTCAAGGACTTCAAGCCCGTGCAGCTGCAGCGCGCCCCGCCCTACCCGGCGACGCTCGGCAAGTAAAGCGCGCTCCGCGGGCTGCCTTGCGCGGCCCTCAAGTCGCGCGTAGCGCCGTCGTGACCGGCACGCGTGCCGCCCGCAGCGCGGGCAGCAGTCCGCCGATCAGGCCCATGACGAGCGCC
>DASPSF010000028.1:0-18413 GCA_035624075.1 Steroidobacteraceae bacterium | reverse complement strand
TTCTCGACCGCCTCGGCGCCGGTGGTGAGAAAGATCGTCTTCTTCGGCCCCGAGCCCGGCGCGAGGGCGTTCAGCGCCTCGGCGAGCGCGATGTAGCTCTCGTACGGGGTCACCTGAAAGCAGGTGTGCGTGACGCGGTCGAGCTGGGCCTTGACCGCGTCGACGACCCGCGGGTGCCGGTGGCCGGTATTGAGCACCGCGATGCCGCCGGCGAAGTCGATGTAGCGGCGGCCCTCGACGTCCCAGAGCTCGGCATTGGCGGCGCGCTCGGCGTACACCGCGAGCGAATTGCTGACACCGCGCGGCACGGCCTGCTGGCGGCGCGCGTGAAGTTCGGCGTTGGTGGTCAAGGGAAGTTCCTCGGGGTTGAGAAGTTTCAGCCGCCCGCGGCGAGCACCGCGGCGCGATGGATCGCAGCGCGGATGCGCTGATAAGTGCCGCAGCGGCACAGGTTGCCGGCCAGCGCCAGGTCGATCTCGGCATCGCTCGGCTGTGGGTTGTGCGCGAGCAGCGCCGCCGCCGACATGATCTGGCCGGATTGGCAGTAGCCGCACTGTGGAACGTCGAGCTCGATCCAGGCGCGCTGCAGCGGGTGGCTGCGGCCGGACGACAGGCCCTCGATGGTCGTGATCTTGCGCGCGCCGACCGCGCTCACCGGAGTGACGCACGCGCGCACCGGCTCGCCGGCGAGGTGCACGGTGCACGCGCCGCACAGCGCCGCTCCGCAACCGTACTTGGTGCCGGTGAGGCCGAGTGTGTCGCGCAGCACCCACAGCAACGGCATGTCGGGATCGACGTCGACGCTGACTTCCCGATCGTTGACGCTGAGGGAGATCATGGGGGCTCGTACTATACCCTGATCGCATGCGAGCGCAGGCAAGACGCTCTAGAATGTCGGCATCTTGACCGATACTGCATCCAACGCCGCTGCCGCGGCGATCAACACCGAGGTCGTCATCATCGGCGCCGGCCCCTGTGGCCTGTTCCAGGTCTTCGAGCTGGGGCTGCTCGGCATCAGCGCTCACGTGGTCGACTCGCTGCAGCATGCCGGCGGGCAGTGCGCCGAGCTCTATCCCGACAAGCCGATCTACGACATTCCGGCGCTGCCGGTGTGCGGCGCGCAGGAGCTCATCGACCGGCTGCTCGAGCAGATCAAGCCGTTCAAGGCGCCGCTGCACCTCGGGCACGAAGTGACCGAATTCGCGCGCGTCGCGAATGGCCGCTTCCACATCGGCACCGCGGGCGGCGCGCGCTTCGATGCTGGCGCGGTCGTGATCGCCGCGGGCCTCGGCTCGTTTCAGCCGCGGCGCATCGGCGTCGAGGGCGCCGAGCCCTTCGAGGGCGGCGCCATCCAGTACCGCATCAGGAACGCCGCCGCGCTCGCGGGCCAGCGCCTGGTTGTTTTCGGCGGCGGCGATTCGGCGCTCGACTGGACGCTGGAGCTCGCCGGCAAGGCGGCGAGCCTCGACCTGGTGCATCGCCGCGCAGAGTTCCGCGCCGCCCCGGCCTCGGTGGCGCGCATGCGCGAGCTGGTGGCCGCCGGCCGCATGCGCCTGTTCGAGGCGCTGCCGCACTCGCTCATCACCGAGGGCGCGGCGCTGCGCGGAGTCAACATCCGCGCCGCCGACGGCTCGCTGCAGCCGCTCGCGGCGGATCAGCTGCTGGTGTTCTTCGGGCTGCATCCCAAGCTCGGCCCGATCGCCGACTGGGGGCTCGCGCTCGAGAAGAAGGCGCTCAAGGTCGATCCGGAGAAGTTCCAGACCAGCCTGCCGGGGGTGTTCGCCGTCGGCGACATCAACAGCTACCCGGGGAAGAAGAAGCTCATCCTGTCCGGTTTTCACGAGGCGGCGCTGGCCGCGTTCGCGATCCAGCACCACCTCTATCCACAGAAGAAACAGTTCCTGCAATACACCACCACCAGCCCGGTGATGCACCAGCGCCTGGGAGTGCCGGATTGAGCGAGGCGTTGGACCACCATCTCGCGGATCTGCTCGAGCTGCTCGAGCTCGAGCCGCTGGAGGTGAATCTGTTCCGCGGCGAGAGCCGCGACATCGGCGCGCCGCAGGTGTTCGGGGGACAGGTGCTCGGCCAGGCACTCACCGCCGCGGCCGCCACCGTCGAGGGGAGGGTGGTGCACTCGCTGCATGCCTATTTTCTCCGGCGCGGCGACATCAACGCGCCGATCGTCTACCAGGTCGACCGCAGCCTCGACGGTCACAGCTTCACCAACCGCCGGGTGGTTGCGATCCAGCACGGCGAGCAGATCTTCAACATGACCACGTCGTTCCAGGTGAGCGAAGGCGGCTTCGATCACCAGATCGACATGCCGCAGGTGCCGCCGCCCGAGAGCCTGCCGGACCCGGCGCCGGCGCCGGAGCTGCTCGAGAAGCTGCCCGACAAGGTGCGGCGCTTCTTCTCCCAGCAGCGCCCGTTCGAGTTCCGCCTGGTGCAGCCATTCGATTACCTGAGACCCAGGCCGGCGCCACCGGTGCGCCAGATCTGGGTGCGCGCCGTCGGCAGGCTCGGCGACGACGAGATGCTGCACCGGCGGCTGCTCGCCTATGTGTCGGACTTCTTCCTGCTCGACACCGCGACGCTGCCGCACGGCACCTCGTTCCTCAAGCCCTCCCTCATCATGGCCACCATCGATCACGCCATGTGGTTCCACCGTCCGCTGCGGGTCGACGACTGGCTGCTGTGCGCGATGGACAGTCCGAGCGCCTCCGGCGCCCGCGGCTTCGCGCGCGCCAGTATCTTCGCGCGCGATGGCCGCCTGGTGGCGAGCGCCGCCCAGGAAGGCCTCATCCGCCAGCGTTAGGCAGCGCTCAGCGCGCGGCGCGTGCCGTGAGCGCGTCGATATCCTTCAGCAGCAGTGGATTGAAGCGCGCTGGCGCTTCCAGCATCAGGAAGTGGCCGCTATCGGGCAGCACGTCGAGCGTGAAATCGGGCAATGATTTGCGGATGCGCTCCGCGTCCGTGGGCGCGAGATCGGAGTTGATGGCATACACCGGCACGTGCACGGACGGCAGCACGGTCGCGAGGTCGAACGCCAGCAGCTTCTCGAGCGTCGGCACCGCCACCTTGGGCGAGCGCAGCGACATGTCGTAGGCCACCTTCTGCACCAGCAGCGGATCGGCGCCCTTCTCGAACAGCTGCTCGGCGACCAGCGCGCGCGTCGTGCCGACGAAGTCGGTGCGGAACGGCGCGACCTTGGCCTCGATCTCGCCGGCCGTCAGCGGTGGCATGCCGACCGAGCGCAGCGCATCGACCGCGATCACGCCGATGACGCGCGCGCCGATGCGCGGTGCGGCCGCGAGCGCCACGTCGGCGCCCATCGAGTGTCCGACCAGAATGAGGTGCGCGTTCGGCACCTGCCGGGCGATGGTCGCGAGGTCGGCGGCGTAGTTCGCCATCGACCAGTCGCTGCGATTGGCGCCCGAAGCGCCGTGGCCGGCCAGATCGAGCGCCACCACGGTGTAGCGGCTCTTCAGGGTGTCGAACTGCGCTTGCCAGTAGTCGGCGTTCTCGCACCAGCCGTGCACCAGCATCACCGCCGGCTCGCCGGCGCCGAGCACGCGGTACTCGAGATGGACCAGGTCGTCCGACATCACGATGCGCGGGCCCTCGCCGGCGGGCGCAGCGGCCGCGGCCGGGGCCGCCGGCGGCGGCTTGCCGCCCTGGCTGCAGGCTGCGAGACCGAGGCCGGCGAGCAACAGCCACCACGCGCCACGCGTCATCCGCATCTCCTTCAGCCGCCCCGCAGGACCTTGCCCGGATTCATGATGCCGTGGGGATCGAGCGCGCGCTTCACGGCGCGCATCGCCTCGAGCTCGACCGCGGAGCCGTAGCGCTCGAGCTCCCCCACCTTGGTGCGCCCGATGCCGTGCTCGGCGCTGAAGCTGCCGCCGAATTCGCGCACCAGGTCGTGCACGCCGCGCCGCACGCGGTCGGCGCGCGCCAGGAACGCCTCGCGGTCGCTGCCGGGCAGCTGGCTGACGTTGAAGTGCAGGTTGCCGTCGCCGACGTGCCCGTAGGCGACCAGCCGTCCATCCGGCACGTTGGCGCTGATCCAGGGTGCGGCGCGCGCCACGAACTCGGCCAGCGCCGCCACCGGCAGGGAGATGTCGTGCTTGAGGCTCGCGCCTTCGTGCCGCTGCGCCGGCGGGATGCTCTCGCGCAGCTTCCAGAGCGCGGCGCGCTCGCGTTCGCTGCGCACCATGACCGCATCGAGCACGGTGCCGCTGGCGAGCGCCGCGCCGAGCGCCTCCTCGAGCAGGTCGTCGAGCGGTTCGGCGGCGCGCGACGAGGACAGCTCGCACAGCACATACCAGTCATAGGCGCCGGGCAGCGGGTCGCTCACCCCGGGGATGTGGCGCGTGGTGAGCTCGATGCCAACGCGCGGGATGAGCTCGAAGGAGCTGACGCGATCGCCGCTTTGCGCCCGCAGCTCGCCGAGCAGCGTCACCGCGGCGCGCACGTCGGCAACGGCGGCCAGTGCGGTGGCGCGCACGCGGATCTGCGGGAACAGCTTGAAGCTCGCGGCGGTGATGATGCCGAGGGTGCCCTCGGCGCCGAGGAACAGCGACTTCAGGTCGTAGCCGGTGTTGTCCTTGCGCAGCACCGACAGGCCATCGAGCACCCGTCCGCCCGGCAACACCACTTCGAGCCCGAGGACCAGGTCGCGGGTCATGCCGTAGCGCAGCACATTGACTCCGCCGGCATTGGTGGAGAGGTTGCCGCCGATCTGACAGCTCCCCTGGGAGCCGATGCTGAGCGGGAAGAAGCGTCCGGCTTCCTCGGCCGCCGCCTGCACCTGCGCCAGGATGCAGCCGGCCTCGGCGGTGAGCGAGTAGTTGCCGGTATCGACGCTGCGGATGCGATTGAGACGGCGCAGCGACACCAGCAGCTCGCTGCCCGAGTCATCGGCAATGGCGCCGCCGCAGTAGCTGGTGTTGCCGCCGTGCGGCACCACCCCGACCCGCGCCGCATCGCACAGCGCCAGCAGCTGTGAGACTTCCGCCACCGAGCGCGGCTGCGCCACGGCGAGCGCGCGCCCCTGGCAGCGTCCGAGGTGGTCGATGTTGTACGGGGCGCAGTCGGCGGCGTCCGTCAGCAGGCCGTCCGCGCCGAGGATCCCGCGCAGCTGTCCGAGAAAGTCCACCGCCGCGGGGTGGTCCGCTTTAGTGGATGGGGCCGAGCGAGCGCAGCGCCGCGATGCGCTCATCGAGCGGCGGATGGCTCATGAACAGCCGTTTCAGCCCCGAGGCAGCCGCGCCATCGGCGATGCCGAAGGCGGCGAACTGCCGCGCGGGCAGCGGCTCATGCACCCGCTTCAGCTCCTCGAGCGCGGCGATCATGTTGGCGGTGCCGGCGAGCTGGGCGCCGCCGCGATCGGCGCGGAACTCGCGCCAGCGCGAGAACCACATGACGATCGGAGTGGCGAGGATGCCGAAGGCGATCTGCAGGACGTAGAAGGTGAGATAGGACGCGATGCCGCGGCCATCGTCGGAGCGGAACACCGCGCGGTCGACGATGTTGCCGACCACCCGCGCCAGGAACAGCACGAAGGTGTTGACGATGCCCTGTATCAGGGCGAGCGTCACCATGTCGCCGTTGGCGACGTGCGTCATCTCGTGACCGAGCACCGCCTCGATCTCCTGGCGGTTCATGCGCTGCAGGAGCCCGGTGCTCACGGCGACCAGCGCCGAGTTGCGGCTCATGCCGGTGGCGAACGCGTTGGGCTCGGGCGAGTTGAAGATGCCGACCTCGGGCATGCCGACACCGACGTTGCGGGCGTGATGCTCGATCACCGACAGCAGCCACTGCTCGGTGGGATCGCCCGACTGCGGTGCGATTACCTGCACACCCATGAACATCTTCGCCTGCATCTTCGACATGGCCAGCGAGACGAAGGCGCCGCCGAAGCCGAACAGCGCGGCCCATACCAGCAGCCCCTGCAGGCTCTGGCCGTGAGCGGTGAGGTAAGCATCGATCCCCAGGACCCGTGCGACCACGGTCAGCACCAGGAGGACCGCCAGGTTGGTGACGATGAACAGGAGAATGCGTTTCATGGAGGCACTGTACCGTTAGCGCTCGTTGCTCGCCAGCCTTGGGGTGGTGGCGGATTTTTCAAGGCCGGCCGTCGGGCCACGGCGGCGCTTCAGGAGATCACGACTCCGAGCGCACGACCGACCAGGAAGCTCAAAGTTCCCGCGCCACCGCCGATCAGCACCATGCGCAGCGCGCTGCGCAGCGCGTCGCGCCCGGTGAACAGCGAGAGGCTCAAGCCGACGGCGAACAGCGCCACCGCGGTGGCAACGGCCGAGACGGCGACCGCCTCAGGTCCCCCCATGCGCACCAGGAACGGAACGAGCGGCACCAGCGCGCCGAGCGCGAAGGTCACGAACGAGGCAGCCGCCGCACGCCACGGGGAGCCGAGTTCATCGGGGTTGAGCCCGAGCTCCTCGCGCGAGAGCACATCGAGCGCCTGGTCGGGGCGCGCGAGCAGCGCATGGCTCACGGCGCGCGCCTGGGCGAGCTCGACGCCGCGCGCCTGATAGATGAGGGCGAGCTCCTCGGCTTCCTCTTCGGGGTACTCCTTGAGCTCCTCGCGCTCGAGCGCGATCTGGTACTCGTACATCTCGCGCTGCGAGCGCACCGACACGTACTCGCCGGCCGCCATGGAGAGCGCGCCGGCCAGCAGGCCCGCCGCGCCCGACATGAGCACGTAGCCACTGGCCACACCGGCACCGGCCACTCCCAGCACCAGGCTCAGGTTCGAGACCAGGCCATCGTTCACGCCGAACACCGCCGCGCGCAGGCTCCCTCCGAGGGTGCTGCGGTGACGCGCCCCGACTTCGGCGAGCGAGGTGGGCATGGCGTGGCCGGCGATGCTGCCGGATGGCGCGCTGTAGATCGAGAGGCCGCGGAGCTTCATCGCCGCCAGCACCGGGCGGAGCGACGCCGGCTCGAAGCTCTCGAGCAGCCACGCCACTACCCGGGCGCGCACCGAGGGGGTGAAGATGCGTTGCGGGGGAGCGGCGCCGCCCCGGGCGGCGGCCTGTTCCCACCTGGCGGCCTGTTCCTCGGCGGCGAGAGCCAGCTGCTCGAACAGGCGGCGCTTGTGCGCGTCAGATTCGGCGGCCGCTACCCGCCGGTACAGCCAGGCCGATTCCTTCTCGTGATACCAACTATCGACGCCGGAACCGGTCAATACTCGTCCTGCTCTTCGTCGCCGTCTTCCTCGTCCTCGTCCCAGTCGTCATCGTCCTCGTCGTCTTCCTCGTCCCACTCCTCGTCCTCGTCCGACTCATCCTCGTCATCGTCGGACCAGCCCTCGGGCTCATCGATCCGTTCGAGGTCCATCTCGTGCCACGCCTCGAGGTCGAGCTCCTCGATGTCACCGTCGAGATACTCGATCTCGATCAGCTCCGAGTCCTCGTCGACCGTCAGCACGCGGAACTGCTCTTCTTCTTCCAGGTTCTCGTACCACTGGCCGGGAACTGGTTCGTAATCTCTGCTCACCGCGCCGCCACCCTTTGCACCGCATCTTCGTCGAGCGCCAGTTTAGGGGCTCGCCCCAAGTTGGGCAACGCAGTGTCGAATGCGTATAGTTTTCCCATCATGACCGCCCAAGCCCGGACCAACGCAGCGCCCCTGGTGCGGGCCCGGCGGCTCGTCGTCAAGGTCGGCTCGGCGCTGTTGGTCGGCGGCGACAGCGGGCGTGTCAATCGCGCCTGGCTGGAAACCCTGGTCGAGGACCTCTTGCGCCTGCGCAAGCGCGGCCAGCAACTGATCCTGGTCTCCTCGGGCGCGATCGCGCTCGGGCGGCGCCGGCTCGGGCTGCGCACCGGGACGCTGCGGCTCGAGGAGAGCCAGGCGGCGGCCGCCGTTGGGCAGATCCGCCTCGCACACGCCTATAAGGAACTGCTCGAGGAGCACGGGGTGACGGTGGCGCAGGTGCTGCTGACGCTCGAGGACAGCGAGCGGCGGCGCCGCTATCTCAACGCGCGCGCCACGCTCGAAGCGCTGCTCTCGCTCGGGGCACTGCCGGTGATCAACGAGAACGACACGGTCGCGACCGCCGAGATCCGCTACGGCGACAACGACCGCCTGGCGGCGCGCGTGGCGCAGATGGCTGGCGCCGACTGCCTGGTGCTGCTCTCCGACGTCGCCGGGCTCTACAGCGCCGACCCGAACCGGGATGCGCGCGCACGCATCCTGCGCGAAGTGCGGCAGATCACCCCGGAGATCGAGGCCATGGCCGGCCGCAGCGCCTCGCAGGTGGGATCGGGCGGCATGGCCGCCAAGATTCTCGCTGCCAGGATCGCGGTAGCCGCCGGTTGCCACATGTGCATCGCGGCGGGTCAGCACAAGCACCCCCTGCGGCGGCTGGAGGAAGGGGCCGAGTGCACCTGGTTCGTGCCGAGCGCGACCCCGGTCGCGGCCCGCAAGCAGTGGATCGCGGGCACTCTGCGCCCGGCGGGCGCTATCAGCATCGACGCGGGCGCGCTGCGCGCGCTGCTCGAGGGCAAGAGCCTGCTGCCAGCCGGCGTCACCGGGGCGCGCGGCCGCTTCGAGCGCGGCGACACCGTGAGCGTGCTCGCCGCCGACGGCGCTGAGGTCGCCCGCGGCATCATCGCCTACTCCGACAGCGATGCCGCCCGGATCATGGGCAGGAAGTCCTCCGAGATCGAGCAGCTGCTCGGATTCCGCGGACGCGACGAGATGATCCATCGCGACGACCTGGTGCTGCTCAGGGAGTCCACCCCGCCTGCCGAGGCCGCGCCCGCGGTGCGAGAGGCCCTGCTGCCGTGAGCGCCGATCGCATCGGCGAGCTCATGGAGGGACTCGGCAGGGCCGCAACCGCAGCCGCCGAAACGCTCTCGCTCGCGAGCGCGGCGCAGAAGAACGCGGCCCTGGCGGCGGCTGCGGCCGCCGTCCGTGAGCGCAGCGCGGGGCTGCTCGCCGCCAACGAGCGTGACATGGCGGCGGCGCGCGCCGCGCACATGAGCGGCGCGCGGCTCGAGCGGCTCAGGCTCGATGCGGGGCGGATCGAGGCGATCGCGCAGAGCATCGCCGACGTGGCTGCGCTCGCCGATCCCGTCGGAGCCGTGGTGGCGGAATGGCAGCGCCCGAATGGACTCAGGATCCAGCGCGTGCGCGTACCGATCGGCGTCATCGGCATCATCTACGAGAGCCGCCCGAACGTGACGACGGACGCGGGCGCCCTGTGCCTGAAATCCGGCAATGCCGCGGTCCTGCGCGGCGGCTCGGAAAGCCGCCACTCGAACACGGCGCTGCACGGCTGCCTGGTCGCTGGGCTCGAGGTGGCGCAGCTCCCGGCGGCCTGCATTCAGCTGGTGCCGACCACGGATCGCGCCGCGGTCGGCTACATGCTCTCCGGCATGACCGAGTACCTCGATTGTCTCGTGCCGCGTGGCGGCAAGACACTGGTCGCGCGCGTGCAGCAGGAGGCGCGCGTGCCGGTGATCGGGCACCTCGAGGGCAACTGTCACGTCTACATCGATCGCGACGCCGACGTACGCATGGCGCGCACCATCGCGCTGAATGCCAAGATGCGTCGCACCGGCATCTGCGGCGCGGCCGAGACGCTGCTCATCGACCGCGCCTGCCTCGCCACGCACCTCACGCCCGTGGTGCGCGACCTGCTCGAGGCGGGCTGCGAGGTGCGCGGCGACACCGAAGTGCAGCGAGCGGACCCGCGGGTGCGGCCGGCGAGCGAGGACGACTGGTACACCGAGTATCTCGACGCCATCATCGCCGCGCGCGTGGTCGACGGGGTGGATGCCGCGATCGCCCACATCGCCCGCTACGGCTCGGCGCATACCGAATCGATCGTCACCGAGAACGCCGCGACCGCCGAGCGCTTCCTGCAGCGCGTCGACAGTGCGATCGTGCTGCACAACGCCTCGACGCAGTTCGCCGACGGCGGCGAGTTCGGTATGGGTGCGGAGATCGGCATCTCCACCGACCGCTTCCACGCCCGCGGCCCGGTCGGAGTAGAGCAGCTCACCAGCTACAAGTACCTGGTGCGGGGCGCGGGCCAGATCCGGCCGTAGGCTTCAGCCGTGCGAGTGTTCGTGCTCGTGGGGAGCGGCGGCGCAGCGCTCGCAGTTGACCCAGCCCGAATCGCCGTTCACGTAGTGCTCTTTCTTCCAGATCGGCAGCCGGTGCTTGATCTCGTCGATGATGTAGCGGCAGGCGCGGAAGGCCTCATCCCGGTGCGGCGCGCTGACCCCCACCCATACGGCGAGCTCGCCGACGGCGAGGTCACCGACGCGGTGGGCGCAGGCGGCATGGGCCACACCGAAACGCGCTACCGCCTCGCCGACGATGCGCACGGCTTCGCGCACGGCGAGCGCCTCGTAGGCCTCGTACTCGAGGTGGCGCACGCGCTGTCCCTCGTTGTGATCACGCACCCAGCCTTCGAAGGCCGCGTAGCCTCCGCAGGCCGGGTCGGCGAGCGTGGCCCGCAGCGCCTCGACGTCGATGGGCTCGCGCACGAAGCGAAACGGCGCGCTCGTGGAGGTGTTTGCCGCGTCCACGGGCTCAGCCGCCTGCGACCGGCGGGATGAAGACGACCGCATCGCCTTCGGCGAGCGGCGCCGACCAGTCGCCGAACTCCGAGTTGATCGCGACGCGCAGCACGGCGGGGTCGAGCGTGAAGGGATAGCGGCGGGCGAGCTCGGCGTACAGCTCGCGCGGCGTGCGCGCCGCGGTCACCAGCGACTCCGTGCCGCGCCCGGCCTGCTCGCGCAGCAGCGCGAAGTACTGCACCGTCAGGCGCCGGGTGGCGGCCGAGGCGGCTGCGCCGCGGGTGTTCATGGCCTCAGCATATTCCTCGGGAGTGTTGGCGTTGTCGAGCGCGCGCGGGTTGGGCTCATCGATCAGGTGGACGTCGGCGCCGATCAGGAACTTGCGCGGACAGCTCTTGCCGCGCGCCACGTAGGCGGCGACGGCGGCGCGGCTGGCGGGCTCCCACACCGCACACAGGGGCTCGGGCAGCGCGTCGTGGCTCGAGCGGAAGGCCGTGGCCAGCTTCTCCGGGGCGCGCTCGCGCACCAGGAAGGCGAGCGTTGCCGCATCGAGCAGCGGCAGGTCGCATGCCAGTACCAGCCAGGCACTCTCCGGGAAGCGCTGCTGCGCGGCGATGATGCCGGCGATCGGACCTAAGTCCTCACGCGAGTCCTCGATCTGCTCGAACCCGGCGCGCAGCGGATCGGCGCGCTGATCGGCGCGCACCGAGACGAAGGCGCGCGCCACGTGCGGCGCGAGCAGCGCCATCGCGTGCTCGAGCTGGCTGCGGCCGCCGACGCGCAACGCCGCCTTGTCCTGGCCCATGCGGCTGCTGCGCCCGCCGGCGAGCACCAGGCCGTAGAGTGGCGCGCTCATGCGGCTCGCCGCGCGCGGCGGCGCGCGAACGGACGCCGGCCGCCGGCCTTGGCGATGAGCCTCAAGGCCTCGATCTCGATGTCGTGGGAAAGCGCCTTGCACATGTCGTAGATGGTGAGCGCCGCGACCGCGGCGCCGGTGAGCGCCTCCATCTCGACGCCGGTGCGGTGGTGCACCGCCACCCGGCAGCGCACCGCGAGCACGCCGCCGCGGCGCTGGGTGATCTCGATCTGGCAGTTCTCGAGCGGCAGCGGATGACAGAACGGGATCAGCTCATGGGTGCGCTTGGCCGCCATGACGCCAGCGAGGATCGCGGTATCGAACACCGGGCCCTTCCTGGTGCGGTGTCCGCTGGCACGCAGCGCGCGGGCCACCGCGGGTGGTAGGCGGATACGCGCCTCGGCCTCCGCAGTACGCGCCGTCACCTCCTTGGCGCCGACATCCACCATGGCGGGGCGATCGCGCGCGTCGAGATGCGAAAGCCGCGGCCGCCGCATCAACCACCGATGTAGAACATCTCGACCTTGCGCGGCTCGTCCGCGCCGTGCGGCAGGATGGCGCGCTGCTCGCTGTAACGGTCAGCACGCGCCAGCCATACGTCGCCGATGAGCTCGAGCAGCTGATCGTCGCTCGCCCCGCCGCGCAGCGCATCGCGCAGGCTGGTGCCGTGAGTGGCGAACAGGCAGGTGTAGAGCATGCCGTCGGAGGAGAGCCGCACGCGCGAGCAGTCGCCGCAGAAGGGCTGCGATACGGAGGAGATGAAGCCGACCTCGCCCTGGCCGTCGGTGAAGGCGTAACGCTCGGCCACCTCGCCGCGATAGGTGGGCTCGAGCGAGGTGAGCGGCCAGCGCGCGGCGATGCGCGCCGCCAGCTCCTTCGACGGCACTACCAGCTCCGAGCGCCAGTGGTTGCGGTTGCCGACGTCCATGTACTCGATGAAACGCACGATCACGCCGCTGCCGCGAAAGCGCTCGATGAGCTCGAGCACCGTGTGGTCGTTGACTCCGCGCTGCACCACGGCATTGATCTTGATCGGCTCGAGGCCGGCACGCCGGGCGTGCTCGATGCCGTCGAGCACTTCGGCCGGACTGCCGAAGCCGCCCGACATGCGCGCGAACACCGCCGGGTCGAGGCTGTCGAGGCTGACGGTGATGCGCTTCAGACCCGCCGCCTTGAGCTCGCTCGCGTACTTTCCCAGCAGCACGCCGTTGGTGGTGAGCGCGACGTCCTCGACGTTCGGAATGGTGGTGAGGTCGCCGATCAGGTCGGTCAGGTTGGCGCGCAGCAGCGGCTCGCCGCCCGTGAGGCGCAGCTTGCGCACACCGAGGTGCACGAACAGCCGCGCCAGGCGCACGATCTCATCGAACGACAGCCGCTCGTGCGAGCCGAGAAAGCGGTACTTCTCGTGATAGGTCTCGCGCGGCATGCAGTACGGGCAACGGAAGTTGCAGCGGTCCATCACCGAGATGCGCAGGTCGCGCATCGGACGCGCGCGCGTGTCCCGGGGCGCGGCCCGCCGGGTGAGGGGAACGATGACTTCCGGAGCGGACATGTTTCAAGTATGGGACGGCACGCGCAGGCTGGCTATTGGCGGAAAGGGGGACCCGAAGAGGGGCTGAACCCGCCGTTACGACCAGCGGTAGAGCCGCGTAACGAAGCCTTTCTTGTAGGTATTCGGGCCCGGCGGCAGCTCGACGAATCCGTCGGTGCCCGCCAGGGAGGTGAAGTCGCCCGAGCCGTTGGTCGGGGCGGGCATCGTCCAGGGGCGCCCCCAGTCGTCCCCCTCGATCCGCACCGGCATGAAGTGCGTGAGCGGCGAGTTGACCGTGACCGGCGCGCCGAGCGCCAGACGCTCCGGCGCCGGCGGCTGCTGGCCGAGGCTCGCGAAAAGCGCGGGCAGCACGTAGCGGGCGAGGCACACGAGGGTGGAGACCGGATTGCCCGGGAGTCCGAACACCGCCGCTCCCGAGGGCGCCACGCCGAACCACAGCGGTTTGCCGGGCCGCTGCGCCACCTTGTGAAAGACCGCGCGCACGCCGAGCTCCTCGAGCGCCTGCGGCACGAGGTCGAACTTGCCCATGGAGACGCCGCCCGACAGCACCAGCACGTCGTGCGTCTCGAGGTGAAACCGCAGGCGCTCGCGCAGCTCCTCGGCATCGTCCTGGATGTGATCGTCCGCGACGCGCTGAAAGCCGTGCTCGCGGAGCGCACTCACGATCGCATAGGCGTTGGAGCGGCGCACCTGATGGGCGAGCACCGGCTCGCCGGGCTCGATCAGCTCGTTGCCCGTCGAGATCACGGCGAGCATCGGCTGACTGCTGACGCGGATGCGCGCCATACCGGCCCCGGCCGCGATGGCGATCTCCGGCGCGCGCAGCCGCGTGCCCGCCGAGACCAGCAGCGTCCCCTGACGGGTGTCAGTGCCGCGGCGGTGCACGTTCTGCCACGGCGTAACAGGCACCGCGGTGCCGAACACCGCCTCGCCGTCGGTAACCGTGAGCTCCTCGACCGGCACCACGCTGTCGCAGCCCGCCGGCAGGACCGCGCCCGTCATGACGTCGATGCAGGCGCTGCTGGCGGCGAGGGTGAGCGGCGGATCGCCCGCCGCCTGCGTCGCCTGCACGCGGAAGGCGCGCCGGCCTGCGGCGACGGCCCGACTGTCGAGCGCGATGCCGTCCATGATCACGCGATCGAAGGGCGGCTCGTCGCGCTCGGCGTAGATATTCTCGCGCAGCACGGCGCCGGCGCACTGCGCGAGCGGCAGCGATTCGATCGGCAGGCACTGCAGGTGCTGCCCGATCAGCGCATCGGCTTCAACGGGCGTCAGCACTCAGGGCTTCTTGGCGTCCGCGGACTTGGCCTTGAAGACCTTCACCTGTTCGTTGAAGCGGTCGGCGAGGCTCTGCAGCTGATCGATGGCGGCGTTGTGCTTCTGGGTCTCGACGCGCTGCATGTCCGCCTTCTGCTCCGGCTTGATCTTGTCACCGGCCTTGGCGAGATTGTCCTCGAGCTGCTTGTCGATGCACGCCACGTAGTCGTTGACGGCCTTGTTGTATTCGCCGACCGCCTTCTGTCCGGCGAGCATGTCCTGCAGCGTCGCGGTGGCTCCGTCCGGGAGCTTCTCGGGGGCGGCGGGGTAGGCGCAATCGGCAAAGGCCGCGCCGGCCGAGAGCGCCGCCGTGGCTGCAAAGGCAAGGAGAGCTTTCATACTTGGTTTTCCCGGACCGGTTGAAAAGGACCGCTATCTTAAGGGCCGCCGAGGAAGCAGTCGAACTCGTGGTCGTCGACGACCCCGACGGCCTGCAGGTAGGCGTAGATGATGGTCGTGCCGACGAAGCGGAAGCCGCGCCGGGCGAGATCTTTCGAGATGCGGTCACTGAGCGCGCTGCGCGCCGGAGGCCTGCCGCGGCGGCGATGAGTGACCACCGGCTTGCCCGCGACGAAGCCCCAGAGGTGGCGGTCGAAGGAGCCGAGCTCGCCTTGCAGCGCGAGGAAGGCGCGTGCGTTGCTGATGGTGGCGTCGATCTTGAGCCGGTTGCGGACGATGCCGGGGTCGCGCATGAGCGCGGCGCGGCGCCGCGCATCGAAGCGCGCCACGCTGCGCGGAGCGAAGCGCGCGAACGCGCGGCGATAGCCGGCGCGCTTGTGCAGGATCGTCGACCAGGAAAGGCCCGCCTGGGCGCCCTCGAGAATCAACATCTCGAACAGCCGGCGGTCATCGTGTACCGGCCGGCCCCATTCCTCATCGTGGTAGCGCTGCATTTCGGGGTCCGCAGCGCGCGCCCAGCGGCAGCGGGGCCGGTCGGCTGCGTTCGCCGGCGGCGAGGTTCGTCTGCTCATCAGGTTAGACTAGCGCTATATGGTTCGCTACGACCGCGGCGCCATCCGATTTCACTGGAGCATGGCCGTGCTGGTGGTGATCGTCGGTGTGCTGGGCCTGCTGCACGATTCCTGGCCGAAGGGTACGCAGAGCTTCTGGATCAATATCCATGCGCTTTGCGGGCTCGCGCTGTGGGTGCTGCTCATGGCGCGGCTCTGGTGGCGCACACGGCACCCGCCGCCGCCGCTGCCAGCCGAGGCGGGCGAGCTCTCGCGCGCCCTGGCGCGGCCGGTGCACCTCTCGATGTACGCGCTCTTGTTCGTCATCCCGGTGCTCGGCATCGTGACCTTCATCTGGCACGGGCGCGTGTTCGACTTCGGACTCTTCAGACTGGACTTCGGGGTGCAGAAGAACCGCGCGATTTTCGGACCGACGGAAGACATTCACGGCTATCTCGCGTATGCGCTGTTTACCGTGGCCGGCCTGCACGCGCTCGCGGCGCTCTGGCACCAGTTCGTGAGGCGCGACGGGGTGCTGTCGCGGATGTGGCCGGGAAAGGCCGGCTCCCCCTAGAAAGGCCCGTACAGTACCCGGACCAGATCGAGCACCAGCGCCTTCACCCGCTCCGCGCTGACTTCCGCGATCGTGTAATCGCCCAGCGCGTTGCTGCCACGACTGTCGGAGGTGTTGCGCTCGAAGCGGATTCGCTGCGTCTGGCTGTCGACCCGTGCCCGGAGGTACGGGTAGCCGCCGAAGCCGTGGCCGAGGCGCGCGTGCCGGCTAACGGGAATGTCGATGCGCGTCTCGCCTGCCTCGCTCACCACCCGCGCCGCCACGCCCCGTCCATTCAACGCCTGAGCCATCTGCTGCAGGGCAGGAGTGATGAGAGTGGCGAGGCAGCTTGCCGCGGCCAGAGTGAAATCCTCCCCGGTCGCGGCCTTGCCGGCCGTCTCATTGCGGGCCTGCGCTACGCGCGCATTGTGGTGGGCGAAGATGGTGTCGAGCTCCTGCTCGATGTCTTTGGTCATGGCGGATAGCTTACGGAGCTGCCGCCGCGAGTAAAGGCGCCCGATCTAATGCCGGGCCGAAGGCCAGCCCAAGCCACACAGATAGCAGTACGCACACCAGGCGGCTCGCTCTTCCGGGCAGTCAGGGAGATAGAGGGACAGCTCGCCGTCACGCTCGAGCGCGTAGCCGCCCGCCGCGAACCGGGCGAGGCGGAAGGGCTGGGCCGCCGATTTCATCAAATCGTTGAAGCTCTCAATCCCGGAGAGGGCGGGCAGTATCTTGGCACCTTCGAGTATCGAACGCCGCGCTTTCCCCCGCTCGGCGGTCGCCTCGATCCGCTGCCGTAAAGCCGCAAAGCGCTCCTCCGCCGCATGGTCGAACAGCGGGTCATCCCGGTCGAACATCGCGAAGTCGAGGCTGGCCCAGTCGCCCCTGGTCAGTCGTCTCTCGGCCAGCTGAAAGAACTGCTGTTCCTCGTTCCACATGTGCTGCCGATAATGCTGCGTGAATTCCCGGATCGTTTCCCGCACACCTGCCTCCGTGACCTGCGGCTGTTCGCGCACGCGCTGCACCGCCGCGCTGAACGCCTCGCAAAGCTCGTGAAGCCGACGGTGGTCCGCGATCAGGTCGCGCAGGCCCGAGCACGCATCCGGATCGCGTTTACCCAATAACCGGTAGACGAGGTCTTCCTTCGGGTGATGACAGCGGTCCGGATAGTCTGAGAAATACTCGGACGCGAGGCTCAGCAGTTCCGTGTCCATTGGCGCGCCTGCGTCGGCAGCCGCCAGTTGATCTTCGATCAACCCGAGCAGCCTGCTCAGATTTCCATGCTCGAGGCGCAGCAGAAAAAGTGTATCGGGCATCAACCGCTACCGGGCGCTGAGACTTCGCCGAGCATAAGCGCGCAATACACAATCTCAATACGTAGTTATGTTTGCGCGCCCGGAGGGCGGGTCTCGCCAGCTAATCCGGCGGGGATGAGCCTGCGGGGCGCTGCTTGCGGAACAGCCGGCGCAGCAGCCGCACGGCAAACCAGGAGAACAGGACCGCGACGGCAACCGCGGCCAGGGGCGCGACCAGCGCCAGCAGCGAGACGATGAGCGCGCCGGCGAGCTCACCGGTCGCGATCGCGTGATTGCCGAATCCGGCTGTCATCAGCGTGGACTTCGCGCGCAGCAGCGAGGTGAGACCCTGGATCACCCCGGCGGCGCCCCCGCCGGCAATCACCGCCGTGGTCCACCTCACCATTGGCGGCAGATCCGTCATGACCGCAGCCGACACCACCGTGCCGGCGATGAGCGCTGCGGGCCCTGCAATGACATCGAGAACGTTGTCCACGCCTGGAACGTAGTAGGCGAGGACCTCCACCGCTGCCGCCACGCTCAGCATCACGAGCGCCGCAGGCGTGCCGAGCCAGGCGAGGCCGCTGGTGAGCGTGAGATGTCCGCTGTACGCGCCGATGCTGAGCACCAGCATCGGCAGGAAGACACGAAAGCCCGCCGCCGCCGCGAGTCCCACGCCCATCGCGACCGCGAGTGCAAGATCGAGCCCCGCCAGGTGAGGCACCGGGATCACGCGGCTACCATAAAAGTCGCCGCCATCCCTGTCGAGCGGGCCGGGCGCTCAGTTGGGTGCGCGTCCGCTGGACGGCTCCAGCGACCTCCGGGCCCGGGACCGCTCGCGTCCCCGGGCTCGAGGGCGAGACGAGTCGCGCGCGACGCGCGCGCGAGCCGATGCGCCAGGTGCCCGGGCGACATACTTCAGCAGCCCGAAGGCGCGGACAAAGAGCGCGACCGCTCGTATGCTGATCGGCGCGACCGCGCGGTAAGTGCTCGTTTCTGAACCTCCAGGGCTGTTTGACAGCGCTGGAGCTGAGGGGTGCCTCATATCGAATTCGCGCGCCCGGACGGATTGCTCGGCCGCGGACGCGGCCTCGTCCCTCGCTGACGCTCGGGACCGCACGCGTCGAACCGCGTGCGTCCAACCTGGCTCGAAGACTCCCCAGGTTAGTCGAACCCCCGCGCCGCCTGCGGCGGCGGTCGGGAGTTCTCACCCGTCCAATTCCGGGTGAGGTTCACCGGGTGCTCGCCTGCTTAGCTAATTTGCGCGCCCGGAGAGATTCGAACTCCCGACCCTCAGGTTCGAAGCCTGATGCTCTATCCAACTGAGC